>NZ_CP054719.1:0-347827 GCF_014896945.1 Candidatus Bodocaedibacter vickermanii
ATGGGGGATGAAATACAGGATATTCTGTGGACGCATGTGTGTGACCAATTCCGTGAGGAAGAGGGCGAAGCTGTATTCAAAAATTGGATTGCTCCATTAATTGTTGATTCAATTGACGGGGGCGTGTTGCGAGTTTTGGCGCCCACAGCATTCATGCGTGATTGGGTTGATTCTCATTATCGTGATGCGTTGATGCGGTTGGTACGAAAAGAAAATGCGTCTGTGATTACATTGGACATAGTGATTGGACCACCCCATCGATTTGATGCAAAACTGCAAACTGAAAAGATGATGAGAGCGTTATCTAAAAACACAAAGACAGAAGACACAGAAGATGCTTTAAGCTTGGGATTAGATCCCAGATTTACATTTGAAAACTTTGTCGTGGGTAAGACTAACGAATTAGCATACGCTGCTGCATTACGAGTTAGCGAATCAAAAGAAGTTCCCTTTAATCCATTGTTTTTATATGGAGGGGTTGGACTAGGTAAAACTCATTTAATGCATGCGATTGCATGGCATATTAAAGAGCATCATCCTGAACGTGAAGTTATTTATCTGTCTGCAGAAAAGTTCATGTATCAGTTTATTCGTGCATTGCGCCATAAAGATACAATGTCTTTTAAAGAGAGATTTCGTTCTGTTGACGTTCTGATGATTGACGACGTTCAGTTTATTAGCGGTAAAGACTCAACCCAAGAAGAGTTCTTTCATACTTTTAACGCACTGATTGACCAAAAGAAGCAAATTATTTTATCTGCGGACAAATCGCCATCAGACCTTTCTGGGATTGAAGAACGCATGCGGTCTAGACTAGGTTGGGGGTTGGTTGCTGATATTCATCCGACCACATACGAATTACGTTTGGGAATTCTGCAGGCTAAAGCTGAAAAAATAAGCACAATTGTTCCTAAAGATGTATTAGACTTTTTGGCGCATAAAATTGGGTCAAATATTCGAGAATTGGAAGGCGCGTTGAATCGCGTTGTTGCACATGCGACACTGGTGGGTCGTAATATTAATATTGAAATGACCACGGAAGTATTGAGAGATTTGATTCGATCGAATGATCGACGCGTGTCAATTGAAGATATTCAAAAGAAAGTTTCAGAGCATTTTGACATTAAAGTAGCAGATCTGTTATCCTCTAAAAGAAGCATTGATATTGCAAGACCACGACAGATTGCGATGTACTTATCAAAGATGCTAACCACAAGCTCTTTACCAGAGATTGGACGTAAGTTTGGTGGAAAAGATCATACGACAGTGATGCATGCCGTCAAAAAGATTGAGGCGATGAGCAAGGAAGATATAGCATTTGCTGAAGATGTAGATATATTAAAACGGGTATTGCAGGTATAAAATGAAAATTACGTTAGATAAAAACATTTTTCTAAATGCGTTGAATCAAGCCGGAGGCATTGTTGAACGCAAACATACGATGCCCATTTTGGCGCATATTCTTGTTCAGGTTAAAGATCACAGCGTGATGATGAGCTCTACTGACTTGGATATAAGCTTAGTTGAGACATTTCCAGTTACAGTTGAAGAGGGCGGTAAGGTAGCGTTGCCAGCTCATTTATTAAATGAAATTGTGCGCAAGTTACCCGATCAACCTGTATATTTAACACGGTCTAATGGACAGGTTGTTTTGGAATGTGGTGCATCTAAATTTAATATTTCCTGTTTAAACGGAGATGATTTCCCGGTCATTGGCAATGGAGATTCTTATGCATTTAAATTCACAATCAAAGCTTGGGAATTGCGGTATTTAATCGATAAAACCAAATTCGCAATGTCGATGGAAGAAACCCGTTATAATCTAAATGGCATTTGTTTGCATGTTACGGAATCAAAAGGTGATGTTGTTTTGAGAGCTGCGGCTACGGATTCTCATCGATTGGCGTGTGCCCAGGTTCAAGTTCCTGAAGGTGCCGAATCAATGCCAAGCATTATTTTATCGCGCAAGACGGTTCTTGAACTGTCTAAATTTCTTGAAAAACATGAAGGCGATATTCAGGTTGCACTATCAGGATTTCAGGCGTGTTTTAAAGCGGGTGATTCGTTTATGTCCAGCCGCTTAATCGATGGAACATTCCCAGACTATGAACGCTTAATTCCCTATGATAACCAAAAAATGGTTGTTGCGGATAAAAAGCAATTTTTAGAAGCCGTAGAGCGTGTTTCATTAATTTCGTTTGATAAAATGCGTCCGATTAAATTAAACATTCACGATAATCGTATTGATATTTCAGCGCCAAGTTCTGAATTTGGTTCTGCGAAAGAATCGGTGGATGCGCAATATTCTGCGGAGCCCTTGGATATAGGATTCAATGGACGTTATTTGATGGATCTTTCGCACATTAGTTCAGAAGGACAGGTTGAAATTCGTTTGCAAGATTCAGCGACGGCTGCATTGATTACAGATGTGGGCGATGATGCATCGTTGACGATTTTAATGCCGATGAGGGTTTAGTCGTTACGAATGCAAACGATAGGAGTTGAACGGTTACGCCTAAGTCATTTTCGTTCGTATGGATATTTAGATCTTAATTTACATTCTAAGCATATCGTTTTATCTGGACTGAATGGTGCGGGTAAAACGAATCTATTAGAGGCTATTTCATTCTTATCACCTGGTCGTGGACTTCGAAAATCTAAAATCATCGATGTCATGCAGTTTGGACAGGTATCACCTTGGGCTGTGAATGCTCATATATTTGATGGTGAAGATATCGTATCTATTGCAACGGGGCAAGACCCATCGAATGTTTCACGACGTATTGTTAAAGTTCAAGGTGATGCGATACAAACTCATTTAGAGTTGGGGCATTTTCTGAGTGTGAATTGGGTAACACCAGCCATGGATCGATTGTTTTTAGAACCCAGTAGCATTCGTCGAAAATTCTTTGATCGACTGGTGTATGGATTTGATCCATTACATGCTGAACGATTGTCTAAATACAAACATGCAATGATGGAACGCAATCGTTTGTTAAAAGAGCGTTCATCGAATAAACATTGGTTGGATGCTTTAGAGATAACGATGGCGCAAGAATCCATTGCGATTGCAAGTCGTAGAGTGGAAGCCTTACAGTTGCTACAAGAGGCACACCCATTTTCAGATGATGCTCATTTTCCAGCCGCTAGATTAGAGTTCACTGAGGGGATAGAGCTTGGCTTAAATGAAAGCTCCTTGGTGGATCAAGAGGAAACGCTATTAAGGCAATTGGCAGATAATCGATCGTTAGATGCCTTAATAGGTGGGGCGCAGGTTGGGGCGCATAAAATGGACTTTACAGCGTTTCATACATTGAAAAATCTAAATGCTGCTGTGTGTTCAACGGGTGAGCAAAAGATATTATTGATGTGGATAATTTTAGCGTTTGTGAAGTTGCAAACACTAAGAAACCCAGGAGTTAATATATTGCTGTTAGACGAAGTGGCGGCTCATTTAGATTCTGAACGCAGGCATATATTGTTCGAAAAAATAAATAGTTTAAATGTTCAAGCATGGTATTCGGGAACAGACCACAGCTTATTTTCTGGGTTAGCACACTATTCAACACAGTCGTATCATTTGGATCAGACTGGAATACGAGTCTTAATTTAAGACTCCCCCCTGCCAAATAAATAGGGGGGAGGTCTCTGTATGTTATTATGAACCAGCAGCGATCGCAGGTAATTTAGCCTTCAAAGCAGTAATTCTATCTCTATATTTTTCGCGCGTTTCATAGCGTTCCATATGCTCTACGCATTCTCTAGATGTGTCTAAAGACCCCATTCTTTCGGCAGTTTCAGCGGCAAAAATTATTGATCCCTGATAAAATCCCCCCGTAACAGGTTGATAAATAACCCATTGTATCAGACGTGTTGCAGCGTCTTTATGGGGCCAAAAATTTCCAGCATTAAATAATATTTCTGTAGCCATGATAACGTCATCAGGGATAAAAGGTATAAGGATATCTGTCTTCTTATTAATTTTTCCTATTAAATCTATAATCGACTGCGATAGCATAGCTAAGCCTTTATTAATATCTCCGGCTTTGTGGAATCCGAGTCCTAGTTTAAATAAGTAAATAGCTTTTTCTCGTGCATCAAGGGAATTATTGTTTACTGTCTCCATTATTTGAGTATAGATGTTTATCGCGTCGTTCTTAGCTGTGTGGATTTCTGAAAGCAAACTGGCAGCTGTCAGACGGTCTTGAATATCAACTGTTGCATTAGTTGCAATAGCACGCGCAGGAAAAAGAATTGCAACTTTAGCATTTAGCTCTAAAAGTTTATGAAGGTTCTTTAATCTGTCATCGACAGATCTAGAGGTATCATTTGCTAAATCGCAATGAACTTTAACCAAAACGTCTGAAGAGGCACCGGCTTGTATTAATAGTTCTACTGCCTTTATCTTATCGGCTGGTTTTGTACGTGGGTGTGTTGCAATACGTTCAAATATTTCTTTAAAAAACGCTAATGCGTTGGGACCAAAGCTTGTTAAGATTAGATCAATGGTTGCCTTAGTCTTCGCGAAGGATTCGTCTAAATGATGTTCAAAATTAGCGAATATACTAGCTAATTCAGCATATATTTTTTCTAGTGTATTGGGGCCAAAACGTCTTAATGTTAAATGATCAATGCGTTCGTTAGCCCTCAAGAAAGATTTGTCTAAATCACGTTCATGGTTAGAGAAAGTCTTAGCTACTTCATCAAGCGCTTTTTCGTGTTGGGTTTTTCCTGTGTGAGTATCGGCAGAAGATGGATATCGAAAAGCATAAAAAAGATCACCAATGGTTGTCGTAGTCACTCTGTCGGAGCTGTCTAAACTACGTTGAAGCTGAGTGAGAATATGGGTTAAGTCATCAAGTATTTCTTGTGTGGCTCTTTCTTGTTCTGCTTGAATATCGGGAAGGGATGGATATCGCAAAGAAACGTAACAATCAGAGTTTTCTTCAGATGGGAGACGGTCTACTTTGTCTTTTTTAAATTCTAAAACGGTGTTAACAAATGTAGCGCTAGGTTCAATCATAAACATTTTAGCTAAATCTATGGTCGCACTTAATAGATGACCCAAACTATCAGGCGTGATATTGGTTCGGTGCACTAGCTCCAAATATAGCCTTAAGCGCACGTCGGGTCTAAACGTTAAATTGAAATGTGTTACAACGTTTCTATAGTGTCTCCAACGTAAAGTGTCATCAATAAGACTAGGTAACACAGATGAATTTGATTCATGACTTGAATCTAGTGTTTCTTCTAGCCGTTCTGGAGATCTAATGGAGTGTAATACTCGGAATAAGAGTGAGCTATTACGATTGAACATTGGCGTACGCATTAGGTTCATAATTTTGCTTATTTGATCAAATACACCCTCATCTTTTTCGTCAGATCTCCATGAAATATAAGGATATAGTGCGGGATCGAAAAGAAGTTCAGCCGCATCGGAAACGTTAAAGTCTTCATTAAATCTAACAAGCTGTCTAAAAGCGTCAATTTTATCTTGAGTTTCTGTTGAAACGGAAGTTTGTGTGCTGCGTACCTTAAAGGGTTTTATGGCGGCTGCATCATAGGTTGCTGTAGCCGTAGCGCTAACAACCCGTTCAAAAGTGCAAATGCTATCTTGAGGTTCTGCTGAAATGGAAGTTTGTGTACTTGCGTTATAGAAGTCTATAGCGGCGGCACCATAGGTTGTTGTAGTTGTTAATAGTGTAGTTGTTAAGAGTAGTTTTGATAAACAGCGCATAAAAATCTCCTTTAAAACTTTTCCTTATATATATAGGGGAGTCATACAGAAAGTCAAGTATTTGGACGTAGTTTTCATGGGATAAAAATCCTGAAACGGCTTTCATCTTCTATGGTTTTTGGGTATACTTCACTTACAAGAAGGAAGGTTGGTATGGATTCTCACAGTTCTCACGGGTTAAGTCCTTGGCATGGTACGACTATTTTATCCATTCGTCGCGGCAGTGAAGTCATTGTTGCGGGAGATGGTCAAGTTACCATGGGGCAATCAATTATATTAAAAAGTAACGCAAATAAGGTTCGCCGTTTAGCTGAAGGTCGAGTCATTGTCGGTTTTGCGGGTGCAACCGCAGATGCAATGACACTGTTCGAACGGTTGGAAGGAAAAATAGAACAATATCCAGCGCAACTTAAACGTGCATGTGTAGAGCTTGCCAAAGATTGGCGAACAGACAAATACTTGCGCAGGTTAGAAGCCTTAATGGCCGTTGTTGATAAAGAGGCTTCGTTAATACTCACTGGGACTGGCGACGTCTTAGAACCGGAAGATGGTATTATAGGAATTGGATCTGGTGGTGCCTATGCATTGTGTGCAGCACGAGCGTTGTATGCAAAATGTCCAGAAATGCCATTGGATGAAATGGCACATCAAGCGATGACAATTGCTGCTGATATATGTGCATTTACCAGTCATAAATTTGTGTTTGAAAGTTTATAGGATGAAATCATTTACCCCAAAAGAAATCGTATCCGAATTAGATCGATATATCATCGGTCAAGATCAAGCGAAGCGAGCCGTCGCGATTGCATTGCGAAATCGTTGGCGTCGTCAGCAGTTGGACGAAGTCATGCGCGAAGAAGTTAGCCCTAAAAACATTTTAATGATAGGGCCCACAGGCGTTGGAAAAACAGAAATTGCGCGCAGATTAGCCAAGATTGATAATGCACCCTTTGTAAAAGTAGAAGCCACCAAGTTTACCGAGGTTGGTTATGTTGGTAGAGATGTTGAGCAAATCATTCGCGATTTAGTGGAAGCCGCTATTAATATAGTGCAAGAAGAATCCCGTAACGATGTAAAAGTTCAAGCTGAAGGTGCAGCAGAGGAAAAAATAGTTGATGCATTGGTTGGAAAAGATGCATCGGAAGAAACCCGAAATACCTTTCGTGCGCGCTTACAATCTGGACAATTGAACGATAAAACCATTGATATTGAAGTGCCTGATACTGGAGGAGGTAATCCATTCTCTTCATTTGATGTTCCTGGTGGACAAATGCAAATGGGCATGATCGATATGTCAGATATGATCAATAAAGCAATTGGGGGAGAGCGTACCAAAACTCGTAAAATGAATGTTTTAGCAGCCAAAAAACTATTGATCCAAATAGAATCTGATAGGTTGTTGGATAAAGAAGTTATAATTGAAACTGCTATTCGAGAAACCGAACAAAATGGTATCGTGTTTTTGGATGAAGTGGATAAAATTTGTAGCCGCAGTCAACGTGATGGTAGCGTTAGTAGAGAAGGCGTACAACGGGATTTGTTACCGTTATTAGAAGGAACGACTGTCACTACAAAGCATGGTCCCGTTAAGACAGATCACATATTGTTTATTGCATCGGGGGCGTTTCATGTTTCAAAGCCTTCGGATTTATTACCTGAATTGCAAGGGCGGTTGCCTATTCGTGTAGAATTAGAACCTTTAAAAGAAGAAGACTTTGTTCGAATTTTAAACGAACCAGAAAACAGCCTTCTTAAACAATATAAAGCATTGATTGAAACAGAAGGCGTTGGGGTTAATTTTACTGAGGAAGGTGTGAAGCATCTTGCTAGATTAGCGTTTAATTTGAATCAAAGCGTTGAAAATATTGGAGCAAGACGATTGCATACGGTAATGGAAAAGTTGTTTGAAGAGATTAGTTTTAATGCATCGGAAAACTCAGGCAAGTCATATGCTATTGATCAAGACTATGTTGAAGAGATGGTAGGCAAACTATCTCAAAATATTGATGTATCAAAGTTTATTTTATAATAAGAAGTAATAAAAGGTAGTAATGTTGATCTCTACATCTATAGCAGTGCGACAGGATCTGAATCCATTAAGCGAATTAGCTTTTTTGTTTGCGGATAAAATTAAGTGCGTTGACACAATTTTGCAAGAAAATGCGTACAGCGAAGTGTCAGTATTGCCGCTGATCAGTTCCCATATTATTGAATCGGGGGGGAAGCGTATTCGCCCCCTGTTGACGTTGGCAGCAGCACAACTTTGTGGGGAAATAGATGAACGGGCAGTAACAATGGCAGCTTGTGTAGAGTTTTTACATACAGCGACACTGTTGCATGATGACGTTGTTGATGAAAGTCTTTTAAGACGGGGGAAACCCACGGCGCATACTCTTTGGGGAAACCAAATGAGCGTACTGACAGGTGACTTTTTATTTGCAAAGCTGTTTCAATTGTTAGTTCAAGAGGGCTCTTTAGATATCTTAAATTTATTTGTTCAAACGACTCAGAAAATTATCGAAGGAGAGGTCCTGCAAATTAGTGCAAAGGCAACTACGTTTGTAAGCCGTGAAGATTACTTTGGAATTATCCAATCTAAAACTGCTGTGTTATTCGAATCAGCTTTAGAATTAGGGGGGCTTGTTGCAAAGGGTACGGTTGATCAAATCGCAGGATTAAAATCTTATGCACATAATTTAGGCATGTCGTTCCAGCTTATTGATGATGTATTGGACTATACCGCTGATGAAGCTGGGTTAGGAAAACCCATCGGAAATGATTTTTTTGAAGGTCAAGTTACGCTGCCCTTGATTGTTTTATTAGAAAGAATGGCAGGCGTATCCAGAAGCTTGGAAAGGCTTCAAGAGACAATCGTGAAAATAAATCGTGATCAAGCAGACTTGAACTGGGTTCAAATATTATTGTCCGAATATGCTGTAATTCCCACCATTAAAACTTTGGCAGAAGAATATGCTGCCAAAGCGAGGGATGCGTTAGACGTATTTTCGGACAGTCGATTAAAAGATGTCTTAATGCAGTTGACGCATTTTGTAATTAATCGTTGCAATTAGATCTCATATCGATCTGAATTATTTTGCTGCCTGGTAATTCCAGAGTAAACGTTATACTATTTACTAATAAAACTATAAAGGTGAAACGATGAAAATAAAGTTATTAATGACAACTGCAGCCTTATTGTTGGCTTCAGAGGTATCGGCAGCATGCTGGAATGGATTTTATGTGCGTACAGATGCAGCAGTGATGGGGTCTGGAAAAAGTCATAAAAAAAATGATGCAGTTACTGACGCAACCGAAGGATCGGGTTCGCGTTCTTTATACCTAGGTATTGCTGGAGGCTGGGGTAAAGTATTCGGTGGTAGTTTCTATGGTGGAATTGATGCAACATTGCTTGGAATGTCTGGCGCAATGTCAACAGGCGATAAAAACGATTTTAGTTTTTTATATGATCCAAAAGCAACCATCCGTTTAGGTTTTGCCCGGTGTAACATGATGGTTTACGCGGGTGGTGGTATGGGGGCACTATATGCCTTTACAGATACCGCAAAGCTAAAAGGGGCTCATGCTGATTTTCCAAAAAACAAGGAAGGTAAAAATGAGTTGTTATGGACTTGGCATGGTCGTGTTGGTGTCGATTTCAAAATTAAAGGCAATTGGATGGCCGGCGTGTTTTATGAATACCAACGTTCTTTAGCGCATAAAAATGAAGGGGATACTTCTGAGGCAAAATTAGAAGATGTTTCAATGATTAGCGATCGCTTGGCGTTTGTATTTGGATTCCAAATGTAAATCCATTCGTGTCTTCTTTTCTAAAGGGCTTCCGTGTGTGGGAGCCTTTTTTTATAGCGGCAAGTGCGCAAAAATTTGGGAGCTTGCTCCCGATGAATAGCGGCAAAGAAATTTCATAAACGCCTCTAATTCTGACACAGTGCTGAGAGAGTATTTTTATACTTTACGGAAAATGTTCTTAAAGATAAAAAATCTACAGTTCGTCAATCTTTTGTTAACATTTGTGAAGTATTGTAAGTTTAGAGCGCTCATACATTATTATTTTAGCCCACCGTTTCGTGAAGAAATGACGGATTGCTTCGTCTATTTAGTCTCGATTTAGGGTGTGGGTTTTGTCCCCCCACCCGAAGGTCACTGAGGGTGACTAGGGCGGGGGGTGATAAAAAAATCGCGTTAACGAAATATTAACCTTTATTAACACGGGTGCAACGAGCGCGTGTTTTCTTATAATCCGTGTTTGTGCGATTCGGATATAGCCTATTGGGTGCAGCGTCACGCTGCTCGGATCTAATCTAATGGGTGCACCTCAGGTTGCCAGCATTATGATCCCTGGACTCAATGGGTAATACGGTGTGTGAAAATTGTAATCCGTGTTTGTGCGATTCGGTTATAGCCTATTGGGTGCAGTGTCACGCTGCTCGGATCTAACTTAACGGATGCAACGGCACGTTGCCTATTGGGTGCAGCATCATGCTGCCAATATCACGCTTGTATTGAACCTATACAGTGTCGAAATAAGGAGTTTTAGCGCTGTGTTTTTTAAATGAATGTTATGAAACAACATAGCCTACTGGATTTAAACAATGCGCTGTGTATTAAAAAAACCTCCTGATGGTTACTTCAGGAGGTTTTTTTTGTTTAGGCTAATAATTAGCCGCGTTTTTTGCTGCCAAAAGGTTTTGAGAAAAACTTCTTTATGCCGCCTTTAACGCTATCTTGGATAGACGAAGGTTTGCCAGATTTGAAATCACCAGACGCTGATTTGAAACGAGGCTTATCAAAGCTTCTATTGCCTGGTGCATCAGCGTTATCGCGAGGGAAACGAGGCTTATCAAAGCTTCTGTTGCCTGATGCATCAGCGTTATCACGAGGGAAACGAGGCTTATCAAAGCTTTTGTTACCAGATGCGTCTGCATTATCACGAGGGAAGCGAGGCTTATCAAAGCTTCTACCACCCGCAGCATCAGCGTTATCGCGAGGAAAACGAGGCTTGCCAAAGCGTTTTTTTCCATCGAATCCACCGTCGCCTTTAGGAGCTCCAAATGCGCCGCGTGAACCACCGCTTGCAGAGCGTGGTTTTCCACCAAATGGACCATTACCGCTACGACGACGTTCTTGATGACGTGGGAATTGATCATCGCTTGATCCACTAGACGCGCCTTTTTCACCTGGGTTCATTAAGCGATGAATCGCATTCCATTTACCAGTTTCATTTGGGGCAACAAAGCACAAAGCAAAGCCTTCAGCACCAGCACGACCCGTACGACCAATGCGGTGAATGTAATCTTCTGGGCATTGTGGTAAGTCATAGTTGATCACGTGTTGAATGTGAGGCACATCTAATCCACGTGCGGCAACATCGGTTGCAACCATAATGCGGCTTTTACGATTACGGAAAGCCTGAATTACTTTTGTACGATGGTTTTGCTTTAGATCGCCATGGATGGCATCAACACTGTGGTTTTCATCGCGCAATTGACTTGCAAGTTGTTCTGCGCCCATTTTCGTTTTTACGAAAATAATAACAGAACCTTCGCGTTGGTCTAATTCTTTTAACAATAAAGGTAATTTATTGCCTTGAGACGTGCGTACCATGTCTTGTTTAATTTTTGCAACGGCTTGGTTTTCAACTCCAACGGCAATGCGTTGTGGGTCGTTCAAGTAGTTGCTAGCGAGTTTCATCATGTTGCCTGGCATAGTTGCCGAGAACATCATAGTTTGACGCTTTTTAGGTAAGCAATCAACGATCGCCTCTAGTTGATCCGCAAACCCCATGTCCAACATACGGTCTGTTTCATCTAATACTAGGTAGCGTGTCGTATTTAGTTTTACACTGCCGCGTTGCAAGTGATCGTTTAAGCGACCAGGTGTTGCAACAACGATGCGTGGGCGACGTTTCAATTGCGCAAATTGACGAGCCATAGGTTCTCCACCGATAAGTACGGCAGTAAAAATCGAAGATCCGCGACCTAATACGTCTAAAATGCTGTCTTTAACTTGCACGGCTAATTCGCGAGTTGGAACTAGAACTAATGCTGTTGAGTCATCGTTTGATGACAACAAGCCTTGCAAAATCGGAAGTAAATAAGCAATCGTTTTACCTGTCCCAGTTTGGGCAGATGCTAAAATATCCTTACCTTCTAAAAGTAAAGGGATAGATTGTTTTTGAATGGGTGTAGCTGTAGTGATGTTAAGTTTTTGTAGTGCAGCTACTAAGTGTGCACTAACGCCTAATGTATCAAAGGGTGTTTGTGCTAGGGTAGGGTTTTGTGTATCATTCACTGTGTATTTTCTCCATTAAAGACATAAAAACACGTAGTTTGAAAAAACAACGTGTTTCTATATCTGATTAAAGTATAAAAAAGGGGAGGTTATGCAAGCTGAATGTTTACAGCAGAAACCTTACCTTTATCGGTTGCTAGTTCATAAGCAACGTTTTGGCCTTCATTTAATGAACGCAAGCCAGCGCGCTCTAAAGCTGTGATGTGTACGAAAACATCTTTTTCACCATTTTCTGGTTGAATGAATCCGTAGCCTTTAGTTGCGTTGAACCATTTTACAGTACCTTTAGCCATTGTAGTCTCCTAGTTTTATTCAGGTTAATATATTCGAGTCCTTAATCGTTCTGCCACCTAAGTGGCTTTCGTCTTTAGTCAAACACCTGAAGTCTAAATTTTTCTAGGCCCGCTACAACGTCACAACTAGTGTCGTGGTGATGTGTTTACAAAAGAGTCACTTGATTATCTCATCAAGTTTCATTGTAGGGATATATTTTTGAAAGTCAAGCAGGTAATTAAAATATATGAAAGCTAAGGATACTCTTTAAAGATTAAGAAAGTATTAATGTATTTCAGGGATGATCATAGTATCACAAAATTAAGAAAATCATTGTGCAATACTTACAAGATGGCTGATGTTTTCAGAATGTTGTGGAATCTGATGCTGAATAATAACAGTAAAGGAATAAGAACATGCAAACAATCGTTCGTAAGGTATTATGTGGAATAATTTTTTTAACAGCTCTAACCAATCTTTTTGCCGCTGATTTTCAAAAGGAGTTAGCGGAACCAGCAGACCCAAGATTTGCGGTGGAAAAATTTACAGAATATCATCCAAGACTTCCGGGTCTTTTGTCTATTTCATTATTGAATGCAACGGGACATAGCTTAAGCAATTATCGCATTATTGCGATGGTAAGGAAAAATATTCATGAGCCCTTTGTTCCCGGTAACGTCACTGAATCTGTATGGAGGTTTGTTGCCGAAAGTGATGAAGTTGTACTTCCCTTGCTTAACTTAGCCTTTACGCTAGTGATCTATCGAGGTGGCTTTGATGACATTAAGCCAGATCGCGATGTCATTGATAGTGATACGAGTGAGCACGTGTTTATGTTAGACGGGGAAGAACTTGATGTAGATGTTAGATCTTTGCGATTAACAGCTCGTTAAGGGTCCAATAGTAGTCGTCGTATAACAGTATACAGCAGAGGATTCTTTAGCTCATAAGCACGTCCTAAATCTAGGGCAGATGTAAACGAATTCTAGTTGGGTTTTCCAGGCAAAATCATGCCTGAGCAACACTTTATAGTGGCAAATAATTGAGTTGAAATATTTATATTTTGCTCTATCCTTAGGCTAAGGAGCCTACCGTAATTAAGATTGGAGAACGCGATGAGATTAAATAAGCTGTTTTTATTGAGTGTGTATACAGTTAGTCTATGTATTGGTTGGGGGGCTCCAATTATAGGGGCTGAGATAGATGAACCCCTGCTCAAAAAGCACCGCGCAGACGGTAGTGCTGCTGTTGTTGTTATTGGAGTAGCTCCTCATAGTCCAGAATCTGATCGCTCAACCTCCCCATACATTTCTGAATATGAGGGGAAATATGTTCATTCGGATCACAAAGGAATTGTAACGATTAGCCAGCCTAAGTATCCCAAATATACTGGGGTGCAAAATTTGCGTTTGAATCCAAAAATCATCAGTGAGTTAAGAATTGATAGCGGTAATGGCATGCCGTATCATTTGGTTGATTTCAATAATCTAGAAGGACCATTTGAGGGAGCACCCAGAATTGAAATAATAGTTGATTCAAGTAATCCTTTCACTATTATCGATCCTAAAGAGTCTGAAAAAAAGCCGTACTCTTCTGTTGGACGACTGGAAATGTTTTTCCCGAGAGGAGATAAAGAATCTGGTTCAAGTTATTATGGAAGTGGCGCTGCGTTAGATAAAAACCTTGTCATTACCGCCGCGCATAATTTCTTACCACCACAATTTAACAACCATCCAAATACAGGACGTATCAGAGCTGAAGAAGTTAGATTCCATCATATGCTAACGACAGCGACAGTATCAGATCAACACGCCGTTCGATCAGCAAGAGTATCGACACATTGCTTTATTCATCCAGAATGGGAGAAGAGCTTTAACTCAGATTACGATGTGGCGCTTGTTTTCTTGTCTGAAAGTTTAAAGTTAAATCAAACACAAATCGATGAATTATTGAAACTTAAAATATTAAATGGAAAAGAAGAGACGCTTCGAATCGTAGGACATCCGAACGGAACGATTCATATGAGTGAGTCTATGGGTAGGGCCCGGTGGGAACAAACCGTTGATTCACAGAACATAGTGTATCACTTAGCGAACACTTTGCCTGGAAGTAGTGGTAGCCCAATTATCTCTGAAGATCTGCATGTGATTGGAACCCATACTATGGGAGCATGTGAAGAGACAAAAGGGGCGAATAGCGGAGTTAGAATGCGATTAGAACTGTTGCCATTTATTGATAATAGCATTAGACGCCATCAAGAGTTTTTAGACAATATGGATAAGGTTGAAGAGCTTCAACAAAAAGAAAGAGAACGTCAAGAACAAGCGCTGATTGAAAAAGGGATCCTGGCAGGAAAGATTGAAATTGCTCGAGGTATGTTAATAGATAAAATGTCTATAGCAACAATTGAAAAGTATACAGGCTTAACAGAAGCTGAGATTAGGGCGATAAAGTAGCTTCTTTTGTGGGGCTGGACATAGGGTTGTGGAAATTCAAACTGAGGATATAATTCTATCCTCAGTTTGATCAAAGTGTTCAGTCGTTGCGATTAACAGCTCGTTAAACATTAATGCGGGATATCCAACGATCTTTGTAATGCCTTAATACATACAAAACGGGGACGCCAGTGATCGCAATTAATACCCGTGGCCAAAAGCTACCCAGAATGTATGTAAAGACTAGTGTAGACCAGCTAACGGGGGTTGTTGTCAATAATTTCCAGGCCAAGATGCTAAATATAGCCGTGTCTAAAAACGCACTGATAGCCGCGGCAACGATACTGCGCAGCCACAAAGCTTTGTCTTTCGTTAATTTTTTAAAGAAGACGTAGATTGCAATATCGCTGCGCTCGCTGATGAAGTATGAAACAATGCTGGATAAATATAAGATTGGCATAGGGGTGAATAATTGCACCATGGCGTTGTGCCCATCGGTCAAATTGCAGTGTTCTAGCACATCTGTCGATACGGCTGGAATAGAAATTTGCAGCATCATCAGCACGCTAAAAAACGCAAACCCGATGAATCCCAACATCACAGATTTTTTTGCGGATTCAGCAGAATAGAATTCTGTTAAAATATCAGTAGCTAAAAACGTAGATGCAAATACGACTGTGCCTAAGGCCACGGGGTCTTGGCTCCAAAAAAACTGACCAAATTTCATAACTTGCAGATTAGAAAGTATTACTGCGACGACGATATAAACGTATACTCCTGATTTTCCATACCGAAACGTGCAGATAAAAAGGAAAATCCAACTAAGCAATAATTGAGCAATTGAAAAGAATTCTGTTTGATAATGAGATATTAAATCTAGCATGGGATAATAAAACCCGCCCTATGAACTAGAGCGGGAATCTTTTATTTCTGATCGACAGCAATAGCTACGCGTTTTTTAAAACGCAAAGTTTTTTTGTCTAAGTCGGTATTTGATGCACCCATCAAAAAGGCGTCTAAACCACCTTTGTGTTCAATAGTGCGAAGACCTTTTGTAGTTAGGCGTAAACTAATGCTTTCACCTAATGCATCACTTAATAGAGTTGCTTTCTGCAAATTCGGCAAAAAGCGACGCTTTGTTTTGTTGTTTGCGTGACTTACGTTATTTCCAACGAGAACGCCTTTTCCGGTTACTGAGCAACGTCTAGCCATTTCTTTATCCTTACTCGAATTTTGATTGGTGCCCCCAGGGAGACTTGAACTCCCACGTCCCAAAGGACAACAGATTTTGAGTCTGCCGCGTCTACCATTCCACCACAGGGGCAAAAACACACTGATGATCTTTTACCCTGAATTGAAAACTTCGTCAAGGGGTTTTAAGCAATCTTTTAACTTATTTTTAAAAGTTAACGATTATTACTATTAAATCATCAATAGGATAATAACAATGAAATATTTTATGCTAATGCTTTTGTTTGCTGCTGTTTCTAGCGTTTCGGCAATGTCAGACCCATTTCAATATCGTGATACGTTACATGGACAGGCAACCCAAATAATAAAATTTAATAAAAATAATAAACCTCATTCTAAATTTTTTGGTCGAGAAAAAATGATGATAAAAAAGGGGATATCTGGGGGTAAGAAGCGCTCTAAAGAGGGTTAGGTCTTACGGAGATTAGAAAAAAAAGTTTGTAACTGTTTATTGAATTCTGTCTCATAAAACCCACCAAAAATTTCGATGCGATTTAAGTTATGTAAAAGACGAGGGCCGTGTTCGACGCCGCCACCTTTTGGATCATAAGCGCCAAAATACAAACGTCTGATTTGAGATAGTTTTATTGCATGAGCGCACATGGGGCAGGGTTCTAAAGACACGTATAAGTCACAATCTGAAAGATGCTTACCAAGCTTGGAAAAACCTTCTTTTAACACAAGCATTTCTGCATGTAGAGTGGGGTCGTTGTGAGTTTCAACCGTGTTATGCCCCATGGCTATAATTGTGTTATCGTGAACTAAAATCGCAGATATGGGCACTTCGTTACGCAATGCAGCCTGTTCGGCAAGGCGTATTAATGTTTCCCAATAATGTGTAGAACTTTCCATGGTCTTGATTATAGTCTAACTGAATTAAAATTTAAATCTTCATTCTGTTCATAGTTTGTTAAGAAATAGCTGATAGGTTGAAAGTGGTAGGACTTTAGTAAACTCAGATCCCACTTGAGTGTGGGTGCATCTGATACGTAATGACGATTCTGAATATACAGTAGCGCAGCGCTGCGTGAACTATGTTCTAGTATGAACAGGGATGGTATCCCTGGGAAGACGTGTAACTTTTCAAAAACGATTTTTTTGAAAGATACCAATTGTATTACGTTGTGGTGGCGGGGGGAGGACACGCACTGAGAATTGATGATGGGAGGGCCCCATCGGGGGCGCGAGACCAGCAGTTAAGAAATTTCAATTTTTTCAAAAAATATCAGAAATCTATCGGAATTCGAAATCATTTCCAGTGGATGCAACGGCACGTTGCTTAGATCCGATGTGATCTGACACGGATTTAGAGTTTCTCAAAAGTCTCATTTTACCTGTGTTTGACCGTATGCTATCCTTAATATAATAAAGCGTGGGATGGTTATGTTCAAAACATGTGCGAGTGTATGTCTGTTTCTAATTGGATCAATTGAGACGGTGGGGGCAACTCCAAGCAGCGGATCAGATCGTTTATTAAAACGATTATGGCCTGGAGATAAACTAACCAGTTCATACGGTGGCGTATTGAATCCCCAAAAAGCAGCGGTGGATGAGTCTATGCCTGATTATTCAATTGTTCCGGAACTGCCTTCGTTGTCAGATAGGTGGCGTGGGACAATTCGATCTGTTCACTCCAAATCAGCAGCTAAATACGTAGCAATTACCTTGGATTACTGTGAGTTATGTACAAATGTTAATGGGTATCAAAGTCAAGTCATTAAGTATTTGCGGGACCAGAATGTTCCAGCAACATTGTTCATTTCAGGTAAATGGATGCGCAGTCATCCTGATATTGCCCAACAGTTAATAGTGGATCCGTTGTTTGAGATTGGAAATCACGCATGGTCTCATGCAAATTTTGGAATTGCGCCGGTCGATCTGATCGAACAACAAGTGCTAGCAACTCAGGCTCAGTATATCTTGTTACGAGATCAAATTGCGCAAACAGCATTATCTATCGGCATGGGGGACGAGATGAGTTTAATACCTCCTCAACCAGTATTATTTAGATTGCCTTATGGGCGATGTAATGACGTATCTTTACAGAGATTGCAGCATTTTGGGTTAAAAGTCATTCAGTGGAATCATGTTGGGTTAGAAGGGTATCCAGCAACTCAATCTGCGTGTGAGGCCTTTGTAGACAAACTACATTCTGGATCCATTGTTTTGCTGCATGGTAATCATGTACCCAAACATACACTCAGTTTTTTACAAAAAGTTATTCCGTTATTGCGCCAAAAAGGATTTACATGTGTGACAGTGTCAACGCTGCTTGAAACAGGAACTGCAGTGGTTATACAGGATGGATATTTTGTGAAACCAGCTGATAATTTAAGTTTAGATACTCAATTTGGATTCATGGGAACGGGGGTTAGAAAATAAGGAATAATCATTAAATGTTTGATTGAACAGATGCCCATAGTGTATATCATATATAATCTGATGTAACACGAGGTAAAACCCCATGAGCGATAAAGATTTTATTCACGAAGTGAACGAAGATGTTAGAACTGACAAGCTGCTTAAGCTGTGGCGTCAGTATTCCCGTTATTTTTATGCATTTGTTGTAAGCGTATTAGTTTTAGTCGGCGGTGCTAGCTTATTAAAGAATTATCGTTTAAACCAAAGCATGAGTATGGCAAATCAATACGAAGCAGCGTTGGAATTATTAGTAAATCGCAAATACGATGATGGGCTTAAAGCGTTAGAAGCAATTGAGCAAGACGTGACGTCTCGTACCGTTGGATATGCAGTGATGGCTAAATTGCAACGCGCATCATTCTTATTGGCGCAACAAAAAGAAAATGCAAAGCCATCTGAAGAGGCGTTAAAGATTTATTGGGAAATTTCTAGTAATAATGATTTTCCAACAGTGTACCGTAACATTGGTACGTATTTGTGTGCGTTCCATTCCTTGGGACAGAACTATGAATCTATTCCTCGGGATGAGATGTTAAAGCGTTTAGAAGCGATGACACAAAAAGATAATGCCAGCCGATTGATTGCTTTGGAGTTATTAGCGCACTATGAAAAGATTGATGGAAAGATTGATGAGGCACGCAAATCTTGCCAAGTTGTTATAAATGATACTAACAATCCAGAGACTGCCATCGTTGATCGTTGTCGTGCATTAATTGCAACATTGCCAGAAGTTGTAGCAGCCCCAGAAGCAAAGCCTGTTGAGCCTGCAGCACCGGCAGCTGAATCGGCATCTGTATCAGAGACAGAAGATAAAAAATAAACAAGCTGAGGAATAAGCAGCATGAACTATAAAAAATTATTAACGTTAATATCGCTTTCAACACTCGCATCGTCATGTTCTGACAAAGTGGTGTTAGAAGGCGAACGTAAGGAATTAATTTTACAGTCAAAGGCAATTACGACAGATGCGGCAGCTCAAGCTGAATCTGTTGCGCTATCAGCTCCAACGACTGTGGATAATTGGAAAATGCAAGGGTATAACACAACCCATACTGTTCCTCATTTGAAATTTAGTGGCAGTTTTACACATATTGCTACAGTTGATGGGGGACGTGGCAGTGGACATGGTAAAACAATGTTATACACACCCGTCATTCAAAATGATCGGTTGTATGTTGTTGATACCAATGGGCGTTTAAAATGTTTTGATACGTTAACACAGGCATTGCTGTGGGAAAAAGAATACGTTTCTGATAAGCAAGTGCAACGCACACTGTCAGTGACTGGCATTACGGTTAGCGGTGATATGGGCTATTTAAGCTTATCCACTGACCAAGCAATGGCTGTTCGTTTAGATAACGGTGATGTTGTGTGGCAGCAACAGCTATCGGATATTGCTAGAATTCTCCCAGTTGTACAAGATTCAACAGTGTTTTATACCAACATTGATAACATGTTAGAAGCTCGTGATACCAAAACAGGGCAACAAAAATGGGTGTATCAAAGCATTCAAGAAGAGGCCATGTTGTTGGGTGGTGCGAATGTAACTGTGACTGCAACTCAGGTGATTGCTCCGTTTGCATCCGGTGAAATTGCGGCATTAAGCCCCAGCGGTACGATGGTATGGAACGATCAAATTTCTAGCGCTGCACCTGGAAATATTATTAATAATATTCAACATGTGTATGCTCCGGTTGCCATGGATAAATATTTGATGTTTGCATCGTCTCATGCGGGCAGTTTGATTGCCTATAATACAAGTACTGGACGCAGAGTTTGGGAACAACCCATCTTGACGTTACAAGCACCAGCGTTGACGGATTCACACATGTTTGTTGTGGATAATCAACAACGTTTAATGTGTTTGAAAAAAGCTTCAGGGCAAGTAAAATGGATGAAGCAACTGAAAATCGCTGAAGACACGTTTAGCGTATCGGAGGCTCCTATTTATTGGTATGGTCCAGTGTTGTTGTCGAATCAACTTACGATGTTTGCAAGCAACGGAACCGTGTTAATGATGGATCCTAATACGGGTGACGTTAAACAAACGATCACATTGGATCACCAGATTGCAATGAGCCCCATAGTGGTCAAAGACAGGTGTTACGTCGTAACACCAAAGAATGATATTAAGGTGTATGAATAGAATATTATGATTAAAGTCGCATTTGTAGGGCGGCCTAACGTTGGAAAATCGTCGTTGTTCAATCGTTTAACACGAAAGAAAACGGCGATTATTCATGATCTGCCTGGGGTTACCCGGGACAGACGTTACGGTGACGCTGATTTATTTGATATAAAATTTCAAATTATTGATACCGCTGGTACTGAGTTACAACACAATAAAGCCACTGAATTGCAGCAGCTGATGGAGGTTCAAACCTTTAAAGCTGCGGATGAAGCGGATATTATTTTCTTTATTTTTGATGCTCGTGAAGGTGTCACGCCCATTGATGAAGATTTAGCAGCACGCTTACGATCTTATCAAAAGCCAGTAATTTTATTGGGAAATAAGGCCGAAGGTGTTCGGTTCCAACATGACTATACTTCCTTTAAATTAGGACTGGGTGACCCTGTCTATATTTCTGCTGTTCATGGTGAAGGGTTTATTGACCTGTTTGAAGCCATGCAGGAATGTATTGAAAAACATGGTCTGTCAATGGAAGGCGATGCAGAAACTGAAGTTGATCCCGATTCTAAGACTATAGAATTAGCTATTATTGGACGCCCAAATGTTGGAAAATCCACGATGGTGAATGCCTTGTTGAAAGAAGATCGCCAGTTAACAGGCCCCATGGCTGGATTAACACGAGACTCTATCCAGATTGATTGGCATTACAAAGATTACCATATCAAACTGGTGGATACGGCAGGTCAACGTCGTCGTGCAAATGTGGATAACCCCATTGAAAAGCTGGCAGTAACGGACGCATTGCGTTCAGTTCAATATTGTAACGTTGCAGCGTTAATATTGGATGCATCAGTACCTGTTGAAAAGCAAGACTTAACGATTGCAAGGCATGTGGTAGATGAGGGTAGGGCGTTAGTAATCGTCCTGAATAAATGGGACATTGCTGAAAATCCTAAAAAGATTTTGGCGGATGTGCAACATGAATTGCAGCATCACTTTGCTCAGGTTAAACAAGTGCCAGTGATCACAACATCTGCGCTTGAAAAGACTGGGCTTGCAAAGTTTATGGATGCTGTGTTGGAAGTCTATCGTTTGTGGAATGTGCGATTGACCACAGGACAACTGAACCAATGGTTGCGCCATGCCGTTGAAAGTCATACGCCGCCATTAGTGAACGGACGCAGGATAAAGTTGAAATATGCAACGCAGATTAAAACGCGTCCACCGACCTTTCATTTGTTTTCTAATTTACCCAAGGAAATTCCAGAGGATTATCGCCGATATTTAGTGAACTCATTGCGGGAATCGTTTAATTTGCCGTCTATACCGTTACGATTTGTATTTCGTGGGGGCGACAACAACCCGTATCATAACAAGGATTCAAAGTAATTATGCGCCAAGAATGGAAAGATGCATTCGAAACGATGCGTCATAATATCACTGTATTGCGGAGGTTTCTTTGACTGGGATAATGCGCTAACTCGGTTAGATTCATTAACTCAATCATCTGAAGATCCCCATTTGTGGGACGATCAGGCGAATGCTCAAAAAATCTTAAAAGAAAAAACGATATTAGGCGATAAAATTCAAGCCGTTCGAAATCTTGAAACCAGTGTTAACGATGCTGAAGAACTGGCTGACATGGCAGAAGAATCTGCTGATGATGCCTTTATTGCAGAGTGTGAGTCTCAGATTCAATCGTTATTAAAACAGTCGGATACTATGCGGTTAGAAGCCTTGCTATCGGGTGAGGCGGATCCCAACCCATGTTTCGTTGAAGTCCATTCTGGGGCAGGGGGGACGGAAGCTCAAGATTGGGCGTTAATGTTATACCGCATGTATACGCGCTGGGCTGAACGACGAAAATTTAAAGTAACGTATATGGAAGAAAGCCCTGGTGAAGAAGCCGGCATAAAATCGGCGATTATCAAAATTACCGGGCACATGGCATATGGTTGGTTAAAAAAAGAATCTGGCGTTCATCGATTAGTTCGAATTTCTCCGTTTGATTCATCTGCGCGACGTCATACCAGTTTCGCATCCATTTGGGTGTACCCTGAAATTGATACAGATATTGATATCGTGATTGAAGATAAAGATCTGCGCATTGATACCTATCGTTCATCAGGAGCAGGTGGACAGCATGTGAACACGACGGATTCTGCGGTTCGTATCACACATCTTCCCACTGGGATTGTTGTTCAATGTCAAAACGAACGCTCTCAACATAAAAACAAGGCAACCGCTATGAAGATGTTGCAATCCAGGATTTATGAACAAGAGATTCGAAAACGAGAAGAAGAAACCCAAAAAACGAATGCCATCAAAGGCGACAACGGTTGGGGAAATCAGATTCGTTCCTATGTCTTGCACCCCTATCAAATGGTCAAAGACCTGCGCACCGGATATGAAACTGGTAACACAGGCGCCGTATTGGATGGCGCCATTGATGGGTTCTTGGAAAGCTGTTTGAGTCATATTGATGATTAGGCAGCGTGACGCTGCACCCAACAGGTTAGATTATTAGGTTAGTGTAATCTATACATCTGCGGACGCCTTCATTCTAATAATGCGATCTTGGATGCTTTGAGAGTAACGGATCCTTTACCGTTGCTCTGTCGTCATCTTCTAGAGTATAAGCACCATGAGCTTTACGATGTCGAAGCGTTGATGTTGTTTCTTGTGTCTTTTTAGCTACTTCGATTCGAGTATATTCTTCAACTCTACGTTTCGCCTCTTCTTCAACAGCAATAGCGTCTAAGCGTTCGCGTTCAATACGAATGGCTTCAAGAGCATCAGCTTTAGATGCCCCTCCATGAACTCGCCATTTACCAAGCACTTTAAAAAGGTCAGATCTTGCTTTTGATGCGGGTATTCTAATATCTAATCCTGGTATTTGAACTCCACAAATTTCTCCATATTGAAATAGACCTTCAAAAAATACAACCGTATCTGAAGTTAGATCATAAAGTGTTTTAACCAAAGACATATATAAATTCATAATTTCTTCAACGGAATAGTACTCATCTCCCCACAATAAACTAGAACTCTTTAAGGGATTCTTTAAAATATACATAAGACTTATTGCTATTGCATGTGCTTTCCCCCCTTTAGTTCCAAGATGCTCAGTATCAAATTTTACTGTGTCGATAATAGGGGTTCCAAAAATAGAGCAGCCATCAGGCAATGGAACGGTATCCATTTTGCGTTCTACTTCAGCTAAGATTTTTTCAGATTGAGATGAAGCAAAACAAATACTGCTAAAAAAAACTTGAAAACATACAGAAAGAAAAATAACATTTTTCATGATGGACTCCTACACAATCTTCCATAACCATAACAACTTAAATTATTATTGAAGATTAGTGAGCCTTAAGCTTTCCACGAGGAAGTAAGCGATCTCTTGCAGATGCGTGCTCATCGTCTGATTCATGATGTGTATGATGTCGAGTTGTTAACGCTGCTTTGATTCGGGCATCAGCTTTACGTTTCGCCTCTTCTTCAACAGCAATAGCGTCTAATCGTTCGCGTTCAATACGAATGGCTTCAAAGGCATCATCCGGTCTTGTGTCTTTATATATTTTCCAGTTAGCAATTTTATTATAATTAGCCGCTCTTTCTGGTTGCTTTGGAATAGAGATAGGGGTTTTGTATACAGTGCTATTTTCTAAGACTTCCTGAAAAAATCTGATGGCAGATGGTGTTAGGTTGTAAAGTCCTGCAACAAGCAAGCTATAAGACTTTTTAATAGCTTCAAGTCTTTCTTCTCTGTTTCCTGCATAGGATTCAGATCTTCTTAGAAGTTTTGAAAGTTCTAGAGCTGCATCAAAGCATGATCTTTTACTATCGCTCATGTGTTCAAAATCGAAAGGTTTGCTTCCCGGACAAGGATTTCCAAACACAGACATTCCATCTGGAAGGGGGGTTTGGCTCATATATTGATATGTGGCTGAAAGAATCTGACCATCTTCGACAGTAAGTTTTGTGGCAGCAGAAGAAACCTGGCACATAAATACAAGAATTAAGAAAGTTTGTTTCATAATAACCTCCAATAAATCAGCCTAGTTTAGATATAAACCAGGCTGATTTATTTGTCAAGTTTTAGTTGATCGTGGCTGCATCAGAAGTAGATAAAGGTGTGTTTAATTTCTGTAACTCTGCATACAACTGTTGGGTGGTATTAGCTGTTAGAAATATTTTGCGTAAAATTGCGCTGGAATCAGGTAAGTTTTTTGATACCCAATATTGAGTTAGAGTTTTAACAAGAAAAGTTTTTTCTTGTGGATTAGAGAAGATATTGTTCCATGATTTTTGGATTTGAATTGTTGCGTCAGAGGTTTTTCCTTCTTTCCACCAAGTAAAAATTTTAGTTAAAGCGGCTAAAAATACGCCTAACGTAGAAGCTCCACCCATGGGGACTAAAATACCTAATCGCCAAGTAGATTCTTTTTCTACGCTACACAAAAATAATACATATAAATATAAATCTACACACGTGCACATCACAATCACGGCATAAAGTTGTGGAGTCCATATGTAGAAGACTTATAGTTTGTAATGCTATTAATAAATTCATTGATTGATGTTGCAATAGATTGACGAGCCTCTGCTGTGCTAGATGGGTAGAGTCCCATTGTATTGAGTTGTTCGGAGATTGTCTTCAAAGCTCTGTCTTTTATCAAAAAATCAGTGCTAGTGAAAGCGTCTGCAAATAAATCATCAATATCTGCAACTACAGCTGGGGTAGGTGGAGCCAATCGCAGTAAGGTAGCGTTCATTGTACCTTGTCTATTTTCAAGTGCTATAACTTTTGACGCTAGCTGCTCTGATGTAGTCTCGACGGATCTTCGCAAACTAGCAACTTCTGCCATAAGTTGTTTGAGTATAAGCTCAAATTTTGTTTCTGCTGTGGGCTCTTCTGTTTCAAGAGCAGGTTGTGGGTCTACATGAGCTACTACTGTAGCCGCAGCTTGATCTTGTCCAACGGTTGGTGATACGGCGTGTTGAACATCGGGCAATACTCCCTTTACCCCAGATAAAGTTCCCAATATTAATGCAGTTGATAACAGTAAACGTTTCATTGTGTTTTTTCCTCAAATGGATGTCATGTCCCTATAGATAGGGATACTGATTGATTATTTCAAGTAAAATTGTTTTTATAAAAAACTGATGCAATTTTTTCTTAATCGACTTATACTTGCGCCAACGAAAAAGAGTAATAGAGTATGTCTTCAAAACAGCCGTATAAACTGCATATTGAACCGGGAGTGGTTTATTCCTGGTGTAGTTGTGGTTTTTCAGCGACTGAACCACTATGTGATGGCAGTCATCGTACAGAAACCGAAAACAAACGTTCGGTAAAATTTCAAAGTGACAACGCAAAAGACGTTATGCTATGTATGTGTAAACATACAAAGAACCCTCCGTATTGTGATGGCAGTCACAATCAATTTGAATAGAAAGAAGAGAAAAATGAAAGAATTTGTATTTACCAGTGAATCCGTATCCGAAGGACATCCAGATAAAGTATGCGATCGTATTTCGGACAGTATCCTAGACGCATTTTTAGCAGAAGATCCATTTGCTCGCGTTGCACTTGAAACATTAGCAACAACAAACAAAGTTGTGTTGGCCGGTGAAGTTCGTGGAGCTTTAACAGACGCGCAAATGGAAGACATTGCACGTGAAGCCGTTCGTCAAATCGGATATGAACAAGAAGGTTTCCACTGGAAAAACTTAGATGTTGATGTGTATGTTCACAGCCAATCAGCTGATATTGCGATGGGTGTTGATTCATCGTCTTCAAAAGAAGAAGGTGCCGGCGACCAAGGGATTATGTTTGGATATGCTTGCCGTGAAACACCAGAATTAATGCCAGCGCCAATTCAATATGCGCACCGTATTCTTCATGAATTAGCGGACATGCGTCACAATGGACTCAGCATTTTGGGACCTGATGCAAAAAGCCAAATCAGCTTATTATATCATGATAACAAGCCAGTAAAAGCAACGTCTGTTGTTGTATCAACTCAACATGCTGAAGGCGTTACTGCAGAAGAAATTCGCGAAATTGTTCGTCCAATCGTATTGCGCACATTACCAGAAGGTTGGATGTGTGATGAAAAAGATTTCTACGTTAACCCCACAGGGCGCTTTGTGATCGGTGGACCCGATGGCGACTCTGGTTTAACTGGACGTAAGATCATTGTGGATACCTATGGCGGTATGTGCCCTCATGGTGGTGGTGCATTCTCTGGTAAAGATCCAACAAAAGTGGATCGTTCAGCGGCATACATCGCACGTTATTTAGCAAAGAACATCGTAGCATCGGGTATTGCTGACAAGTGTACGATTCAATTGTCCTATGCAATTGGTGTTGCTCATCCGTTGTCAATCTATGTTGATTTTGGTGATCACACACGTATTGATGATGCCTATGAAGTTGCTAAGAAAATTGGCGAAATCGTTGATCTAACACCAAAAGGTATTCGGACTCATTTACAGTTGAACCGTCCAATTTATACGCCAACAACGGCCTATGGACACTTTGGTCGTCAACCAGGATCAAACGGTGAGTTCAGTTGGGAAAAATTAGATCTAGTTGAAACATTACGCAGCGAATTTGCTCACTTATTAATTCACGCATAATGTCTGATTTAGTTTCTAAAAGCACACGTACATTTGGGCGCCGTCAAGGGCGCCCAATTAAAGACACAAAACAACAGCTGATGGATGAGCTGTTTCCGACAATTTCCATTGAATTGCCAGAGGTCGACTATTTAATTAATCCTGACATTTACTTTGATCAAAAAGCTCCTGTATGGTTTGAGGTTGGTTTTGGTGGTGGAGAACATATCGCACAGTTAGCCGTTCAGCATCCCGATATTAATTTCATTGGGTGTGAACCCTTCATGAATGGTGTTGCCTCGTTGGTGAATCATATACAAGAGCAGCACATTTCCAATATTCGTATTTTTCAGGGGAATGCTCTTGATGTGTTAAAATCATTTAATCACGAGTGTTTGTCTCGGTTTTATTTAATGTTTGCGGATCCATGGCCGAAAAAGCGCCATCATAAACGTCGGTTTATCCAAAACGATATCTTAAATTTGGTGATTCCAAAACTGATGTTAAATGCAGAGTTCCGTTTGGCGACAGACCACGAAAGTTATCAGCAGTGGATGGTACAGCATTTGCGGAATCGAACTGATTTAAAGGAAGTCCTCTGTACATTTGATAAGCCGACTGATTGGCCAAATACTCGATATGAAGCAAAAGCCATCGAAGAAGGTCGTAAGCCCTTGTATCTAATATTCCAACGCGTTCAATAAAACATCCCGCTAAGACTTGATATAGCCAATCACGTATAATAATGGTGTGGTAGTTTTTGAGATAGTTGATTCGCTTTTTGAGATTTTTAAAGTCCTCATCTTCGAGGGCTTTTTTATTTCATGCTAACTATTCTATAGCTAGAGTAATTTAATTTGGGTACAGGAACGAGGCGAGACATGTACTAAAATGTACATTAACGACCGAGTGACGCATACCCAGATTATAAGAAGTCAGCTATAATAAATTTCTTAAGACAATTTTAAGTTTTATCTCTATACTATAAATCAAAAAAGAAGAAGAAAATGTATAAATATCTTTTTGTTATAGTCTTTTCAGTAGCGAGCTTAAATGCATGTGAATTCGTGAATGGAGTAACGATTCAAGATCCTAAAGTTTCAAAACTGTTTGCGACTGCGGAGATATTATTCAGTGATAATGAAATTGCTAGACGTGCAATTGAAGACCTGTATGTACAGTATCTATGTTTACTTGCAAATAAAGCACCGCTTAGAACCATCCCTCTAAATGATGGTGGAATCATTACAGCATTAGAATCTTTGATTGCTTCCAAAAGATAAATCAATCTCAGTAAGATTATTTCTTTTCTGTCCAGTTGCCATCTTTGTTTCTATGGTATTTTTTCTTTACCGCAGACCAGGCTACTTTATGACATATTTCTTCTAAACTGTCGGTGGGATTATTTCGATTCTTTTTTAGGTGATATTCTGTGTGGGCATTGTTATAACTGGCTCGATAAATTTCTTGGGCATGTTCGGGTAAAACATTTCGGACAGAATCGGGTAAGTTACTCTTTGATTTATAGTCCCCTTTATGGTTAAAACCTTCGCCTTCCAGGCGAAAAAGACTTCAGTCCTTGGTAAAGGAAAAGAGGCGAGGTATTGAAAAAAAGGAGTAAATATGATACCCTAGCTTAGTCTTCAAGCGCTAGCGCTTGAGAAACGCGACGGGTATCATATGACAGATTATAGCAAAACCAGCCACACCGTATTTTACCATAGATATCACTTAGTATGGATCACCAAGTATCGTAAACGAGTTCTAAGTGGTGAATTAAGATTACGAGTGCGTGAGGTGATCGCACAGGTTGCTGATGAACTGGGTGTTAAGGTTTGCAATGGCGTGTTGTCAGCAGATCATGTGCATATTTTTGTAGAAATACCTCCCCACGTATCGGTCAGTGAATTTGTAAAAATAGCAAAGGGACGATCGTCAAGAAAGATTCAGCAGGAGTTTCCTAATATCAAGAAAGAATATTGGGGAAGACACTTCTGGGGGCGAGGGTTCTTTAGTTCAACGAGCGGCAATGTTACTGATGACATCATTAATGCCTACATCAACAATCATACGGACTCTTTCCAGTCAAATAACCTTTCTAATATCTCTTTAGAGTAGTCAGAGACTTCCAGTCTGTAATTACAACCTACCAGCTTCAGCTGGTAGTGGTTGAGATGGCATGATGGATCTCCTTTTCACGGGAATACATCTATGTAGTTAAACAGAAAAATCAAACAATTCAACTGAATAAGGTGGGGCGAGTGATCGGAATCGAACCGACGGCCTCAAGAGCCACAATCTTGCGCTCTAACCAACTGAGCTACACCCGCCATAAGATGTACACTTTTACCCTATTTACACCTTGATAGTCAAGCTGAATTGAAGATAAGAATAAAAAATATAAACAATGCTCAAAAAAAACATGTGCATCTTTTCTGTTTCGTAAATCATCTGTGTTTTTTATTCGCAGGACTGAATAAATCTGATATAACACCCTAATATATTACGGGTTTTGACTATGAAGCGGTCTATTATGTATGTGGTGCTTGCGGTAATTGCTTTTATGGATAAGCTGCCACCCTCGTTAGCAGAGCAAGCTGAAAAGAATCAAATTTTTTGGGATAGTAAACAGCGCAGTCCCATAGCCATTTTTGGTCAAGGCTTTTACCTTGAACGATGCCAAGAAAATAACCCAGCTCACCAAAAACTATTTGAAAATATTTACACAGACCCAGATACCATGAAATATTGGGGGGCAGGGGATGTTCGTTCAAAAGAAGAATCCTTAGCCGCAGTAAAGCGATATGCAACCCCTTGGCGATATCATCAGCTTACGGGAGGCTTTGTTGTAGTTCACCAAGGACGCCCCGTTATGTTGGTTGGAGTAGGTTTGTTTCAAGCTGCCGGAGTTAGCGAGTTTTATATCATGGCGGATCCATCCGCTCGTGGTAAAGGCTTGGCAACAGATGTGATGAAGGCATTATATCGGTGGTGTGTGTTTTTACAAGAATCAAAGCTTCCTGTCTTTATAAACTACACTAATGGAAAAAAAGCTCCGCTAGATACTGTGTTTGCAACGGCTAGTGAAGAAAATATTGCAAGCATTCGTTTGATGTTAAAAAGTGGATTTAAGCCGATTAAATCGTTGCACAGATATCGTAAAGGATTTCCATCCTATGCGCAGATGTTCCCAGCGCCATCTCAGATTAAAGGGCTGGATGATGGTCATTTATCTATGATTTATCCAACTCGATTTATGAAGCGAAAAGCAGGCTTTGAGTTAAAAGTTAAAGAGCTATCTAAATAGGGCAACCTGGCAACGTGCCGTTGCACCCATTAGGTCAGATCCGATGTGTTCTGACACGGATTATAAGAAACAACTTTGCAATAGTTAGAAATTTATTCCTATAGCTCTATTGGATCCAGCGTCACGCTGGTGGATGCAACGTCACGTCGCGAATTAATAAAGGTTAACAATTTTTTAATTTTTCTGATTTTCGCACACCCCCCGCCCTAGTCACCCTCAGTGACCTTCGGGTGGGGGGACAAAACCCACTCCCTAAATCGAAACTAAATAGACGAAACAATCCGTCATTTCTTCTCGAAACGGTGGGCAAAAAATAATAATGTATGAGCGCTTTAAACTTACTATACCTCACAAAAGTTAACAAGAAGTTGACAAGGCAAAATATTTACAAATCGTATTATCTAATGGATCCAACGGAACGTTGGCAGCGTGACGCTGCACTCAGTAGACTGATGCGAATAAATCTCTAACTTCGTAACACTGCTTTTTATAATCCGTGTCCAAACATATCGAATCTAACTTAACGCATGCAATCGCAGATTGTTCTTGACTTCCCCAACTTCTTATGTATACTGATAGCTAGAATTGCGAAGAGGCTACCCAAAAACCGGGTAGCCTTTTTTCGTTCTACGTCCCAAAAGTATTTCAGCCAAATGATCTGGCAACAGATCCTTGACGAGGTTTGGTTGAAACACTCAAAGACGAAACGCCGAATCGAATCTCCAGTACAGGAACTCAAACTACCCGATCAGTAGTCACAGCCCTGTAAACAACCCCTAGAGCCGACGGGCTCGTAAAACACCGACTTTGTATTTTATACTAAAGTCCGCCTTTCCCCATTCGTGTAAGAAATGGGGTTCTTTTTGCACGTGCGGGTTACTGGGGATTCACTCGGTTTTAAACAACGCCAGCGTGACGCTGGCAACGTGACGTTGCATCCGATAGTTAGATCGGGTGTGATTGGACACGGACTCTATATAACTTAACTTTGAAAGCTACAAACACAGCACTTTCAAACAACAACAAGGAACTAAAACACTACCAAATTCAAAAACATCTCAAATTCATTTTTCACCCTTACCCCTCCTGCACCGAAGGTAGGTCAAAAATCTCCTTCATCCCCTCACTTTGTATCTTATTACATATTTCAAATCACATCGGATGTAACCCATTGAGTCCAGCGTCACGCTGGCGTCACGGTGCCACACCTCAAACCACACCCAATCTAACTCAAAAAATCAGAATCCTCACCATCTCCGCGGCAATAATCTGTGTCACAGCGCGTCGGATGTAACCCATTGAGTCCAGCGTCACGCTGGCGTCACGGTGCCACACCTCAAACCACACTCAATCTAACTCAAAGAATCAGAATCCTCACCATCTCCACGGCAATAATCCGTGTCACAGCGCATCGGATCTAATCTATTGAGTCCAGCGTCACGCTGGTGCAACGTCACGTTGCCTAATGGGTGCAGCATCATGCTGCCAACGTCACATGACCTTACGGTTTTCGTTATTTGAAATCCGTGTTCGATCACGCCCAATCTAACCCATTGGGTCCAGGGATCATCCCTGGTGCAACCTCAGGTTGCCTGGCGTCGTCGAATGAAAATAATGGTTAATACCAAAACGCCAGTCATTAGCTTTAAATCCGTTGGGGTTAATCCCATACTTATAATAAATGCGGATATGACTTGATAGGCAATGGATCCAATGATGGGTGCGATAAGTTGCCGTAACATCGTGTGAGGGGATAACAGAACTTCGCCAATCATTAGTGATGCTAGTGCCTGAACTAAAATACCGATCCCCATGTTCACATCGGCAAATTCTTGGTATTGCGCCATTAGCGACCCGCCGATACCACTGAATATGCTGGCAAGGCTTCCAGCAATCAGACCGAAACTTAAAGGTGAAAATCCATAAGATTTGCAGAGTGTTTGGTTTTTTCCAGTGGCTAAAAAGATCAGTCCGGAATACGTTTTTAAGTATCCATATAGGGTTATCAAAGGAAGTACTACAAACGCACTGGCAATCACATAATTCAAGCTGTCTTCAGCATTTTTTAGAAATAGGCTCTGCGTATCGAATAAAGGTAGGTTGGACGTTCCCATGATTCTAAGATAAACTGTAAATAGCATGGTTAGGATAATGATGCCCGATAACAAGGGGTCAATCTTTAAAGTATGGCTGATGTACCGACTTAGGGCACCAACGCTGCCGCATCCGATGATAACGCATAACAAGGTTAGGGGCTGTGATAACTCCATGGTTAGACAGACTCCCGTGATGGCTGCACCTAATGTAAACGTACCTTCGGGGGTTAAGTCTGCGGTATTAAATAGTCGGAATGAGATCATGATGCCTGTTGCGGGCAATGACAGTATTAGCCCTTGCATAAGCGATAGGGGGATTAACTCTAGAAAGATGCTTAGCATGAGAAAACTCCAATATTTAACAGCGCATCGATCAGTTGATGGTGCGTTAAGGTTGTTTTCTGCTTTTCATCAAACTCTTTCGCAACGGTACCTTCGTGTAAAATAACAATGCGATTACCATACTGAATCGCTTCTTGCAGGTTATGCGTGATCATAACGCATGTGATGTTATGTTGGGTCACCATGCTATGGGTTAATGCCATGATTCGCGTTGCGGTATTTGGATCAAGGGCAGAGGTATGTTCATCTAATAACAGCAGCTTGGGCATTTGCTGCAATGCCATGATGAGGCTTAGGGCTTGACGTTGGCCTCCTGAAAGGTCAGATACTTTTGTAGACAGACGGTTTTCCAATCCAAGCTCACACAAACTTAGCTGGTGCTTAATATGATTAATGTCGGGTTTTCTAAACACTAATGGGGCGGCACGCCCTCTTAATAACGCCATTTCCATATTCTCTTGTATCGTGAAATCTCCCACGGTGCCATGTAAAGTATTTTGAGACACATAGGCGATGTCGCGTGCAAGCTCTTTTGCAGATAGAGCGCTCGTTGATTTTCCATCCAGGTGGATCGATCCGCTGCTATGCGACAGTTTTCCCAATACGGTACTGAATAAGGTTGATTTACCTGCGCCGTTTTCTCCCAAAAGGTGAACGAATTCACCGTGGTTAATCGTTAAGGTTAGCTGGTTTAAAATGGTTCGCGAGCCATATCCAGCAGTGATGTTATTAAGTGTAAGCATGATTACTGTCCCACATATGTAACGTTTGGATAAGACTTAGGTGGAAGGCTTATCTTAAGTCGTTTTGCAACGGTTGAGCTGATCACTCCATAATGATCTACAGCCTTTGGGTAGATTGGGGCAATCGATGATATGGGTTTTTTATCCATCAACTCTTTGATAATCATTGCAACGGCATGACCTAGTCGTACATAACTCACAGAAAAGCTGCCCAACGCTTGGTGAGATGTCACGGCAGCCTCATTAAAGTTAAATATCGGTACGTTTGCTCGATTTGCTTGCTGAACAATAACGGGTAGGGCAGGTTGAATCATGTTGCTGGGGCCAACATATAGGGCATCCACTGATGGTGTGGCAGCTCGAATCCGATGGGGTAAGTCTTGCAAATTATCAACCGGGATGGGCACAATGTCGATATCTTTGGCTGCAGCTTTAAACGATTCAAGTAAAGCACGATCGTTGGCTTCATTTTGAGCATAAGGGATACCAATGCGTTTTAAGCATGGCAAGTGATGTTTCATAAACCCTATAATTGAGGCAGCATCTTGTTGGTCTGAGACTCCTGTCATAGTATCAGTTGGCGCACTTTTTGATACCAGCAATTTTGCTTCTACAGGATCGGTAATTGCAGCAAAGACGATAGGGATGGATGTTCCTCTGAAAATAGTTTTGGCGTGCTGAGTGACTGACGTTGTAATCGTGATTAGAATATCGGGCTTTTTAGCTTTAAAAGCAGTTAGCATCTTTGGAATTTGCGTCATATCAAAGTTGACATGTTGAATATCAAATGTAACATCTAATCCTAAATCTTTTGCTTTTGATTCAATACCATTGACCACGTCAATTAGACTTTGATGGGGGCCTAAGTTTGCAATAGCAACTTTAAAGGGGGCAGAAAAGATTGATGTAAGTGTTAGCGTAAGGCTAATTAGAACTGTTGCAAGATGACGAAACATAATTTACTCCATTTAAATTTATAATACTAAATACGATAGATGCGAAAGAGCTTGGCCATCGCCACCATCGGTTAGTATTCAATAATTTAATCAAAGTAAGGTTCATATGTTTTAATAAAATTAATCACGTTCACACTATACGTCTTTAATAGTTAATGCAAGATTAAAAAGAAGTTCAAGTTTAGAGGAAAATATAGTCTATTTATCTCATCCCATTCTACCTACTGGAAAAACATAATCATTTATGCTATCAGAATAGCTATCATTCAATGGGCTATTGCCCAAAGAAACTGAATTAAAGAAAATAAACGAGGCAAAATGTTGAGATATTTGATTCATTGGGGCGTGTGTTTGGGATTCATTTTAGGGTGCAAAGGGCAAGAGCTATCTGCTGCTGAATGGACTTGCGTAGGCCTCGATACTCCTAATGGTGGTATGGTTGAGCCCTTCACACAAGAGCTTTTTCTAACGCACGGTCATGGCTCGATCAAGTTTGAGTCAGTTAATCCTTTGCAAGGCTTTACATCACAAAAAGTGTCTATGGAAGGTTATTCAAGGACCTGTGAAGAAAGTAATGCAAGTGACATATATGATATTGCTATGCAGCTATTAATTATACATGATGCAATGGTTGCGTGTGATCACAAGAATACACTAGGAATATTTTTGACGTCATGTGCTAAAGATTTCGCAGAGTATACGACCCAAGTGTTTCAACGAGATTATGTATTATTATGGCAGTCATGCATTTTTTATATGAAAGTTCGCAGTGCTAATGATCCTTTGTTTATTAGGCATGCACAAAAAGCATTTGATTTAGCCGACGTTCATGAAGACGCGGAGCGTGTAATGTTTGTGCTAAATTTCTTTTTAGATAAATTGATAAGTCAAGTAGGAAGGTTTGTAGCCCACCTAATGATTCTTGCTGAGTTACGAAGTGCTCAAAATCCAAGGTTTTTGGAACGCGTAGTATTGGTATTTCAATCAAGACCTGCTCTTCGCCTTCCTGCCTATCAAGAGGCTGTGAAATCTCTTCCATCACCACCTTCTTATACTGAACCAGAATAATGGGGCAAACAAGATTTCCCCATGGTTAGATTTTATTTTTCTGATGACTTTTGCATTTTATGTTGATGAATTCTTTTTATGAGATTCTTGTAAAGTCTGGGGTTAAAGTCAGGCCTGTGAAAAAGGGCATTACATGCTTTGGTATAAGACTTTGTACAATCCAATACAAACAACAAGTATGCAGTATTCGCAAGCACTTCTTGGGGGGTGTTTTGATCGGTAATAATCTGTTTTAATTGATAATCAAGTCTTCCTAAAACACGCGGTGTCAGAGTGGTACGATTTTCAGTATAATAATTATACGCTGAATTATAAATGTCTTCAGACGTGCTTTGGGTGAATTTTGCTGCTGAAATCAAATTAATGCTTAGTAGTAATGTTGTAGAAAAAGTCACAATTGTTATTTTATGTTTCATTATTGTTATCTCTGGCTAAGTTAATTATAGTGCGAATATCTGATCAATTGGTTTGGATTCATATACATTTTTCCACCATTTTTGCGAAGACATTTATGGAATTCGATATGCTCACAATCACCTTTGATAGAATTATATCTACATCCCTTTAATGTATTGCGTTTGTAAACTGTCAATCCGCCAAAGGCAGAATCAACGGCTACAAATGGGCTATTAACAGGATAGACTCGTTGGATTTGAGGAATGATGTCTGACCAATAGGTGTCAGGTTTATCATAATGAGCAAAAGGGAATTCACTGTTTCTAAACGCAAAGGCATCATACATTTCTCCCTTTTGATTGCTGATTCCATTGGATGCAATGGCATCCCACGATTCCCACGTTGCAAATGAGTGGTAAATTCCGCGGATATCAAATCCATAGGACATATCCATATCAATGACAATTAATACGTTGAAATCATCGTATTCGGGTTGATTGATTTCATCGATATACAGGTTGCGTACGTCGGCAAGAAATTGAATGCTGGGGCGTTTTTTATTGTGAAAGTCTTTTGAGATAATCGTTACGTGAGTGTTATGATCTGCCCAGTGTTTCAAAAGATCTTTTGTACCATCTTTGGAATCATTTTCAACGATCACTACTTTATAATCGTTACATTGATTGCCTAGATGTTCAATGTGGCGACGCATCGTCCAGAAATCAGTGGCATTATCACGGCTGATTCCGCAAATAATCATTTTTTGTTGAGATAGAACGTGCTTACCTTTATCAAGCATACGTTGATCCAGAACGTTAAGCTGGGTTGCGACTTCTAATGGATAAATCCACGGATATAGAAGCTCTTTGATTTTGATGCTATTCAACGTTGCACCCAAAGCTGCTATCACTAAGCAACTGATAAACAGGAGATAACGGGGGCGAGTTCTCATTATTATTGTTTTGCTTTCAAATAGGGTTTTAAATATTTGCCCGTATAGCTGGCTTTAACCTTACAGATTTCTTCTGGGGTTCCTTTCGCAACAATCGTTCCACCACGTTCACCGCCTTCGGGACCGATATCAATGATGTGATCTGCGGTTTTTATAACTTCAAGGTTATGTTCGATGACAAGGACGGTATTGCCTTGTCCCACAAGTTCCTGAAGGACAGACAACAACTGTTCAATATCATGATAATGAAGACCCGTTGTGGGTTCGTCTAGGATATATAACGTTTGACCTGTTGCTCGTTTTGAAAGTTCTTTGGATAGTTTAATGCGTTGAGCTTCACCACCAGATAGGGTGGTTGCACGTTGTCCTATCTGAATATAGCCAAGTCCGACGCGTTGCAAGGTTTCAAGTTTCCGGCGAATGGTCGGAACGTTTTCAAAGAAAATGACGCCGTCTTCAACCGTCATGGTCAACACATCTGCAATGGATTTGTCTTTATATTTCACATCTAGCGTTTCGCGATTATATCTGCGTCCTTTACATTGATCGCATTCAACATAGACGTCGGGAAGAAAATGCATTTCAATTTTAATGACGCCATCACCTTGGCAGGATTCGCATCGTCCGCCTTTGACGTTGAATGAAAATCTACCTGCGGCATATCCACGTGCTTTTGCTTCGGGTAGAGCTGCGAACCAATCGCGAATATAGTTGAAACACCCTGTATAGGTTGCAGGATTCGATCTGGGGGTTCTGCCAATCGGTGATTGATCAATATCAATGACTTTGTCGATATGTTCTAATCCCTTTATAGCTTTGTAATGACCCGGTGTATCGGATGCGCGGTAAAAATGTTTTGCTAATGCTTTGTATAAAGTCGCAATGACCAATGAGGATTTTCCACCTCCACTAACGCCCGTAACACACGTAAGAGTTCCCAATGGAATATCTACAGTAACGTTTTTTAGGTTGTTGTGAGTAGCGCCTTCGATACGCAGTGTGTTTCCAGAGCCTTTGCGACGTTCAGTCGGAAGTTCGATCGCTTGACGCCCTGAAAGGTAGGCTCCCGTTAAGCTTGCTGGATCTGCCATTACATAGCTTGGGATTCCTTCGGAAACGATAGTTCCACCGTGAACACCCGCAAAGGGTCCCATATCAATTAAGTAATCGCAGGCTTTCATCGTATCTTCATCATGTTCAACGACAATGACGGTGTTATCCAGGTTGCGCAGGTGTTTTAATGTGGCGATCAGTTGGTCATTATCGCGCTGATGTAATCCAATTGAAGGTTCATCCAGCACATACAACACGCCTGTTAATCCAGAACCAATTTGAGATGCCAGTCGAATGCGTTGGCTTTCTCCACCTGAAAGTGTTCCAGCTTTTCGAGAAAGTGTTAGATAGTTTAAGCCCACATTCACCAAGAAACTTAAGCGTTCACGGACTTCTTTCAGAATACGATGGGCAATTTCAGTTTGCTTTTGTGTTAGATGGGATTCTAATGTATTTGCCCATGTATGAGCGTCTTCAATAGAAAGTAATGTAATTTCACCAATGTGTTTTCCGTCAATTTTAACAGCTCTGGCACGTTCGCTTAATCGCCATCCATGACACGTTTCACAGGGTAAAGCTTTTTGATATTTAGACAGTTCTTCTTGAATCATATCGCTGCTGGTTTCGCGGAAACGTCGATCAAAGAAAGCAAGTAACCCTTCATAAGGTTTGCTTTTTTTGTAATGTCCATAACTGGTGGAATCAAAGATAAACATAATACGTTCGCGTGTACCATTCAAAAGGACATCTTTTAATTTTTTTGGAACATCTTTATAGGGCAATGATGGATCCACATCAAAATGTTTTGCGATACTGGTAAGTACACCTTGATAGTATCCTGCTTTATCCGTATTCCAGGGCGCTACCGCATCAATGAAGGGCAGGGCGTGATCGGGGATCAACAGGTCTGCATCAAAAACGACTTTTTCACCCAATCCATCACACGCTTCGCAAGCACCATGAGGGCTGTTGAATGAGAATAAGCGGGGCTCAATTTCTGGAATCGTAAAACCAGAGACTGGACATGCAAAGTTAGCAGAAAACATTTGGCGATCATTAGTCGTTGCGTCTTGAACATAGATCAAGCCTTGCCCCATATCCAGGGCAGTTTCTAATGTGTCCGCTAATCTGGTTTCAATTCCGGGTTTCATCACTAAACGATCAACGACAACCTCGATATCATGGCGGATATTTTTTTCAAGGGCAGGGACTTCGTCTAAGTTCATTAGCGTTCCATCAACGATAACGCGTAAGAATCCTTTTTTTTGAAGATCTGTTAATTCTTTTTTATATTCACCCTTTTTGCCGCGAGCGATGGGTGCCAGAATATAAAATTTCCAGCCCTCATCGTGAGTCATAATGCGATCCACCATTTGACTGACCGTTTGGCTTTCAATCGGTTTTCCGGTCGTTGGTGAGTAGGGGATGCCCACACGAGCATATAACAGGCGCAAATAATCATAAATTTCAGTAACTGTCGCAACCGTCGATCGAGGGTTTTTAGAGGTTGTTTTTTGCTCAATGGAAATAGCCGGTGATAATCCTTCGATCAGATCGACATCGGGTTTTTCCATCAGTTGCAAAAATTGACGAGCATAGGCCGATAAGCTTTCCACATATCGACGTTGTCCCTCGGCATAGATAGTATCAAATGCGAGGGACGATTTGCCTGATCCGCTGACCCCGGTAATTACAACCAATTTTCCTTTGGGAATATCTAGGTTAATATTTTTAAGGTTGTGTTCTCGAGCACCGCGAATATGGATAAATTTTGTGGGGTCATGCATGGGGTCATTCCCTTTATTTTGATTGGGGTTGATGTCCTATTCTTTTAGCATTTATTGCGTCGTGAGGCAAGATGATCATTTTGGTAACGTGCCGTTGCATCCAGTAATAGAATAGGTAAGTAACGTGTGTGCTTATAACACTTGTCGAAGCGCATCGGATCTAACCTAATGGATGCAACGGCACGTTGCTATGGTTTCTTCTTTACGGGATTCTTTATTGGTCGTGAAACATCAGAACCTACACGAGGAATTTCTTTATTCCAAAATTTATTTAAGCGTTTTCCAACTTATTTGTGTTTCATAGGTAAGGCGTTTAACAAATTCAGTTTCATTGATTTTTTGATAACTAAGATGACCTTGTAAGCTTTCTAAAATACCAATGATTCCAAGCTCTGAAATGTTTGGATCAGAATGCCTAACTAAAGTATCAACAATTTGAATGGCGCAAATAAATTCTTTTTCACGTTGTGCTTTATAAAGTTCCACTATATAATGAGCAAAATCATTTGCAAATGAGTAGAGTGAATCTTTGTCATCAAATAACATAAACCGTGATTCATAGTCTGGACATTCTGAAATAATCAGTTGATACAGTTCTTTAATTGATAGTTCCGTAATATAGCTTGAATGTTCAGTATATCGGGAAGTTAATGATTTTCTCATTTTAAATAAGGAGTTGCCGTTTGAGGTGGTTACTTCCGAATCGTATACATATCCTAATGATTCAAAAAATTCAAAAGCTTCAATAGGACTCAGAACCATGATCTGATTGTAATCTTTGATCCATGCGTAATCTTCACTTAATCGCACAAGATCTTGGCCGATGCCTTGTTCTCGTCGTTGAGGGATGACATTCAAATGAATGATTTCCATAACGTCGTCGTTGGGAGAGATGACAGCAGTTCCGACAGTTTGCTCCTTTTTCGTACAACGTATGCCAACAGCGTTTTGAGATGTAGTGGATAAATTAAGATCACTCATAAAATCAACATAATCAGGTTGAGTGTTATCAATGATACTTAAATCACGCAGCATTATGATTGCGTCCATTCTTTCTCAACGGCATCAAGAGTACCGGTTTGAATGCTCCTGCGGACATCGGCCATTAATCGATTCATGAAGGATACGTTGTGAATCGTGAGCAGTTGCAATGCAAGAAGTTCTTTTGCCTTCAATAAATAGTGGATATATCCTTTTGAAAAGTGAGTACATGTGTGGCACGTGCAATCAGGTTCAATAGGATCCGTAGATTCCTTATTGATGGCATTGTTCAGGTTAAGGTGTTCACGAGTTGAAGACGTGTTATGTTTTGCTTTCACGAGAGCACCCCCATGGCGAGCCAATCGAGTCGGATGTACGCAGTCAAAGGTATCGATACCATAACGTACACCATTGAAAATATCACTGGTCCCACCAATCCCTAACAAATGGACGGGACGATCCCGACGCAGCGTTGCCATTGCGACGCCAACGACATCGTGCATTTGCCCCTTGCTTTGTCCCAAGGATCCTCCGACTGCGATTCCAAAGAAATCATGATCGTTAACGAACTCGCAACTTTCAATGCGAAGGTCGGGATAAATTCCACCTTGGACGATGCCGTAGACTTTCTGTTTGCCGTTATCGTGACGTTTGAATTCGGCTAAACTGCGTTGACCCCATCGATGGCTCATTCGCATAGACGCTGCGGTGTAGCTTTTGTCCACGTGAAATGGTGTGCATTCGTCTAACATCACGGCAAAGTCAACGCCCAGTTTGCGTTGGACTTCCATTGATTTTTCAGGCGTTAAAAAATGGAGGCTGCCATCTACATAGGATTTGAATTTCGCACCTTCTTCTGTAATCTTTAATAACGTTTGAGGGCGTTTAGTATCCCTGCGTCCTTTGATTTCTGAGGCAACAGATCCATGACCTAAACTGAAGATTTGAAATCCACCAGAGTCTGTCAACAGAGGACCATCCCATCCCATGAATTTATGCAATCCCCCCATCTTTTCAATATGATCGGCACCTGGGTTTAACATCAAATGATAGGTGTTGGACAAGATAAACTGAGTGCCTTCAGTTTTCATTTGAGATGGCAACAATCCTTTAATAGCACCCTTTGTGGCGCAAAAGATAAAGTTAGGCGTTTGTATTGTTCCGTGTGGGCAAACAAGCTCTCCGCATCTGGCGTTTTCATGGGTATGTGTTATTTTAAAGTTAAACATGAGTTGTGTCTTTAATTTATGCTGCCTTTATGTACCATTAATTAGTTTCAGATGCAACCAGGGATGACCAGCGTGACGCTGGACCCTTTTGAGAGATTCGATAGTAATTTAGAACTATGTTTGACCGAATCGGATCCATCTAATAGATGCAACGGCACGTTGCTAGCGAGCTCTAATAAACAAAAGAGTGACCAATGCAAGTATCGTGCTTGCAGGGATAAACATTAATGCATATTGATAGTTTTCGCACAAGGTAGATCCCAGCTGAAGATCAATAACCTTTCCAACAACAATTACGGAAAGGGCTTCGAATAAAGTATTAATGGTATTCATGAATCCCATTGCAGCGCCAACCAATAGTACACTGTAGTTTTCTTTTAGCGTGGTAAATGCAAGGGCAAAACCACTGGAGCAAAAACCCACCAGGAACATCAATATTGCGATGGTCATATATGAAAGACTGGCCGTGTAAATCAGTATTGAACTAACACACAATGTTGAAAGGGCAGATATAAACATCAGTATTTTGCGTTTACCCAACGCATCTGAAATATATCCATAGGCGGGAGATCCAAAAATCCATCCAGCCAAAATCATAGACGTTAATCCGCCAGCCACTTCTAATGACAAGCTGTGTGTTTCAGATAAATATGCAGTTCCCCAAAATGCAAGAATTGTGGTGGGAACAAACATTAGTCCAGCATAGATTGCAGAGAACCACGCTTGTTTATTAAGAGTTACCTCTAACAGTTGATAACATAATTTACCCAAAGATATTTTATCGTCAGCAGTTTCGGAGGTGTTTGGATTTTTATCGCGAATGATCCACCACATTACAGCGGCCATTGCGATACATGCAAAAGCCTGCTAACTCCATCCCGCTGCGCCAACCATACAGCGAAAGTAAAAATGTTGATAAGTTGATTCCAAACATTCCGCCCACAAATGCGATGGTAACCATCGAACCAAACAGGAAAGCAAATCGATTTGGGTTAAACCAAATAGCGGCAAGTTTAGAGCACGTTACCAAAGCGAAGGAAGCTCCAAATCCAATTAGGGCTCGCCCCATTAATAATGCGAATGTAGTGTCGGCTTTTGAAAATAAAAAACATCCAGCGGCGCAGGCAAGAGCAGCGAAGGTAATGATTTTACGGGCGCCCCAGCGATCGACTAGAATGCCTGAGGGGATTTGCATTACGGTGTATACAAGCATATACATCGAAATAACCCATCCAAAATCTGTAGCTGTGATATTAAATTCATCCATTAATGTTGGTTTTAAAACACTGACTGAAAATTTTAATAAATAGTCATAAAAAAAGAATAAGGCAACAAGCCCCCAAGATAAAATACCGCGATTTGAATTTAATATGTGTAACATTGCTTTTTGTTCAGTTGTTATTAATTATAGATATTGTTTTTTTAATCTAAAATAGTATTTCTACATGTATTATTCTGGTTTTGCTAGTGTTTTGTTAAGACATTCTAAAAATATATACGTGCCGGCTTGCGTGTGCAAGCCGTGGGTTAGGATCTGGTAGCGTCTCTATGCGCTATCCAGATCGGGTGGGTGGGCAATCAAGAGCCTTCTGAGCAACGCGAAGAAGCCTATAGTTTCTAGTTAATTTTCACCAATACGCTTTAAAAAAATGACCTTTGGCTCTGGCCTGCGGGGTGTTGTCATTACAGTTATTTTGTGAGACTTACCATCAATGATGATTTGCTGTTGTGTGAACTTGACATGATCTGGGGGGGGTTCATTTAATTCATCTTTGAATTGATTAGATTTGAATTCAGATTTAAATCCAGAACTGATGAGTAATTTCATTGCTGGGATATTGTCTGGAGAAACCCTAGCAATAAGAGTTCGTATTTCAGATTTGCGATCACCATTGAGGGTGGTTCCAGCTTTGTTTAAGAATGTTGCCCAACGATCTAAGGCAGCCATCGCCTTCTTACCATACCCTTGATTTCGAAAACCGGGTAATTCAATTAAAAACAGTTCAGCCATATGTTTGTTTGGAAACTGACCAATTCCACAGTGCATAAAAGCAGTGCCATCCGGAGCGTATCCCACAAATCCACTGAGGAAATTTCCATCTTCCCAACGATAGGATTGGTTGATTAATATATGTAGGGCTTCGGGGGTTGATTTAGGCTTTCCATCTAAATAGCCCTTTATTGATTTTGGTAAAGTATACAGATAGATAAATAAATTTTGTTGGCTTTCATCAGAGGCATCGCAAGGCTTTAATATAAAACCATCGCCACCTGGAATAGAGTGTGGACGATTAGACTGAGAATCCCATTGAATGTTATAGCGCTGTGCTAGGTTTGGCAATGAGTCTGAAGATTGTGGCGCATCAAGCGTTGCGCATCCTAGGAGTATTAAGCTGAGCAGAGTTGCTTTTAAATAATTCATTGGCATCTTTCAAGTCATGTTTAAATATGTATCATTTTAATGTTAACCTAGTTCTGTAGAGGAAGTTAAGAGTTATTATCAAATTAACCTTCATTTAAACTAAACGTGGTTAAAGTTAATTAATATGAAAAGAAAGCGTGATCATGTACAACAATAAAAGAGTGATATTTATCGTAGCTGTATCTTTAATTCATACGATTTATGGGGTGAATGACATGAGTAATCCTGTCGAGGTGGTTAAGGCTTTAGAAAAAACTCCGGTGGAACGGGTCGAGGCAACAAAAGATGAGACCGTGTTGTCTGATCCTGCAGGAACTCACGAGGATTTGAATGAGATGATCGCAGCGGCGTGTGCACACACACGGGGAAATGGAGATATATAAAATACTTGTAAAGATATCATTTGACTTTTAATCTGAATTTTATCAAAAGTGATTGTTAAAATTAGGATAAACGTAAATGAAGCGATATATATTGGGATTACTGGTATTGGTGAATTTTGAGACACATTATATATCTGCGGCTGAGTTGGATTCTGCAGCTGTTAAAATCTTATACACATATACAAATGACCAAGCCTCAAGAGCGGCTGGTTTGGTGCCTGTGCGGTTACACCGTGATGTAGATGAACAGCCACACACGCTAACACTCAACGTTCATTTTTATGGTGTCGCGCGAACAGTGAAAGAAATTTTAGATGGAGTTATAGACGGATTGGATCTTAATGAATTTGCAACGCTGCATATGCGAAGTAGTTTTGGAAAGGTAGCTGATTCACATGCGTTTGCACTGGAAGAATTACGTCGTATTGGAGCCTTGAGCATTGATTATATTCGTGCAGAGAATACGGTTGAGCGCATCAAGACCAGAAGAATTAGCTGGATGGTTGATGCAATTGCAGGCACTCATCCACACGCTTGGGGTGATAGAGCGAAAAGAGAGCGTATTAGAGCGCTTGTAGAAAAAAATTATTTTGATAATTCCGGAAGACCTAGGTCTTTGCGCGAGCTTCAGAAGGTTGTAAACAGTTAACAGCTTTCGTACGGCGAGTTTCAAGAAGATGATGCGAATGAGTATGTAACGCTAGCTATTCAAACTCTTAAAGCCATTCAAGTTAATCCATTGTGCATAGGTGTTAATTTCATTGATGAAAAGTGGTCACAAGTGCGAAAGCAAAATTTGAAGATACTTATTGCTTTGAAAGCGGAATATTGGCATTAAAGGTTCGTTAATCTTTTGTCTATATTCTTTACACGATACCTTGTGTAAGGAGCCGATATGCTTAAAGTGTTTACTATTACCGTTTTGCTATTATCAAATTCGGAGGCTGCCGTTGAAGATAGTTTAGGGCATAGCGGCAAGTACCCTAATAAAATTATAGAGCATCTTGATAACCAATTCCCACGCCCCCATGTAGTCAGTTTGAGTGATGTGTCAGCTGCTATTCAAGCGATTTATCCAAATATAGATGGTGTTCAAGCACAACAACTTCAAGTGGATGTAGTGATGGCCTATTTAACTAGAAGAGAATCTTAAGCGCCAGCGTGACGCTGGCAACCTGAGGTTGCATCCGTTAGATTAGATTGAGTGTGGTTTGAGATGTGGCAACGTGACGTTGCATTCATTAGTGTGATGCGAATAAGTTCCTGAACTGTTGCAACGTTATCTTTTTATAATCTGTGTTTGTGCGAATTGGATCTAACTTAACGGGTTCAGGGATCATCCCTGGCGGCTCAAGGGCGCTTTATGCGCCAGAGCGGCGGTTGCCGCTATCAAATCGCGTTGCGATTTGCTTGAGCCGCATAGAAGCAGAGGTTGGCGCGAATGAGAGAGTTGATACATCAGTGGGATATGCGAGGTAATGTGTTGTTGCTTATAATCCGTGTTTGTGCGAATTGGATCTATCTATAGGGTGCAGCATCATGCTGCCAACGTGACGTTGCATCCATTAGTGTGATGCGAGACTCAATGGGGGTACTCGAATGAATTCCTGAACTGTTACAACGTTGTGTTTCACAATCCGTGTCAGACCACATCGGGTCTAATCTAATGGGTCCAGGGATCATCCCTGGCGGTACGTTGCTGGGCTTTATAAAAGGGGAGAGGCGATAATATCTCCCCCACGTGGTGTGGGGTGATTTTATATCTGAAATTACTTTATTAGTTTGTGTGCCTGATGGCTTCCAATAACGGCAATTGCGATAAAGGCTGGAATTTCGCTGATAAATGGATATAGCCCAATTGCCAGGGCTTTTTCAATTCCAAACACAGCCGACAGCCAGGTGATACCGCATGCATATAATAAGATTGTTCCCGTAATAGCAGCTAGCCAAAGGGTAAAAAAATTACGTTTATACGTTAGGATTTTAGCTGAGGTATAAACAGAGACCAAAAAGCCAATGAAATAGCCTGCTCGAGGACTTAGGAGGGCGGCTAATCCGCTTGAAAACCCTGAACCAAACGGCAGACCACATCCGACTTCAATCAAATAATATGCGACAGATAGTGCTGCGATTCTGGGAGAACATGATAACCCAATAAACAAAATCATGAGAGATTGTAAGGTGATTGGCACTGGGACTGTTAAAATATTAATTTGAGCTGATATGGCTAAAACTAAACTGATGGCAATAGGTTTAAGAAACGATTGCGTAAAAAATGTTGTTTTATTAAGAGTGATTGTTTGCATAAGATATCCTAGTTACACTTGATGGTTTATCCTACCCCAAAATTGATGAAATGCAATAGATTTATTCTGGGGAATTTGGTATGCTTTAGTAAGTCAATTAAATATAGCTCCGTGATGAAAATCCCCATATTTGTTTTATGCACAGCAGTGTTGATCCTGAGTGGTTTAGACGCTGCGGCTAAGACTGGTGTCAACACGATCAAATTTAACACCATCACAGATGTAAATGTAGATTCCGTAGAAGCAGATATTCAATTTGTGTTAAGTGAGTCTAATGAGGTAAGTATTACTGGGGAAAATAAAGTGTTGTCTAACGTGGTGATTAACCCCACAGAAGGCACTTTAAAAATTTCTGCTGCAAGTAATGCGTTTGGAATGCCTGTAAAATTACACATAGCTGTTCCTAGGTCTTGTTTATTAGATGTGTCTGTTGTCGGAAATAGCCATGTCTTTATTCCAAAAATGAATGCTGCGGTACGTGTCACGACTGCGGAATCAAGTCAAGTTACGGTAGATTCGTGTGTTGGTTTAGTGTTAACAGCCACGGCAGAAAGCAAAACTCAAGTAAATCAAATTCAAGGTGATATGTCAGTGACACTGTCAGACCACAGTGCACTTGGCATTAAAGCGGGGGTGGTGAAGAAAGCTTTAATTACAGCAACTGAGCATAGTTATGTATCGATTGGGGCGTTGATCGAATCATTAAATCTAACTACAAAGGGAGCCTCTGATATTAAACTGGCGGCAGTCAGTGAGGCATTTGTGTGGATAGGTAGAGGTAATGAACGTGTACTTATCAAGCGTTTGAGTGGCGTTGCAGAAGTCACCGCAAATTATGATAGTGCATTGACCGTTGAGGCTGCAAATTTAGAGACTTTATTGGCATCAGTTTCAGCCACCGGAAAAATTATTATCAAGGGAAGTGTCACTAATGCTGTCTTTAGTGCAAGGGGTGCCGGGCAGATTGTTGTTGACAAGGTGACAGGAAAGATATTACGTAACAGCCAGATGCATAACGGAACAATAAAGATAGTAAACCCATGAAAAATGTTAAAGTTGGAATTTTAGGTTGCGCAGGGCGTAACGGTCGATTGTTATTAAAAGAAGTATATGGCGATGACGTCTGTCAACTTATTGGCGGAACAGTGCGAGAAGGCGGGGCTGGACATGGCGAAGATCTTGGAACGTTAGCTGGGTTGTCTCCCTTGGGGATTTATGCCCATGCACAGCCGGGGGTATTATTTGAAGCTGCTGACGTATTGATTGATTTTACGAATGCTGCAACTACGTTGCGCCACGTGGATTTAGCCATAGAGTATCAAAAACCGATTGTGATTGGTACGACAGGATTTACCGATGAAGAGCGTAGCCAAATTATTCAAAAAAGTGATCAAACGCCTATTTTATTAGCGTCTAATATGACAATGGGAATCGCGTTGCTGAATATACTGGTAGAAAAAGTAGCAGCCGTGTTTGATGAATCATATGACATTGAAATTGTTGAAGCTCATCATCGACATAAAAAAGATACACCGTCTGGAACAACTCGATCGTTAATTCGTGCGGCACACCGTGGTCGTAAAGACGACGATAAAAACACATTTGTGGTACATAACGAGCCTGGAGAACGCGAAAAAGGTTCCATAGGCGTGGGAGTTGTTCGTGGAGGAAATGAGATCGGGACACATTCTGTGTGTTTTTACGGAGATGAAGAAACGTTAGAGTTAACGCACAGAGTTCTTGATCGACGCATTTTTGCTAAAGGTGCCGTGCGGGCAGCAAAGTGGTTGTACGGAAAGCATGCAGGATTATATCGTTTGAAAGATGTGTTGAAAGATAGTGATTGGAGTATTGAGTAACGTTGATGAAAAAAATTGCATTAGTGGGCGCTGCCGGAAATGTTGGGCGTAAGATTGTTGAAATTATAAACGAACGAGATTCATTTCCTGATGTATCAATTACACCGATTGGATCAATGCGATCTCAAGGAGAAAAAATTCACATTAAAGGACATGATCTTGCCGTCGTTCACATTGATACGATTGATTTTTCTCATTATGATTTAGCGATTTTTGCTGCGGGCAGCAAGGCTGCGCAAGACTACGTTCCAAAGGCAACCCAAGCCGGATGTCCCGTAGTTGATTGCAGTTCATTTTATCGGATGGATCCAAAGGTTCCGTTGGTTGTTCCACCAGTGAATTTAAAGGATGTTGAACGGTATACTGAGAAAAAGATTATCTCATCTGCAAATTGTATCGCGTCACCCATCACAACAGTTTTGGCGCCTTTGCATCAAATTGCGCCCATTGACCGTGTTGTGCTTTCAACGTATCAATCCGTGTCAGGCGCAGGTAAAGATGCAATGAATGAATTAATGCATCAAACAAAAGCGTTTTATACAACGATGCCGTATCAACGTAAAGTGTTTCCCAAAGACATTGCGTTTAATGTGTTGCCGATGATTGATGTTGTTCATCCCAATGGAAATACTGGGGAAGAAACTAAAATTGCATTGGAAATTAAAAAGGTGTTGGATCGTAACATTAGCATTGCCGTGCAATCAGTAAGAGTCCCCGTGTTCATTAGCCATTGTGTGTCTGTGTTTGTAGAATTTTCAGGCGCCATTACACCTGACCAGGCAAAGGATGCCTTGCGATTATCACCCCACGTGACAGTGATTGATGATATGAAAAATTATTACTCTGCGTTAGATGCCGCCGGTGAAGATCAAGTATTTGTCAGCCGCTTGCGATATGATCCGAGCGTTGAGAATGGTTTGATTTTTTGGACAGCTAGCGATAACTTGCGCCGTGGGGCTGCTCTGGATGCAGTCGAAATTGCAGAGCATTTGTTGACTAAGTATTTATAAAACTCAGATTCTATGTCGATGGCAACCTGGCAACCTGAGGTTGCATCCGTTAGATTAGATTGAGTGTGGTTTGAGATGTGGCAACGTGACGTTGCATCCATTAGCGTGATGCGGTTTGTAAAGTTACAATCCGTGTCAGACCAGATGTTTAAAACCGAGAGAATCCCCAGTAACCCGCACGTGCAAAAAGAACCCATTTCTTACACGAATGGGGAAAGGCGGACTTTATTGATAGGCACAAAGTCGGTGTTTTGCGAGCCCGTCGGCTCTAGGGGTTGTTTACAGGGCAGTGTCTACTGATCGGGTAGTTGAGCGCCTGTGCTGGGGATTCGGTTCGGTGTTTTGTCCTTGAGTGGTTCAATCAAAGCTTCGTCATGGATCTGGTTAGGGATCCTTTGGCTGAAAGTTTCAAAGACGTAGAACGAAAAAAGGCTACCCAGATTTTGGGTAGCCTCTTCGCAATTCTAGCTATTAGTATACACGGTGAATTCGGAAAGTCAAGAGCAAACTGAGTTTGCATCCATTAGGTCAGATCCGATGTGATCTGACACGGATTGTAAAAAACAACCTGGAGCCTGCTTAAGTTATCAATTTAAAACGGTCAAGAACCCACTGGGTGCAGCCTCAGGTTGGCATAAATGAGAGAGTTGATACAGCAGTGGTATGCCGGGAGAGATTCGAGAGGCACAATGTGTTAGTTGCTTATAATCCGTGTCTGTGCGAATCGGATTTAATCTAATCTATTGAGTTCCAGCGTCACGCTGCCAACGTGCCGTTGGATCCGTTAGATAATACGGTTTGTAAAAGTTTTGCCTTGTCAACTTTTTGTTAACCTTTGTGAGGCATAGTAACTTTAGAGATCTCATACATTATTATTTTTGCCCACCGTTTCGTGAAGAAAAGACGGATTGCTTCGTCTATTTTTTTACGATTTAGGGAGTGGGTTTTGTCCCCCCACCCGAAGGTCACTGAGGGTGACTGGGGCACAACTGTTGAAAGTGATTAGAAAAAGAATATTTTTGACAACAAATCAATAGAACAGGGAAAATCATTGATAAACCGATTAATTGTGTCAATCATACAGATATGTATGAATTAAGTAATAGATATGCGACTATTTTACACAATATGAAGTTTTTTATAACATTCATAGCTTGGTGTTTAAGTGGGTGATTTTAATATCGTTAAACACCTCTTCTGATCACTTTCAACAGTTGTGGTGACTGGGGCGGGGGGTGGTAAAAAAATCGCGTTAACTCAATCTTAACCTTTATTAACCCCGGATTAACGGCTGCGTGCCGCCAGGGATGATCCCTGGACCCGTTGGTAAGATCGGGTGTGATTAACACGTGTGCTAAGAAGCAATATTACATGTGTTCAAAAAATCAATAGTTTCAAATAGGTAAACCTATGGGGTCCAGCGTCACGCTGGTGCAACGGCACGCTGGCGGCTCAAGGGCGCTTTCCGCGCCAGAGCGGCGGTTGCCGCTATCAAATCGCGTTGCGATTTGCTTGAGCCGCATAGAAGCAGAGGTTGGCTTACATGAGAGAGTTGATACAGCGGGCAGCATGCTTCTGCACCCGATGAGTTAGATCGGGTGTGGCCGGGCACGGATTTCAATTTTTACAAACATCATTACCTAATGGATGCAACGTCACGTTGCCTAACGGGTCCAGCGTCACGCTGGTGCAACGGCATTGCCGCTATCAAATCGCGTTGCGATTTGCTTGATCCGCATAAAGACAGAGACGGGCGAATGAGTGGGTGAGATCTGCAAGATAATGTGTTGGTTGGTTGCAATCCGTGTCAGATCACATCGGATCTAATTGATCGGATGCAACCTCAGGTTGCTAGCGTCACGCTGGTGCAACGGCATTGCCGCTATCAAATCGCGTTGCGATTTGCTTGATCCGCATAAAGACAGAGACGGGCGAATGAGTGGGTGAGATCTGCAAGATAATGTGTTGGTTGGTTGCAATCCGTGTCAGATCACATCGGATCTAATTGATCGGATGCAACCTCAGGTTGCTAGCGTCACGCTGGTGTAACGGCAGGTTGCCGGGGATTTGCTATATGTGATATTATATACCAATCAGCGTATGCACCAAACATGTTGCTATTCTGTGGTCATTATTTTATAGTGACGAAGTTTTTAATTTATAATAAATCGTTTCATGAAAAACATTTTTGCGGTTCTTGTATGTCTTTATATGCCTGTTTTTGCAAGCAAGCCTATTCGCGCGTCTAAAGAACAAATTCAGGGAACTTTTCTAGAGCCATCATCTGTTCAAGATTTATATCAAATGCTTAAGGATACAACGGAGATTCTGGATAGGGCTGGGATAAAGTATGTTGTTATTAGCGGCACAGCTTTGGGCGTGGTTCGTCATCAAGGTTTAATACCGTGGGATGATGATGTTGATATTGCTATATTTCATGAAGATGAACCTAAGTTAGTCAATTTAAAACCTGCGTTTGATGCTCTTGGGTATTATGTAATGTATGATACGAACAACGCGGTTATGTATAATGTATCTAAAAAAGGAAACCCATCTTTAGATGATCGGGCTGAATTGACGTTTCCATTTCTGGATATTTTTGTGGTTCACACGGATCCTAAAACGAAACGCATCGTTTATTCGAATTGGCGAACACGTGAGTATTTTCCGTCTGAATGGTATCTCGAAGATGTTTTTTTTCCAATAAAGAAAGGTAATTTCGGTGGTGTTAGTGTTAATTGCATTAACACTCCAGAGTGGTCTTTTGCGCAATTTTATGGGGAGAATTGGAATACAATGGGATATATAGCTCCTCGACATTACAAGCCCAATCACACGGTTCCCTATGAATTTGAGTTTTCAGAGTATCCTGAGTTTTTAGCACCGGCTTTGCCAGAAAAACCATTGTTGGACAGGGTCAATCAACTTAATCAAGAGTATTTTAAGTAGCATCATGAAATATTGTTTTATAGGTCTATACCTGTGTTTTGCCGTAATGATTTCTTCGTGTGAAAGGCCTAATCAGTCAATTGAGAGTATAAAAGAATTAACGTATTTAGAGCCTGCTGCTGTTCAAGATTTATATCAAATGTTGAAAGACACCGTTGAGATTTTTGAAAGAGCAGGGATTCGATATTCGGCATCCAGTGGTACTGTGTTAGGAATGGTGCGCCACGAGGGATTAATACCGTGGGATGATGATGCAGATTTGGTTGTTTTGCATGAGGATGAATTAAAGCTTAACGAGGTCAAACAAGCATTTGATACATTGGGGTATCAGATCGTCTGCGATCCATGGGATAGTTCTGTGTATCGTATTTCAAAAATAGGAAATCCGATTGCTAGAGCAAAAAACGTAACGTTTCCGTTTATTGATGTTGCGACAGTTGCCCTTAATCCAAAAGAAAATAAAGTGATGTATGTAAATTGGAGGATGTTGCACTATTTTCCCACCGAATGGTTTAAACCCGAGGCTTTCTTTCCGTTGTCGAAACGAGCGTTTGGTCCCATACAGTTATACTGTGTGAGTGATCCTGAGTGGTATCTGGCTCATTATTACGGTGTTGATTGGAAAAAGGCTGGGCGTATTGTCCCCCGCCATTATAAGCCTAAACATACACATACAGTTGAAGTTAACTTTGAAACGCACCCTGAATTTTTAAAACCAGCATTGCCTGAAAAACCATTGTTGGAACGTGTGAAGCTGTTACCGAACCATATGTTTGAGTAATTGTTTTGTCTTGAGCCACGGATATGGTAATAAGGAATGGTAGAGCAATAGAGGTGCAAACATGTCATTTATTAAAAAAATAGTAGTCGTTGCAATGTTTGGTTTAGCACCAATATCCGCAAAATGGGAAAGTTTTTATGCACGTGGAGCGTTTTCATTACTGGGGGCTTCTGTTGATGGGAATTTTTCATTCACGCCGTCTTTTTCAATTGCGGGTGGTTATGGCAATGTAATTCCAAATATGTTGAGCCATGGTTTGTATGTGGGATTAGAAATTGAAGGAATCCGAAAGAGTTTTGGTTATTCTCACGAGGCGATATTTCGGTTTGGACTTCCAAGAGCTGAATGCATGTTTTTTGTCGCGCCAAAGCTTGGGTATCACAGCACAAAAGAGATCATGATATGGGGGCTGCGGACTGGAATGGATTTTGATTTTATTCTCCCTGGGTTTTTCTGGGGGATTAGTTTAGATTGGTCAATTCCATTTAAAGAGACTCCTTCATGGATTCAAACAGATTTTAGCTTTGGGTATCGTTTCTAACTATGAACGTTTTTTCAGCTAATAGTGTGGGGTTCCGTACACCGTCTAAGCAAATTTTAGACGGTGTTTCTTTTGATATACAAAAAGGCTCATTTACAACATTGATTGGCCCCAACGGGGCAGGGAAGTCTACGTTATTAAAGTTGATGTTGGGGTTTCTAAAACCTTCCACTGGAACGTTAAATTGGCAGAGTTCACAGAGGCTGGGGTATATGCCTCAAAAACTGCAAATTGATACAAGCTTTCCCTTAAGCGTTGGGCGATTGTTTGATTTAAAACCTGGGGGTGTTGCCCCTGAAGATCGAGATCGCATCGAGCGGTTGACTCAAACATTGGAATTGCAGCATCGGCTTTTTTCTGAATTATCGGGGGGCGAGTTGCAGCGGGTTTTACTGACGTATGCGCTGCTTGGAAATCCCGATGTTGTTTTGTTGGATGAGCCGATGCAAGGGCTTGATATTGATTCAGAGGCGTTGTTTTTGAATATATTACATACGTTGAAATATCAGTATGGTAAGACTTTGTTTATGGTGTCTCATGATTTGCACATGGTCTTTAAACACAGTGATCATGTGATTTGCTTACAAAAACATGTGTGTTGCCAAGGAGCGCCATCCAGCATCAAAGATGATCCTGCTTATCATGTCTTATTTGGTCAACGTAAGGATAGTTTAATGGCGTTATATGCGCATCAACATGATCATACTCATGATCATATTCGCGATCATATCCATGGTGAGGGATGTAATCATGAGTGAGATTCTGCTGTATCCGTTATTATTAAGCATTCCATTGGCTGTATTGATTGGTCCTGTTGGATCTATTTTAGTATGGCGAAGATCCAGCTTTTTAGCGGATGTCGTATCGCACATGGGGATTTTAGCGTTTGCGATTTCGGAACTAACACAGGTGCCAATCTTGGTTGTATCCGTATGTGTTTCAACCTTGATTGCGGTAATGTTGGAGTGGGCACCATCGTTTATCCCTAAAGATGCGTGGTTGGCTGGAGTGTCTTCATTGGGTATATCCATTGGTTTGTTGCTGTTGAGCAGTAACGGATCTGGGCATAGTTTTGACCATGTATTTTGGGGGGATATGTTTGCATTAACGCAAAACGATATTATTGTGTTTGCCATTGCAACGGGCTTTTTGGGGATGCACTTGATTGTATTTTGGAAAAGCTTAGTCCTGATTATGTTTCATGAAGAGCTGGCTGTATTAGATGGAGTGCCAGTGCGATTTGTTAAGTTTGTAAATAACGTGATTGCAGGCATCGTGATCGCCTTAAGTTTAAAGGTGATGGGGGTGCTATTAACGGGAGCATTGTTTGTTTTACCGTCTATTGGATTACGATTTTTGAACCTTACACCAGAACGACATATCATCGGAGCGATGGTTTTTGTATTGGCATCCTTTGTGTTTGGCGTTATTGTGTCTGTTCAAACGGATGCGATTGCAGCACCCTGGGTTATTTTTGCCTTAACTGTCTTGAACTTTGCCGTCATTTTTTTAAAAAAGGGGATTGACAAAGGAGCCGAAAAATAATAGTTTAAGCCAGACAAACAGACGACTACCGGAAGGGTGGCCGAGTGGTTAAAGGCATCAGACTGTAAATCTGACGACGTATGTCTACACAGGTTCAAATCCTGTCCCTTCCACCACATACACTTTAGCGGGTGTAGTTCAATGGTAGAACTCCAGCCTTCCAAGCTGGTCGTGAGGGTTCGATTCCCTTCACCCGCTCCAATTTTAAATTCCCTTTTAAATAAAGGCAAACCCCAAGATATGGGTGGTTTTGCGTTATGGTATAAAAAAGCCCCCGAGTTGGGGGAATTATCTTTAATCTCATTGGGGCTATATTCCCCGTAGCATTGCTATGATTTTTGGGGTTTAATAGTGTCCTATTGTCCTTCGGAGTTTAGCCATTCTTGATAAGCTGTAACTTGAGCTTTTGTTGTTTCGATTTGTTCTGGTGTTAGACCGTTGCTTAACGTGCTGGTTAACGCCACATTTTTAGAGAATATAGCAAAGAATAGGGGGTAAATTTCCTCATCACTTGGATTGTAACGGTATTTTCCTGTAAGGGTTGTAGGCAATCTTTGATCCGTCAAATAAACGGCGACATCAGAGGCTCGATTGGAGGCAGCTCTGTGTAGTAAGGTTAAGCCCTGTTTGTCTGTTGCTGTAATCTTAAATCCGCGAGCTATGCTTTCTTCTAAAAAACGTTTAAAGAAGGGTAGTTCAGTGTAACTGGCGGCGGCATGGATCAGGCTTTCGTTCTTTGAGGTCTGTCCGCTAAAGTCAGCCCCATTCAGAAGAGCATCAAGCATTTCTTGTTCTGCATTGGGTAGAGCGTTGCTGGATAATACTGTATTTTCCAACATAAGAGTTGCTTGTGTATTATAGGTGGCTGATTTTGCTGTTGTTTCGGTTGTTAAATCAGCAGCAGCAAATGATGTTGATACCAAAATGCTGGTGGTTAGTAGTGAGAGTAATGTTTTTTTCATGAGAATTCCAATGTTTCTGTTGTACAGCGAAGATTATATGGCATCTAGTAAAAAGTCAATTGTTCGGCGCAAAAGTCTAAGCAAGGGCAAAAAATATTCGCTAGAGCTTTATGATAATTCTTGAATCCAAGTATATGTTGTGGTACAACATTCTTCGTCAGGCAATACGCCTGCCACGGCATAGGAGTGTAGCTCAATTGGTAGAGTATCGGTCTCCAAAACCGAGGGTTGTGGGTTCGATCCCCTCCGCTCCTGCCATTTATTTAACGTGCAATAAGAAAGTTTAGGCATGGCAAAAGTATCCGCAGTTCAGTTTATAAGACAGGTTCGTCAAGAAGTATCCAAAGTAACGTGGTCGACTCGTAAAGAGGTGATCGTTACAAGTATTATGGTATTTATTTTGGGGACTATTGCTGCAACATTTTTCTTTGGAGTGGATAGCGCGATATCATACATGTTGATGCGAATCTTTAAAGGATTGGGTGCATAACATGACAACGTCAGAAATTAAACTACGTTGGTATGTGATCGACGTTTATTCAGGATCTGAAAAGCGTGTGGCTCAGACGATTGAAGAAAAAGTTTTGAAAAAGGCTTTGGAAGCACAGATTGAAAAAGTCTTGGTTCCAACAGAAACTGTTACAGAGCTTCGCAAGGGTGTAAAGGTTAATAAAGAAAAAAGCTTTTTCCCCGGATATGTATTGGTCAAAATGGCTTTAACAGATGACACATGGGCGTTGATTCGTTCTGTTCCGCGAGTATCAAGATTGTTAGGCGGTAAAACCCGTCCAACACCGATTAGCGAAAAAGAAGTTGAACGTTTAATGGGTCAAATCGAAGACGGTGCGCGTCGTCCAAGATCGTCAACAGTATTTGAGATAGGTGAAGAGGTTCGCGTTAATGAGGGACCATTTGCTACGTTTTCAGGTATTGTGGAAGATATTGATGCAGAAAAAGAACGTTTGAAAGTTTCGGTATCTATATTTGGTCGTGCAACACCGGTTGAACTTGAATTTGCACAGGTAGATAAACTAGGGTAGAGACTTTGTGTGGGAGATACGCTAATTCGTCAACCACGCGCTCTTAAGTAAAACATAGGAAGAGTAGTATATTATGGCAAAAGAAGTACTAGGGTATATCAAGTTGCAGATACCTGCGGGTAAAGCAACTCCATCACCACCTGTTGGACCTGCACTAGGTCAACGTGGTTTGAACATTATGGAATTTTGTAAGGCGTTTAACGCAAGAACACAAGAAATGGAAGCTGGTGCGCCAATTCCAGTTGTGATTACTGCCTTTAAAGATAAGACATTTACATTTGTTACGAAGTTACCTCCAAACACGCACTTTTTGAAAAAGGCTGCAGGTTTGCAAAAGGGAAGTTTGACTCCTGGTCGTGAAGTTGCAGGCCAAGTAACGATTGCACAAATCCGCGAAATTGCTGAAAAGAAGATTAAAGATATGAATGCGAATGATATCGAGTCAGCAATGAATATGTTAAAAGGCTCAGCTCGTTCTATGGGCTTTGAGGTTGTGGAGTAATCAAATGGCACGTATTGGAAAAAATTTAAAGAAGGCTTATGAAGGCTTGAACATTGATGCAGTGTATGCATTGACAGATGCGGTAAAGAGCGTGAAAGAACGTTCATTTGCTAAATTTGATGAAACAGTTGAAATTGCACTGAACCTTAATTTGGATGTTCGTAAGGCAGATCAAGCATTGCGCGGTATGTTAACTTTACCTCATGGTAATGGAAAAATGACACGCGTATGTGTGTTTGCTAAGGGACCAAAGGCTGATGAAGCAAAAGCAGCTGGCGCTGAATTTGTGGGCGGTGAAGAGTTAATCGATGATATTACTAAAGGTAAGATCCAGTTTGAACGTTGCGTTGCAACGCCTGATATGATGGGTGTTGTTGGACGTTTAGGTAAGGTTTTGGGACCAAAGGGCTTAATGCCAAACCCAAAACTTGGAACTGTGACAATGAACGTTGGCGATGCTGTAAAAGCTGCCAAAAGCGGTCAAATTGAATACCGTGCTGATAAAGCAGGTATCATTCACTTGGGTATCGGCAAGGTTAGCTTTGATGCTGCTAAATTAGCAGACAATGCAAGCTTAGTTATTTCTACGTTAGCAAAGGTTCGTCCTGCTGGGGTAAAGGGATCTTTCGTTAAAAAGATTTCTGTGTGCTCTACAATGGGACCAAGTTTCAAACTTGATTTGTTGGCATTAAAAGAAATCACATGTTAATTAGAGTTTAATTGATCGAAGAAAAAAGGAGAGAGCAATCTCTCCTTTTTTTATGGGTTAGAAATTAATCCCATGTTATAAACCAAACACCATCTCCGAATGAGAGATTCATTTGGCATTCAGCACTAAACTTTTCATTCAAATTATTAACAATTTGTTTTTCGACATCCTCTTTGGATAAGTGTGTTTTAAACAGAGTATATTTTAAATATGCATCTTCACTGGATCGAAAAAGCTCGTCAGCATTTTCGTCTGTATCGCTTACTGTCCATAAGTCTTCCATTACATAATGAACTGAATTTATTAAATTTTGATTCATTAGGTTATCGATATAATTCCAAAACGTTAAGCCATCGTTATCTTCAAGAGAATAATTCGTTGCAGCGGCAAAATTTATTTTGTGACGTATAGGTAAGAAGAGTTCGTGAGGGATGTGTTGATCTGTAGAGACGTGATTTTTTTGGAAGTATTCGAATATTTCTTTTGTAATCATTATCTCTCCTTAATTGATTAATAATATGGGATAACTATATAGAAAGATTTATAAATCTAAAACTTTAAAAATAGAGGTTAAAAGTAATTGGATTTGCGTGTGAAATACCTTATAGTTTTTCTATAGCTGACTCCTTGTAATCTGGGTATGCGTCACTCGGTCGCTAATGTACATTTTAGTACATGTCTCGCCTCGTTCCTGTACCCAAATTAAATTAGTCTAGCTACAATTTAAAAAGTTAAACAAATACCCTCTTGATTCAGGAGGGTATAAAATGTTATATACTTTTAGTTCCTGTCCAAGACTGAGGGTGCGAAAGCTTAATGTCCTTCATAGACGGATGACTTTTCGGACAGGGGTTACTAACAAACAAACAATGGAGTATGATCCGTGGATCGTAACGAAAAGCAAGAGTTTGTATCGTCTTTGCGAAACAGCCTTGAAGGTAAAAAACTGGTTGTTGTAACTCAACAAGCAGGCTTAACTGTTGCGGAAGTAACAAGCCTTCGAGCTAAAATGCGTGAAGCTGGTGCGAACTATAAAGTGATTAAAAACACTTTGGCGCGGTTAGCTGTTCAGGATACTCCCATTGCTCCTTTAGGGGATCACTTCAAAGGTGCCGTGGCTTTGGCATTTTCGGATGACCCTATTGCTGCTGCAAAAATCGCAGTGGAATTTGCAAAGACCAATAAAAAAATTCAAATTGTAGCGGCTTGCCTTGATGGTAAGTTATTAGATGCTGCAAGTGTGGATGCATTGGCGAAGTTGCCGTCTTTGAACGAGCTTCGTGCAACGCTTATTGGGCTGTTACAAGCACCTTTGTCAAAGATCGCTCGTACGGTCATCGAACCAGCTGCTCAGTTGGCGCGTTTGGCTGCTGCATACAGCACAAAGGAATAATCGGGTATTTTAGAGTTAATCAATATAGTAATTTAATTGGAGTTAAAACATGTCTGAAAAGTTAACAAAGATCGTTGACGAATTATCAACATTAACAGTATTAGAAGCTGCTGATCTAGCAAAAATGTTAGAAGAGAAGTGGGGCGTTTCTGCTGCTGCTGCGGTTGCTGCTGCGGCACCAGTTGCTGCAGGTCCAGCTGCTGAAGAGAAAACTGAATTTGAAGTTATTCTTGAAAGCGGCGGAGACAAGAAAATTGAAGTAATTAAAGAAGTTCGCGCAATCACAAACTTAGGCTTGAAAGAAGCTAAAGATCTTGTTGATGGTGCGCCAAAATCAGTTAAAGCTGGTGTAAGCAAAGACGAAGCTAACAAGATTAAAGAAATCTTGGAAAAAGCTGGTGCGAAAGTAAAAATCGCCTAGTTTTATTGTTGTTGTTTTTTGAGTGGGGGGTCAGCTTGGCCCTCCACTTTATACGTTTCTATATCTTAGACTGCTAATTGAAAGAGAGGCTTTTATGTCACAGTCCTTAACCAGGATTAACCGCATTCGCAAAAGTTTTGGTCGTATTCCTGAAAAAGCAGCCTTGCCAGACTTGATCCAGCTGCAAATAAAATCGTATCACGAGTTCTTATCTTCAAGAACGTTAAACGGAAAAGATATTGGCAGTGGGTTAGATGAAGTTTTTAAGTCTATTTTCCCTATCCAAGACTATGCTGGGCGTGCTCAACTTGAATATATTAAATATAATTTAGGAACTCCTAAATATGACGTAGAAGAATGTTTACAAAGGGATTCTACATATGCAGCTCCTTTACGTACAACATTCCGATTAATTGTGTGGGATGTGGACAAAGATACTGGTTCCAAAACTGTACGTGATATAAAAGAACAAGAAGTATATATGGGCGATATGCCCTTAATGACCGATAAAGGTACATTTGTATTTAACGGAACTGAACGTGTGGTTGTATCACAAATGCACCGTTCACCAGGTGTGTTTTTTGATCATGATCATGGTAAAACACATGCGTCTGGTAAGTTCTTGTTTTCATGCCGTGTAATTCCATATCGTGGATCATGGTTGGATTTTGAGTTTGATCCTAAGGACATGTTGTATGTCAGGATTGACCGTCGTCGTAAGTTACTTGCAACGACATTCTTATTAGCCTTAGACAATGAGGCTACTGAAGCAAAACGCAATGAAAAGCGTGCTAGAGGTGAAGAGTTTAACTTAGAAGAAGCTGAAGGCTTTAGCAGAGAAGAATTATTAAACTTTTTTTATCAAACAAAATTATTTAAGCGTACAAAAGCCGATTGGAAAACTGCTTTCATTCCTGAAGAATGGAAGGGTGAGCGCTTAGTCGAAGATTTAATTAATGCTGAAACAAATGAAGTTGCTGTTGAGAAGGGGACTAAGATTACCCAACGTACAGCAAAGAAACTTCAAGAAGATGGCTTGACAGAGATTCGTGTTAGTGATGTTGATCTTTTGGGACGCTTTGTTTCCAAAGATATGACGTCTGACGATACTGGTGAAGTTATTGCGACAGCCGGTGATGAAATTACCGAAAAGATGTTGGATTTGTTTGGTCAAAACAAAATTAAAACAATTCCAACTTTGGCGATCGATAACAATAATATGGGGCCGTATCTGCGTAACACATTGATGTCAGATCGCAACATGAGCAAAGCTGATGCATTGCTGGATATTTATCGTGTATTACGCCCAGGTGAGCCACCAACTCTTGAAACTGCGGATGCTATTTTCCAAGGACTATTCTTTGAAGAAGAGAAGTATGACTTGTCTGCTGTGGGTCGTGTGAAGTTGAACGGTCGTTTAGATTTAGCATTGCCTGAAGATTTAAGAGTTTTAACACGTAAAGATGTTTTGTGCATCGTCAAGATGTTGTTAGACTTAAAAGATGGTCGTGGTGAAGTTGACGATATCGATAACTTGTCTAACCGTCGTGTGCGATCAGTGGGTGAGTTGTTGGCGAACCAATACCGTGGTGGATTGTTGCGTATTGAACGCGTGATCAAAGAACGTATGAGTTCTTTGGAAATTGAAAACATGATGCCAAACGATGTGATTAACGCAAAGCCTGCGGCTGCGTCTATTCGTGAATTCTTTGGATCGTCACAGTTATCACAATTTATGGATCAAACGAATCCATTGTCGGAAATCACGCACAAGCGTCGTTTATCAGCCTTAGGGCCTGGTGGGTTGACTCGTGATCGCGCTGGATTTGAAGTGCGCGACGTACATCCAACGCATTATGGTCGTATTTGTCCAATTGAAACACCTGAAGGTCCAAATATCGGATTGATCAACTCATTAGCGACATTTGCACGCATTAATGATTATGGGTTTATTGAGACTCCATACTTAAAAGTTGCGGATGGAATAGTCAGCAATGAAATCGTATACGTGTCCGCATTGCAAGAAGAAAAGCATACAATTGCTCAGGCAAGTTCTAAGCTTGACGCGGGTAATACGTTTGCTGATTCGTTTGTATTATGCCGTCGTAAGGGAGACTTTATTAATGCTCCGGCAGCAGAAGTTACCTTGATGGACGTATCTCCTAAGCAGATTGTGTCTGTGGCGGCTTCATTAATTCCATTCTTAGAAAATGACGATACCAGCCGTGCACTGATGGGATCAAACATGCAACGCCAAGCATTGCCGTTGTTAAAGTGTGAAGCCCCATTGATCGGTACGGGAATGGAGCAGATTGTTGCAATGGATTCTGGGGCTGTGGTTAAAGCTGCGCGTTCTGGAATTGTTGACCAAGTTGATGCGAAACGTATTGTGATTCGTGCAACAGAAGATACAGCTGCGTCTGTATCTAACGTTGATATTTATAATTTATCTAAATTCCAACGATCTAACCACAACACATGTATTAACCAAAAACCATTGGTTAAGGTGGGTGAGATTGTTGAAAAAGGTACAGTGATTGCCGATGGTCCAGCTACTGAATTGGGTGAATTGGCATTGGGACGTAACGTTCTGGTGACATTCATGTCGTGGCATGGATATACATTTGAGGACTCTATCATTATTTCTGAACGTATTTCTAGAGATGACGTTTATACATCGGTGCATATCGAAGAGTATGAAGTTGTTGCTCGTGATACAAAATTGGGTAATGAAGAAATTACACGTGATATTCCAAACGTTAGCGATGAAGCATTAAAGCATTTGGATGAGGCGGGTATTATTGCGATTGGTGCTGAAGTAAAACCAGGCGATATCTTGGTTGGCCGTGTGACACCTAAAGGTGAATCACCAGTGACACCAGAAGAAAAATTGTTGCGTGCAATTTTCGGAGAAAAAGCATCGGATGTTCGTGATTCTTCATTGAGAGTATCCCCAGGTGTTGCCGGTACAGTTGTTGACGTTCGCGTATTTTCACGTCGTGGTGTGGATAAAGACGAACGAGCAATGGCGATTGAACTTGCTGAAATTGAGCGCTTGAAAAACGATCGTGATGCTGAGCGTGATATTTTAGAACGTAACTTTTCAAGCCGTTTAAAAGACATGTTGATGGGCAAAAAGATCGTTAAAGGACCGAAAAGTGTTGAAGATCTTAAAAGAGGCGAGGTCGTAAATGACGCGCTTTTGGCGAGAATGACAAAAGGTTTATGGCGTCAATTGATTGTGGATGATGAAAGCGTTATGCACGATATTGAAGCGATAAAAGCTGCCCATGACGAGACTGTAACGTTATTGCAAAACCGTTTTGAAGAAAAAATTGAAAAGCTAAAGCAAGGTGATGAATTAGCGCCTGGCGTTTTGAAAATGGTAAAAGTTTTCTTGGCAGTTAAGCGTAAGTTACAACCTGGTGACAAGATGGCGGGTCGTCACGGAAACAAGGGTGTTGTATCTAAGGTTGTTCCTTTAGAAGACATGCCATTCCTTGAAGATGGTACACCTGTTGATATCATTTTGAACCCACTAGGTTTGCCGTCACGTATGAACGTTGGGCAGATCTTAGAAACTCACTTAGGTTGGGCGTCAATGGAATTAGGTAAGCAAATTGATGTTGCTGCACAAGCGTATCGTGAAAACCATAAGCATATTAAAGAGCTTCGTGAGTTGCTTACAAACGTGTATGAAAAAGATGAATACGTAGCAGCTATTGATAAGTTAAGCGATGAAGATGTAATTGAAATGGCGGCTAAGTTGAAAAAAGGTGTGCCAATGGCAACGCCAGTATTTGACGGAGCCAAGGAAGCTGATATTGATCGTATCTTGGAAAAAGCCAAATTGCCATTAACAGGGCAGGTTCGTTTGATGGACGGACGGACGGGTGACTACTTTGATCGTCCAGCAACTGTGGGTTGTTTGTACATGTTGAAACTGCACCACTTAGTTGATGATAAGATTCACGCACGTTCAATTGGACCGTACAGCTTAGTTACTCAACAGCCATTGGGTGGTAAGGCTCAATTTGGTGGACAACGTTTTGGAGAAATGGAAGTTTGGGCACTGCAAGCTTATGGTGCCGCACATACATTGCAAGAAATGTTGACGATTAAATCAGATGACGTTGCGGGACGTACAAAGGTATACGAATCCATTATCCGTGGGGACGATAACTTTGAATCTGGTATTCCAGAATCCTTTAACGTTTTGGTAAAAGAATTACAATCTTTGGGCTTGAATATGGAATTCGGTCGCGAAGAAGAGTTGAACAGTTAGGCTGATAGGGAATAACAACGATGAAAAGTTTACAGACGGTATTTATGAGACCTGAGGCAACAGACGATTTTGACTTTATTCGTATTGGTCTTGCAAGCCCTGAAAAAATTAGATCCTGGTCATATGGTGAAGTAAAGAAACCAGAAACCATTAACTATCGTACATTTAAACCAGAAAAAGATGGTTTGTTTTGTGCTCGTATTTTTGGACCGATTAAGGATTATGAATGTTTGTGTGGTAAATACAAGCGTATGAAATTCCGTGGCGTAATTTGTGAAAAGTGTGGTGTTGAAGTTACCCTTTCAAAAGTGCGTCGCGAACGCATGGGGCACATTGAGTTGTGCTCTCCCGTTGCGCATATTTGGTTTACAAAATCATTACCAAATAGATTGTCATTGTTATTGGATATGACAGCAAAAGATTTAGATCGCATTTTGTACTTTGAAAACTATGTGGTGATTGACCCAGGTTTAACAGACTTGAAAAAGAACCAACTGTTAAGTGAAGAAGAGTACTTTGATGCTCAAGACGAATATGGTGATGATGCGTTTACGGCAGGAATCGGTGCTGAAGCATTAAAGAAAATGTTAATGCGAATTGACATGATCGAGATGCGTGAGCAATCTCGTGTTGATTTGCACGAAGTGACGTCTGAAGTTAAACGCAAAAAGATTTTGAAAACATTGAAAGTGTTGGATGATTTCTTAGGATCAAGTTCACGTCCTGAATGGATGGTGTTGGATGTTGTTCCAGTAATTCCACCAGAGCTGCGTCCTTTGGTTCCATTGGATGGTGGTCGTTTTGCGACATCAGATTTGAACGATTTGTATCGTCGTGTAATCAACCGTAACAATCGTTTGAAACGTTTATTAGAATTGCGAGCGCCTGGAATTATCGTACGTAACGAAAAACGTATGTTGCAAGAATCTGTTGATGCGTTGTTTGATAATGGTCGTCGTGGTCGTGTGATTGCAGGTGCTAACAAGCGTCCATTGAAATCGATTTCTGATATGTTAAAAGGAAAGCAAGGTCGTTTCCGTCAAAACCTATTAGGAAAGCGTGTTGACTATTCTGGTCGTTCAGTTATTTGCGTTGGACCAAACTTGAAATTACACCAATGTGGCTTGCCTAAAAAAATGGCATTGGAATTGTTTAAGCCATTTGTTTATGCGCGGTTAGAAAAGTATGGTTTAGCGCCAACAATTAAGGCTGCAAAACGTATGGTTGAACGCGAACGTTTGGAAGTTTGGGATATCTTGGAAGAAGTAATTCGCGAACATCCCGTAATGTTGAACCGTGCACCAACACTTCACAGATTGGGTATTCAAGCGTTTGAACCAGTATTGATCGAAGGTAAAGCGATTCGTTTGCACCCGTTAGTATGTACAGCATTTAACGCTGACTTTGACGGAGATCAAATGGCGGTTCACGTTCCATTGTCCATTGAGGCTCAATTGGAAACACGCGTATTAATGATGTCAACGAACAACATTTTAAGCCCTGCAAGCGGTCGTCCGATTATCGTTCCATCAAAAGACGTTGTATTAGGTATTTATTACTTAAGCTTGCAACGTGATGGTGAAAAAGGTGAGGGAATGATTTTCTCATCCTTGGGTGAGATTGAATATGCATTGAATGAAGGTGTTGTATCAATGCACGCTAAAGTTCAAGCACTTGTTCCTTGGGTTGATGAAGAAGGTAATAAGATCACTAAGCGTTATGAAACAACGCCTGGTCGTATGATAGTTTGGAATATTATGCCAAAGCATCACTTGTTACCGTTTGCGATGATTAACAAGTCATTGACGTCAAAAGAGACAACAAACCTTGTGGATATCGTTTACCGTCATTGCGGTCAAAAAACAACAGCGATTTTTGCTGACAAGTTAATGGGCTTAGGGTTTGAATACGCTGGTAAATCAGGTATTTCCTTTGGTAAGGCAGACTTGGTTGTTCCTGCGGCTAAACAACGTTTAGTTGAAGCGACGCAAAAGAAAGTTTTGGAATATGAAACTTTGTATCTTGACGGGTTGATTACACGCGGTGAGAAACAAAACAAGGTGATCGACGCATGGTCAAAGTGTGTGGATCAAGTGACTGAAGAAATGATGAAGGGTATTTCTGCAATTGAACCCGGAAAACCTGTGAACTCAGTTTACATGATGGCACACTCTGGTGCCCGTGGTTCTGCAGCTCAGATGCGTCAGTTGGCGGGTATGCGTGGACTGATGGCTAAAACAACCGGTGAAATCATTGAAACGCCAATTATTTCAAACTTTAAAGAAGGTTTGAATGTCTTGGAATATTACACATCGACTCACGGGGCACGTAAGGGATTGTCGGATACAGCCTTAAAAACTGCGAACTCTGGATACTTGACGCGTCGTCTGGTTGACGTTGCACAAGACTGTGTCATTATTGAAGACGATTGTGGCACGACAGAGGGATTAACCGTTAAATCAGTGATTGATGGCGGTGATGTAATTGCATCTCTTGAAGACCGTATCTTGGGTCGTGTGACGGCAGAAGAGCTAGTGGATCCAATCTCAAATGAAGTGTTGATGTCTGCTGCACAATTGATCGATGAAGACTTGTTGGATCGCATTGCGAATTCTGGCGTTGACGCTGTTAAGATTCGTTCCGTATTAACGTGTGAATCTAAAGACGGTGTGTGTGCGAAATGTTACGGTCGCGACCTTGCCCGTGGAACCATGGTGAACGAAGGTGAAGCTGTGGGTGTGATTGCTGCTCAATCCATTGGAGAGCCTGGAACTCAGCTAACATTGCGTACGTTCCACGTCGGTGGTGCTGCTCAACGTAGTGCTGAACAATCTGCAGTTGAAGCACCGATCGAAGGTAAAGTTGCCTTTGATAACTCTCACTTTGTAACCAGAGATGATGGTGCCTTGATAGTATTGAACCGTTATACGGATGTATTGCTGTTAGATAATTTGAACCGTGAAAAATTGCGTCATAGATTACCTTATGGTGCGAAATTGAACGTTAAAGAAAATGACATGACGACGCGCGGTCAAGTTTTGGCTGAGTGGGATCCCTATACATTGCCAGTTCTAAGCGAACGAGCAGGTCAGGTTACTTTCTTGGATCTTGTGGATGGTGTGTCGGTTCGTGAAACATTAGATGAATCAACAGGTATTTCTAGTCGCGTAATTATGGATTGGAAACAGTCGTCTCGTGGTGCGAAATTAAAACCACGTGTTGTGATTGTTGACGAAAAAGGAAATCCAATTACTTTGGATAACGGTATGGAAGCGCGTTATTTCTTATCTGCAGATGCAGTTCTGAGCGTTCAAAACGGTCAGACAGTCGGTGCTGGAACAGTGTTAGCACGTATTCCTGTTGAAACGTCAAAGACTCGTGACATTACGGGAGGTTTGCCGAGAATCGAAGAATTGTTCGAAGCTCGTAAACCTAAAGACTGTGCGATTATCTGTGAAGTTAATGGTCAAGTAACGTTTGGAAAAGACTACAAAAACAAGCGTCGTATCATTATTACGCCTCAGGATGAAAGTCAACCCAGTGTTGAATACATGATTCCAAAAGGTAAGTACGTGATGGTTCAAGAAGGTGACTTTGTTCGTCGAGGAGACATCATTATGGACGGACATCGTGTTCCTCATGATATTTTGCAAGTATTGGGTGTTCCTGCATTGGCGGATTACTTGATCAATGAAATTCAAGAAGTGTACCGTTTGCAAGGTGTGAAGATCGATGATAAGCACATTGAGATGATCATTCGTCAAATGTTGCGTAAAGTTGAAATTACTCATTCAGGGGATACAGCATTCTCTGCAGGTGAAGTCATGGAAAAAGAAGACTATGAATTAGAAGTGGCTAAGGCTGAAGCTGAAGGGTTATCACCTCCTAAGGGAAGACCCGTATTGCTGGGTATTACAAAGGCATCGTTGCAAACGCGTTCATTTATCTCTGCTGCCTCTTTCCAAGAGACAACAAGGGTATTGACGGACGCATCGATTGCTGGTAAAGTCGACAGACTTAAAGGTTTAAAGGAAAACGTTATTGTTGGACGTCTGATTCCTGCAGGTACTGGAAGTATGACGCGTCAAATAAGACGTTTGGCCGCTGAAAAAGATCGTCAGTTGCTTGAGGCTCACAAGGCTTAAAGTGACATCTTAGATGTAGCTGGTTAAAGTTTGAGTAAGCCCCTTTTTCTTATGGAGAAGGGGCTGAAGTGTGCGGATTGAGCAATCAATCTGCCAAAAGTGAGCTGGGGGTAAAGCCCAGCAAATCGGATGCATAATCATTTATTGCATCTATATTTATTAATTAAAAAAGGATAGTGGAATGCCAACTATTAACCAATTAATTCGTAAACCACGTGAACCACGTGTGGTACGAAATACGGTTCCTGCTTTAAAAGCATGTCCCCAACGTCGTGGGGTTTGTACTCGTGTTACGACAACTACGCCAAAGAAGCCTAACTCGGCTTTGCGTAAAATTGCTCGTGTGCGTTTAACAAGTGGCTTTGAAGTAACTGCTTATATCCCAGGTGAGGGACATAACTTACAAGAACACTCTGTCGTGTTGATTCGCGGTGGACGTGTGAAAGACCTTCCCGGTGTGCGCTACCATATCGTTCGTGGTGCGTTAGATACACAAGGGGTTAAAGATCGTAAAAAGAGCCGTTCGAAATACGGTACAAAGCGTCCGAAATAGGAGGGAATATAAATGTCTCGTCGTCGCGCCGCTGAAAAGCGTGAAATTCTGCCCGATCCAAAGTTCGGGGATAAAATTGTTACAAAATTTGTTAACTGTCTTATGTATGACGGAAAAAAATCCGTTGCTGAAAGCATCGTTTATGATGCGTTGATGGGTGCTAACAAAAAACTAGGTCGTCCAGAAGTTGAGCTTTTTCATGAAGCTCTTTCTAATGTGAAGCCTGAGCTTGAAGTGCGTTCTCGCCGTGTAGGTGGGGCAACATATCAAGTTCCTGTTGAAGTTCGCCCGATTCGTGCATTGGCGTTAGCAATCCGCTGGTTGATTGATGCGGCTCGTAAACGTTCTGAAAATACAATGACTGAACGTTTGGCTAATGAGTTCATCGATGCATACCAAAAGCGTGGAACTGCCGTGAAGAAGCGTGAAGACACGCATAAGATGGCAGAAGCTAACCGTGCATTTGCACATTATCGCTGGTAGGTGAACAATGTCACGTAGTGTTCCTTATCAAAAGTACCGCAATATTGGGATTATGGCCCATATTGATGCGGGTAAAACAACAACAACAGAACGCATTCTGTATTACACGGGTAAGACATACAAGATTGGTGAAGTGCACGAAGGTGCAGCAACTATGGACTGGATGGAACAAGAGCAAGAGCGTGGTATTACAATCACGTCTGCTGCTACCACGTGTTTTTGGAATGATCACAACATCAACATTATCGATACGCCCGGACACGTTGACTTTACGATTGAAGTAGAACGTTCATTACGCGTATTGGATGGTGCTGTAACTGTGTTCGACAGCGTTGCGGGTGTTGAGCCTCAATCTGAAACAGTTTGGCGTCAAGCAGATAAGTACAGCGTTCCACGTATTTGTTTCGTAAACAAAATGGACCGCATGGGGGCAAACTTCTATCGCACTGTTGATATGATTATCGACCGTTTAGGAGCTGTTCCATTGGTGATTAATCTTCCAATTGGTAACGAGGCTGAATTTGCTGGGATCATTGATCTTGTGAAAATGAAAGCTGTTATCTGGGAAGGTGAAGACTTAGGAGCTAAATATTCCTATGTTGATATTCCTGCGAACATGCAAGAACAAGCTGCTGAATGGCGTGCAAAATTAGTTGAAACTGCGGTTGAACAAGATGATACAGCATTAGAAGCATATTTAGCGGGTGAAGAGCCTTCTGAAGAAGTTTTGAAAAAGTGTATTCGTAAGGGTACGGTTGCTTTCTCATTCGTTCCAATTTTGTGTGGATCAGCCTTTAAAAATAAGGGTGTTCAAACATTGTTGGATGCGGTTGTGGATTATCTTCCATCACCTGCAGATTTAGGCGAAGTTGAAGGTATTTTGCCTGATTCGGAAACTAAAGCTATTCGTAAGTTCGTTGACGAAGAACCATTTTCTGGTTTGGCGTTTAAGATTATGACTGACCCATTCGTGGGAAGCTTAACATTTACACGTGTATATTCAGGTGTGCTTGAAGCAGGTAGTTACGTCTTGAACTCTACTAAAGATAAGCGTGAACGTATTGGTCGTATGTTAAAGATGCATGCGAACAACCGTGAAGATATCAAAGAAGCTAGAGCTGGTGACATCGTTGCCCTGTGTGGATTAAAAGAAACCACAACAGGAGACACGTTATGCGATACAGTGAAGCCCATCATTCTTGAAAAGATGGAATTCCCAGAACCCGTTATCGAAGTTGCTGTTGAACCAAAAACAAAAGCAGACCAAGAAAAAATGGGTGTAGCTTTACATCGTTTGGCGACTGAAGATCCATCATTCCGCGTAAGCGTTGATCATGAATCTGGCCAAACAGTGATTAAAGGTATGGGTGAGCTTCACTTAGAAATCATCGTTGATCGCATGCGTCGCGAATATAAAGTAGATGCAAATGTGGGTCAACCACAAGTTGCGTATCGCGAAACAATCTCTAAGAGATTTGAAATTGACTACCAACACAAAAAGCAATCGGGTGGTGCGGGTCAATATGCGAAAATCAAATTGATTTTCGAACCGCAAGAACGAGGCATTGGCTTTACTTTTGAAAATAAAGTAGTTGGTGGAGCAATTCCAAAAGAGTATATTCCTGGTGTAGAAAAAGGTATACGGGATGCCATGGATAATGGTATTATCGCCGGGTTCCCAACTATTGACTTTAAAGCGTCACTAATAGATGGAGCTTACCACGATGTTGACTCTAGCGTTATGGCGTTCGAAATTGCCGGTCGCGCTGCTTTCCGTGAAGGAATCCGCAGTTGTGGACCTGTATTATTAGAACCCATGATGAAGGTCGAAGTGGTGACACCTGATGAATATATGGGAGACATTATTGGCGACCTGAACAGCCGTCGTGGTCAAGTTTCAGGAATGGAATCTAGAGGTAATGCTCGCGTTGTATCAGCGTTGGTTCCATTGGCGAATATGTTTGGTTACATTAACACCCTGCGTTCAATGAGTCAGGGGCGAGCGCAATATTCAATGACATTTGATCATTATGCGCCTGCACCACAGAACGTCGCGGATGAAGTTGCTGAAAAAATGGCTGGAAAGTAAGGAAAGGAAACTAACACATGGCTAAAGCAAAATTTGAGAGAAATAAACCTCATTGTAATATCGGAACTATCGGTCACGTTGACCATGGTAAAACATCACTTACAGCTGCTATTACAAAAGTATTAGCAGAAACTGGTGGTGCGGTATTTAAAGCGTATGATCAAATCGACGCGGCTCCAGAAGAAAGAGCACGTGGAATCACGATCAATACAGCACACGTTGAATACGAAACTGCAAACCGTCACTATGCACACGTTGACTGTCCTGGACACGCTGACTATGTTAAAAACATGATCACGGGTGCGGCACAGATGGACGGGGCGATCCTAGTTGTTAACGCAGCTGATGGACCCATGCCTCAAACACGTGAACACATTCTTTTGGCACGCCAAGTTGGTGTTCCAGCGATCGTTGTGTTCTTAAACAAGTGTGACGTTGCTGATGATCCAGATCTTCTAGAATTAGTTGAAATGGAAGTTCGCGATCTATTGAACAAATATGACTTCCCAGGTGATGATATTCCAATCATCCGTGGAAGCGCATTAAAAGCATTAGAAGGCGATCAAGGTGCATTAGGTAAAGAAGCTATTCACAAGTTAATGGATGCTGTGGATACTTACATTCCACAACCAGCTCGTGCTGTTGATCTTCCATTCTTGATGCCAATTGAAGATGTATTCTCCATTTCTGGTCGCGGTACTGTTATTACTGGTCGCGTTGAGCGCGGTGTAGTAAACGTTGGTGATGAAGTTGAAATCGTTGGATTGAAAGATACTCAAAAAACAACTGTTACAGGCGTTGAAATGTTCCGTAAGTTATTGGATCGTGGTGAAGCTGGAGATAACATTGGTGCGTTGGTTCGTGGTATTAAACGCGAAGAAATCGAACGTGGTCAAGTTTTAGCGAAACCAGGTTCAATTAAGCCACACACAAGCTTTAAAGGAGAGGTGTATATCTTGACTGAAGCTGAAGGTGGACGCCACAAGCCATTCTTTGATGGATATCGCCCACAATTTTACTTCCGTACAACGGACGTAACTGGTGTTGTAAAACTTCCAGAAGGTGTGAAGATGGTTATGCCGGGTGAAAACATTACGATCGATGTTGAGTTGATTAAACCAATTGCGATGGATGAAGGTTTACGTTTTGCGATCCGTGAAGGCGGTCGTACAATCGGATCTGGAGTTGTATCAAAGGTCGTTAAGTAATTAATTCATAAAAAAAGAGCTCTCTTTTACAGAGAGCTCTTGAACTTTTATTAAGTTGGATGTAGTATGGCACAAAATATTCGTATTCGTTTAAAGGCGTTTGACAGTGGGATTCTTGATCAATCTGCAGGCGAAATTGTAAGCACAGCAAAACGTACTGGTGCAAAGGTATGTGGACCCGTTCCATTACCAACACGTACAGAACGTTATACTGTTAACAGATCACCTCACGTGGACAAGAAATCACGCGAACAATTTGAAATTCGCACACACAAGCGTCTTTTGGATATTATTGACTGGTCGCCTCAAACTGTGGATGCTCTAATGAAATTAGATCTTCCATCAGGTGTTGAGGTAGAAATTAAATTATAAAGGAATTGGACTATGCGTACTGGTTTAATTGCGGAAAAAGTTGGCATGTCTCGTTTTTTCGACGAGAATGGCATGCACATCCCCGTAACACTCCTTAAGGTTGAGGGGTGCCAAGTGGTAACTGTTCGCACTGAAGAAAAGAACGGCTACTCAGCAATCCAATTGGGCGTTGGAAAAATTAACCCTAAAAATGTAAGTAAACCCCTTCGTGGGCACTTTGCAAAAGCTGGGGTTGAACCAAAGCGCAAATTGGCTGAGTTTCGTGTTTCTAAAGATGCGTTATTAAATATTGGTGATGAAATCACCGTCGATCATTTCATTAAAGGTCAACACGTTGACGTAACAGGCGTATCCGTAGGTAAAGGATTTGCCGGTGTTATGAAGCGTTGGAACTTTGGTGGTGGTCGTGCGTCTCACGGTAACTCGTTAGCTCACCGCGTTCCTGGTTCAACAGGTATGTGTCAAGATCCCGGTCGTGTTATTCCTGGAAAGAAAATGCCAGGACAGATGGGAAATAAACAACGTACTGTGATGAGTTTGGAAATCGTTGGAACTGATGTCGAAAAGGGATTGATTCTAGTAAAAGGAGCTCTTCCTGGTGCACAAGGTACATTTGTATTAGTGCGTGACGCAGTTAAGAAAAAACTTCCAACAGATTTGCCTTTCCCAGCTGCAATTCGCAAAGCGGATAGCGCTGTTTCAAACGCAAATTCTGAACAAGCTGAATAGGGTAGGGTATAACGATGAAAACTCAAGTTTTAAGTCTTGATAACAAGAAAACTGGTGATCTCGCGTTAGACTCATCAGTATTTGGCGTAGAGGTTCGTCGCGACATTTTAGCACGCGTTGTCTATTGGCAACTTGCAAAGCGTCGTCAAGGAACACACTCTACACGTACAGTAAGTATGATTAGCGGTACAACACGTAAGCCATTCCGTCAAAAAGGTACGGGTAATGCGCGTCAAGGTTCTTTAAGAAGCGTTCAGTTCCGTAAGGGTGCTGTGGCTCATGGACCTCATCCAAGAAGCCATGCACATGATCTTCCAAAGAAAGTGCGTGCATTAGGATTGCGTTGTGCGTTGTCTCAGAAAGCGGCTGAAAATAAATTAATCATTGTGGATTCATTCGATATGTCTTCACATAAGACAAAAGAATTGAAAGCAAAGCTTGGTGCATTTGGTTTTGAATCAGCGTTATTTATTGGTGCGGATCAAGTGAATGAAAACTTCTTCCGTGCGATTCAAAACATTCCAAAAATGGATGTTTTACCATCTATGGGTGCAAATGTTTATGACATTTTGCGCCGCGATACTTTGGTAATTACACAGGAAGCTGTAAAGAAATTAGAGGAGCGATTAAAGAAATGATGAATCACGGAAGTCGTAAAGTTCATGTGATTAGCAAAGAACGCCAATACAGCGTTATTCGCGCACCTCACATTACTGAAAAAGCAACCGCTTGTGCGGAGAAAAATTGTGTAGTTTTCAAGGTTGCAGTTGATGCTTCAAAGCATGAACTAAAGCAAGCGATTGAAAATATTTTCGGTGTAAAGGTTAAAAAAAACACAACACAACGATCCTTAAAGGAAAAGTAAAACGTTTCCGCGGTCGTATTGGAAAACAATCAGATCTGAAAAAGGCCTACGTGCGTTTAGCCGAGGGTCAATCTATAGATCTTAGTGCAGGAATGATAAAATGAGTTTAAAGTTTTTTAAACCAGTCACTCCAGGGCGTCGTCAACTAGTACTAGTTGACAAGTCAAGCCTTTGGAAGGGAGATCCCGAAAAGTCATTGACAGAGGGTCTTCGTAAGCAAGGTGGTCGTAACAACACTGGGCGAATTACAGTTCGTCACCAGGGTGGTGGTCACAAACGCCGTTACCGTATGATCGACTTTAAGCGTCGTACAGCAGGTGTAGCAACAGTTGAGCGTTTGGAATACGATCCAAACCGTACAAGCTTTATCGCGTTGATTCGCTATCAAGATGCTTCGTTGTCATACATTATTGCTCCACAACGTTTAAAAGTTGGTGATAAGGTTGAATCTGGCGTTACTGCGGACATTAAGCCTGGAAATGCATTGCCATTGCGCAATATTCCAATTGGTACATTGGTTCATAACGTTGAATTAAAAATTGGTAAAGGCGGTCAGATTGCTCGTGCAGCGGGTGCCTTTGTTCAATTAGTTGGACGTGATGGTGATATGGCTCAGTTGAAATTAAAGTCGGGTGAGCTTCGTGTTGTACACTCTGAGTGTTATGCAACGATTGGTGCAGTATCTAACCAAGATCACAAGAACGAAAATTCAGGTAAAGCTGGTCGTTCTCGTTGGAAAGGTATTCGCCCAACAGTTCGCGGTATCGCGATGAACCCAGTAGATCACCCACACGGTGGTCGTACAAATGGTGGTATGAACTGGAAAACACCATGGGGTATTGGTACAAAAGGTAATCGTACACGTAGTAACAAGCTTACTCAAAAGTACATTATTCGTCGTCGTAGTAAGTAAAGGGGTAAAATATGGCTCGTTCAGTTTGGAAAGGTCCTTTTGTCGACGGTTATCTGCTTAAAAAAGCAGATGGCGTTCGTACGTCTGGACGTAAAGAGATTATTAAAACTTGGTCACGCCGTTCAACGATTTTGCCTCAATTTGTAGGTCTTACGTTCGGCGTCCATAATGGTAAAAAGTTCATTCCTGTGATTGTGTCTGAAAACATGATTGGTCACAAGTTTGGTGAGTTTTCACCAACGCGTACCTTCTGGGGGCATGGTGCAGATAAAAAAGCAAAGAAAGGGTAATCAGTTATGAGTAAACCAAAAACTCAACGTGTATTACCGGCTAATACTGCAAAAGCTGAAGTTGGTCTGTTAACGACAACTCCACGTAAGTTAAACTTACTGGCTCAGTTGGTTCGTGGCATGCACGTAAGTGATGCGTTGAATACATTAGCGTTTTCTAAAAAACGTGCAGCACAAGAAGTTCGCAAGTTGATTTCATCTGCGATTTCAAATGCTGAAAATAACCATGGGTTAGACGTAGATTCATTAGTTGTTGCTGAAGCCTTTGTTGGTAAAGCGATGATGTTAAAGCGTATGATGCCAAGGGCTCGTGGCCGTGGCGCACGCATTTTAAAGCGTTACAGCCGTATGACTGTAATTGTTCGTGAAGTAGAGGTGGCATAATGGGTCAAAAGGTCAATCCAATCGGGTTAAGACTTGGAATTAACCGCACGTGGGATTCACGTTGGTATTCTGACAAAAAAGAATATGGTGCTTTGTTATTAGAAGATGCGATGATTCGCAAATTCGTATTTAAAAATTTAAAGCAGGCATCTGTTTCACAAGTGATTATTGAACGTCCAGCAAAAAAGTGCCGCATTTCAATTCACACTGCACGTCCTGGTGTAATCATCGGTAAAAAAGGTGCTGATATTGAAAAGCTACGTTCACAACTTGCTGCGTTAACTCGCAGTGAAGATGTGATGTTGAACATTATCGAGGTTCGTAAGCCAGAGCTTGATGCTCGTCTTGCAGCAGAGAACGTTGCTCAACAGTTAGAGCGTCGTGTATCTTTCCGTCGTGCAGTAAAGCGCGTGATGCAATCAGCACTTCGTATGGGTGCTAAAGGTATTCGTGTGAACTGTTCTGGTCGTTTAGGCGGCGCGGAAATCGCGCGTATGGAATGGTATCGTGATGGTCGTGTGCCATTGCATACATTGCGTGCGGATGTTGATTATGGCTTAGCAGAAGCACATACAACATATGGGGTGATCGGGGTAAAGGTATTTTTGTACCGCGGCGATAAGAATGATTTAAGTGATGCGAACATCGTAACAAATGAAAATCGTTCTCGCGAACCTCGTTCAAGCAAGTAAAGGTTGATTTTAACACAGGATTGTTGTAATTATGTTAAGTCCAAAGAAAACAAAATTTAGGAAAGCGTTTAAGGGACGCATCCACGGGGTGGCGACATCCGGTGCAACTCTTAACTTCGGCTCTTTTGGGTTGAAGGCGCTAACTCCTGAACGCATAACAGCGCGTCAGATTGAATCGGCGCGTCGTGCAATGACACGTCACATAAAACGTTCTGGACGTGTTTGGATTCGTATTTTCCCAGATGTGCCGGTTTCATCGAAACCTGCGGAAGTTCGTATGGGAAGTGGTAAAGGTAGCGTTGAATTCTGGGCATGCCGAATTCACCCTGGTCGCATCTTGTTTGAGATGGACGGGGTTCCGGAAGAGGTTGCCCGTGAAGCGATGAGCTTAGCAGCGGCAAAATTGCCATTGCTGACAAAGTTCGTCAAACGGTTAGACTAGGGAAACGTCATGAAGTTAACAGAATTAAAAAAGTTAAACGATATAGACTTAAAACAGCAAATTATTGAAGCGCGTAAATCTATGATGGCTTTACGGTTTCAGAAGGTTGCTGGGGAATTAACTGATACCTCTGGATTGTCTAAGAACCGTAAGACAATTGCACGTATCAAGACGTTGCTGTCACAAAAGCAACGTCAGGCCTAATTGCAATAGAAGGATATATACATTATGCCAAAGCGCGTATTGCAAGGTGTCGTTGTTAGTGATAAGCAAGACAAGACAGTTGTCGTAAAGGTTGAACGTCGTTACGTTCATCCTTTATACAAAAAGTCCGTCCTCTCTCACAAAAAGTACGCGGCACATGATGAAAGCAACACATTCAAAGCTGGAGATGTTGTTTCAATTCAAGAGTCTCGCCCAATTTCTAAAACAAAAAATTGGGTTGTGATAACTAACCAAGTAGAAGCAAAGTGAGGGTTGAAAAATGATTAGACCTGAATCAAGATTAGATGTTGCTGATAACTCTGGTGCCCGCGAAGTACTTTGTATTAAAGTATTAGGCGGAAGCAAGCGTAAATTCGCTTCTGTTGGGGACGTAATTGTTGTGTCTGTAAAGGATGCAATCCCTAATGGTAAAGTAAAAAAAGGTGAGGTTCATAAAGCTGTGATCGTTCGTACGGCTCAAGCGATCCGTCGTGATGATGGCTCTGCTATCCGTTTTGATGGAAATGCTGCAGTATTATTGAACAAACAAGGTGAACCCATTGGAACACGTATATTTGGTCCAGTAACGCGTGAGTTGCGTGGACGTGGTTATATGCGTATTATTTCATTGGCTCCGGAGGTTCTATAAATGGAAAAGTGGCGTATTAAAAAAGGCGATACAGTACAAGTAATGACTGGTAAGGACAAAGGTAAATCCGGCGAAATTATCGAAGTGTTACGTGATGAACGTCGTGTAAAAGTAAAAGGTTTGAATATTGTGACTAAGCACAAACGCCCTTCGCAGATGTCTGCGGGTGGAATTGAACGTGTGGAAGCCTCAATACATGCATCTAACGTAATGGTTTTAGATCCTAAGGATCAAAAGCCGACTCGCGTTGGATACAACATTTCAAAAGATGGAACAAAAACGCGTGTTGCGCGTCGTTCCGGTGAAGTTTTAGATAAGAAATAGAGAAAATTATGGCACGCTTGAAAGAAGTTTATAACAAAACCATAAAATCAGCGCTTCAGAAGGAATTCGAGTATTCGAATCCTTTTGAGGTTCCAAGACTTTTAAAGGTTGTTATCAACATGGGTGTCGGTAAAGCAGCTCAAGACAGCAAAAAAATTCAATTTGCTGTTAACGATTTGACTGCCATTGCTGGACAAAAACCTGTGGTAACAAAGGCTAAAAAGTCGATTGCTGGTTTTAAAGTGCGCGAAATGATGAGCCTTGGCGTCAAGGTTACATTGCGCAAAAATCATATGTATGAGTTCCTAGATCGACTAGTAAATATCGCCTTACCACGCGTTCGCGACTTCCGCGGATTGTCTGGCAAAAGCTTTGATGGTCGTGGGAATTATACTTTTGGTATTAAAGAGCAAATCGTCTTTCCAGAAATTGATTACGATAAAATCGATGAAATTCGCGGAATGGACATTGTGTTCGTAACGTCTGCAAAAACTAATGCTGAAGCAAAAGCGTTGCTTAAAGCATTAAACATGCCGATTAACTAAGAAGGAAGTTCCTAAATGGCTAAAAAAGGTTCAATAGAAACTAATGAGAAGCGTAAACGCCTCGCAAAGAAGTATGCTCCCAAGCGTACGGAATTAAAGGCACTTGCGGCTGACCGAAATGCTGCTCCAGAAGAACGGTTCAAGGCAACACTTGAATTGGCAGCAATGCCAAGAAGTGGCGCTAGGATTCGTGTTCGTAACCGTTGCATGTTAACGGGACGTTCTCGCGGTAACTATCGCAAATTTGGAATTTCGAGAATCATGTTACGTGAGATGGGAAATCACGGATTGATTCCAGGATTGAAAAAAGCAAGCTGGTAAAAAGGAAAAACGCAAATGTCTATGTCAGATCCTATTGCTGATATGCTAACACGTATTCGTAACGCTCAACAGGCTCGTAAAGCTGTGTTGACATGCCCACACTCTAGAATGAAGTGTTCGGTTCTTGAAGTCATGAAAAATCAAGGCTTCATTAAAGGTTACGAAGAAGTAGAAGTACGTCAGGGTATTAAAGATATTCGTATTGAATTAAAATATTATTCAAACGAACCTGTAATTAAAAAAATTCGCCGCATGTCTACACCCGGTCGCCGGATGTATGTACAGTCTGCAAAGATACCAACCTATTATAATGGTCTTGGAATCGCGATTTTATCTACACCAAAAGGTGTGATGTCCGATGATCAAGCTCGTCAAAATAATGTTGGTGGCGAAATTTTATGTACGATGTTTTAGGGGGAGGGAACTATGTCTCGAGTTGGTAAATACCCAATTTCTGTCCCTTCTGGTGTTCAAGTATCTATGGATGGTCGAATTGTTTCGGCAAAAGGTCCAAAGGGTACATTGTCGTACACTGTAACGGGTGAAGTTGATATAAAAATTGAGAGCAACACAATTGTTGTGGCGCCACGTAATAAAGAGCGTCAAACACGTATGTTGTGGGGTACTAATCGCAGCCGCCTTCAAAACCTGGTAACAGGTGTGAGTGTTGGCTTTAAAAAAGATTTAGAGTTGGTGGGTGTCGGTTACCGTGCAAGCGTTGCGGGTAGCATGTTAAACATTCAACTTGGATTCAGTCATGATGTACAATACCCAATTCCACAAGGTGTGGAAGTAAAGTGTGAAAAGCCAACGTCTATTAGCATCTCTGGCGCAGATTTACAACAAATCGGTCAAATAGCTGCTGAAATTCGTGCATATAGAAAACCAGAGCCTTATAAAGGTAAGGGTGTGAAATATGTGGGTGAATACATCTTGCGTAAAGAAGGTAAGAAGAAGTAAAGGTAAGGCATCATGGCAGTAAGTAGTAGAGAATTAAATTTACGACGTCAGCGTCGCAATCGATACAAGTTAAAGCAAGTTGCTGGTGAAACAAAACTTCGCTTATCTGTGTTCCGTTCAAATCAGCATATTTATGCACAAGTAGTTGACGATGCAAAACGTCATACAGTTGCATCTGCATCAACAGTTGAAAAAGACTTTAAAGGTCCAAAAGCTGGAACAAAAGATGCTGCTGGTTTTATCGGTAAACTGGTTGCAGAACGCGCAGTAAAAGCAGGGGTCAAGGATGTATACTTTGACCGCGGCGGTTACTTGTATCACGGTCGTGTGAAGGCTTTGGCCGACGGCGCTCGTGAAAATGGCTTAGTATTCTAGGAGAATGAAGTTAATGGCTCGTAAAAATACAGAAAAAGTAGCGCAACAAGATACCGATTTAGTCGATAAGCTTGTTAGCGTCAACCGCGTATGTAAGGTTGTTAAAGGAGGTAAAAACTTCTCTTTCTCCGCTTTAGTTGTGGTTGGTGATGGTAAAGGTAAAGTTGGATTCGGTAGCGGTAAAGCTCGTGAAGTTCCAGATGCCGTTCGTAAAGCGTCAGAAGAAGCAAAGCGTACAATGATTCGTATTCCTTTAAGGGATGCGCGTACATTGCACCATGATGCTGAAGGACGTTTCTGCGCAGGAAAGATTATTCTTCGTGCAGCAGCACCTGGTACTGGGATTATCGCCGGTGGAGCAACACGTCAAGTATTGGAAGCTTTAGGCATTCATGATGTGGTTGCAAAGTCTATCGGAACAACAAACCCACACAACATGGTTCGTGCAACATTTGAAGCGTTAAAGAACGTAACGTCTCCACGTTTAGTGGCAAGTCGCCGCGGTCTTCGCGTTGCTGATTTAGTAACACGTCGCGATACCAAGGGAAAAAAGGAGCTAACTGATGAGTAAGAAAGCGACCGAAAAGAAAACCTTAAAGGTTACGCAAGTGCGTAGTCCCATTCGTCGTCCTGCTGATCAGCAAGCGACATTAGTTGGACTAGGTTTAAACAAGATGCACCGTTCACGTGAACTTGAAGATACTCCTGCTGTACGCGGGATGATCCGTAAAGTACATCATTTGATCCGCGTCGAAGAATAAGAGGCTCTCATCATGAAGTTAAATGAATTAAGAGATAACGAAGGTTCACGCCCAGACAAAAAACGTTTGGGTCGTGGTATCGGTTCTGGTAAAGGCAAGACTTCAGGTCGAGGCGTTAAAGGACAAAAGTCTAGATCAGGTTCATCTATTGGTGGATTTGAAGGTGGACAGATGCCAATTTATCGTCGTTTACCAAAACGCGGATTCACGAACATCTTCGCTAAGGAAATTGCATCCGTAAACGTGGGCATGATCCAAAAGTTTATTGATGAAAAACGATTAGATGCGACAAAAGATATTAATGCAGAAGTTCTAGTTGAAGCAGGTTTATTGCGCTCAACAAAGCTTCCCGTTAAAATTCTTGGTAAAGGTGAGTTGAAAGCTAAGATTAATTTACATGTGCATGCATTTTCTGCATCAGCTAAAGAGTTAATCGAAAAAGCTGGCGGATCATTAACAGTAGTCGCATAAAGATAAAGAAACGAGCATAATATGGCATCTGCAGCAGAACAATTAGCATCCTCTTTCAGTTTGAAAGCTTTTTCAAAGGCAGAGGATCTTAAGAAGCGTATTTGGTTTACACTGGGCGCATTAATCGTATATCGGTTTGGTACATTTATTCCTTCACCAGGAATAGATCCAGTGGCTATGGCAAATTTAGCGGGTAAAGCTGCAGGTGGCTTATTAGCTGTCTTCAATACATTTGGTGGTGGTGCTTTAAGTCGTATGACAATTTTCGCATTGTCGATTGTTCCATACATTACGGCCAGCATCATCACGCAGTTGTTGACGAGCATCGTTCCTCAACTGGAAGCATTGAAAAAAGATGGTGAAACTGGTCGAAAGAAAATCAACCAGTATACTCGTTATCTGACAGTGATTATTGCAATCTTCCAAGCATCTTCAATGGCGGTTTTTTTAGAGTCTGTTGGCGACTCCCCCGTTATGGAATCAGGTCTTTTGTTTAGAGTAACGTTTATTACGTCGCTGGTCGGGGGAACTGTATTTCTAATGTGGTTGGGTGAACAGATTACGTCTCGTGGAATCGGTCAAGGAAGCTCTTTGATTATCTTCGCTGGTATTATTTCTGGCTTACCTCAAGGTCTTGCACTATTGTTTGAAATGGGGCGCAACAGAACTATCAGTCCACTGTTTGTTATTGCAGTTTTAGTTCTGGCAACGGCCATTGTATTGTTTGTTGTGTTCATGGAACGTTCATTCCGTAAAATCAATATTCAGTATCCAAAGCGTCAAGTTGGTAACAAAATGTATGGTGGAAACTCTACACACTTACCGTTAAAGCTAAACAGCTCTGGCGTAATTCCTCCAATCTTTGCAGGGGCTTTATTAAGCTTTCCAGCAACGATAGCTGGATTTTCAGATGGATCTGGTTGGCTTGGTCGTTTTGCGGCTAACTTTCAACATGGAACATGGGGGTTCATAATCCTTTATGTATCGTTGATTGTATTCTTTGCGTTCTTTTATACATCTGTTGTCTTTAACTCTGAAGAGACAGCTGAAAACTTGCGTAAGGGTGGGGCTTTGGTTTTAGGGATTCGTCCTGGTAAAAACACTGCTGACTATTTGGATTATATTTTAACCCGATTAACAGTAGCAGGTGCGGCGTATATTTCACTCGTATGTGTGATGCCAGAAATCTTTACACGATATTCATCTATCCCATTAGCGTTAGGTGGAACTGGCGTATTGATCGTGGTAAGCGTTACAATCGAAACTGTGGGGCAAATACATTCACATATGATTGCTCAGCAATACGAAGGCTTGATGAAAAAATCTTGGTCTAAAGGCAAAGGTCTACCCAAAGCATGAAGCACTTAGTTATTTTTGGTGCTCCAGGATCTGGGAAGGGGACTCAGTCCAAGAAGCTTGAAGAGAAATACGGAATTCGTGTTGTTTCAACAGGCGACTTATTAAGAGCCGAAGTTGCTGCTGGATCTGAAATTGGAAAAACGTGTGCTGATATTATTGCACAAGGTAAATTTCCAGATAATGCGATTATTTTTAAATTGATCGAATTATTTTTAGATAAAAATTCAGATGCAAAGGGAATTCTATACGATGGTTTTCCTCGAACTGTTGAACAAGCTGAATATCTGTTGACCTTATTAACTCAACGCAGAGAAATGATCCAAACGGTGATTAACATTGGTGTTGATGAAGATGTGTTGATTAAACGAATTTCTGGACGTTTTGCGTGCGCAGAATGCGGAGAGATTTATAACAAATATTTTAAAACTCCTTCAACTGAGGGGGTGTGTGATGTTTGTGGCGCGGAAAACTTTAAAGTCAGAAGTGATGATAATGAAGAAACCGTTAAGACAAGAATGATGATGTATGAAGAGGCAACGGCTCCGGTCTTAGACTTTTTCAGAGATCGTGATCTTAATATTATATTAGTCGATGGAATGCAACCTGTGGATGTTGTGTTTCATCAAATAGAAAATATATTGTAAAAACGAATAAAGATTGACTTTTACCCCCTTTTGCTTTAAAGGGATATAAAGAAGTTTACATTCGGAAAAAGAATCAAGGAGAAACAAGTGGCGCGTATAGCAGGTGTAAATATACCGACTCAAAAGCGTGTTGAAATTGCCCTTCGTTACATTTACGGAATTGGGCCAATGCATGCAAAAGATATTTGTACAAAAGTGGGTATCGCTGATACAAAGCGAGTATTCCAATTAACAGACGAAGAAGTATTAAAAATTCGTACAGTGATCGATAGCGATTATCAAGTAGAAGGTGATCTTCGTCGTGAAGTTTCAATGAACATTAAACGATTACAAGATTTAGGTTGCTATCGTGGCCTACGTCACCGTAAACGCTTACCAGTTCGTGGTCAACGTACTAGTACGAATGCCCGCACACGTAAGGGTAAAGCAGTTGCAATCGCTGGTAAGAAGAAATAGTGGTAGGTAGAAGATGAGTCAAAAAATAGCAACGCGTATTCGTAAGCGCGAGAAGAAAAATGTCGTAACAGGTATGGCATTTATTAATTCAACTTTTAACAACACTGTAATTACAATTACAGATCTTCATGGTAATACCATTGCATGGTCAACTGCTGGTGCAAAAGGGTTTAAAGGTTCTCGTAAGTCTACACCTTTCGCAGCTCAAATTGCTGCTGAAGATGCAGCTAAAAAAGCGATGGAACATGGTTTAAAAACTATATCTGTAAAGGTAAAGGGGCCAGGATCTGGTCGTGAATCTGCTCTGCGTGCATTTCATGCCGTAGGATTGGTTGTGACAGCAATTAAAGATGTAACACCGATTGCTCATAACGGGTGCCGTCCTCCAAAACGTCGTCGCGTTTAATATTAGTTACGTGTGTATGTAAGAAGGGGTTTCTTTCGTGATTCAAAGTAATTGGCAGTCTTTAATTAAGGCTCAAAAAATAGACATTAAGGTTGGATCAAATCCAAACTCAGCAAAGGTTAATGTAAGCCCGCTGGAAAGAGGTTTTGGTGTAACTTTAGGTAATGCATTGCGCCGTGTGCTGATGTCATCTTTACAAGGTGCAGCTGTGGTACGCATTAAAGTTGACGGTGTGTTACACGAGTTTAGTACAATACCTGGCGTTCGTGAAGACGTTACTGATGTTATTTTGAACATTAAGCAATTGGCGCTTAAGTCTCATTCAGCGGACACTCAAAAAGTTCGTCTTGATGTAGCAGGGCCTTGTGTTGTAACTGCAGGTATGATTACTGAAACAGCAGCTGTTGAAGTGATTAATAAAGATTTGGTTTTGTTTACACTGGATGCGAATGCAAAAGTGTCAATGGAATTAAGCGTTGAAGTTGGCAAGGGGTATGTTCCTGCTGAACGTAACCGTGGTGTAGAAGACGAAATTGGAATTATTCCAATTGACGCAATTTTCTCTCCAGTAAAACGCGTTGCGTACACAGTTGAAGATACTCGTGTTGGGCAAGATACAGATTACAATACATTGGTTTTGGATATTGAGACAAATGGCTCAATTACTCCAGAAGATTCAATTGCATTGGCAGCACGTATTTTGCAAGACCAGTTACAGCAATTCATTAATTTTGAAGAGCCCAAGCCTCATAGTGCGGCAGAGGCTGAACCAGAGTTTCCATTTAACCGTAATTTGTTACGTAAAGTGGAAGAATTGGAACTTTCTGTGCGTTCAATGAACTGTCTTCGCAATGAAAATATTATTTACATTGGTGACTTAGTGGCTAAGTCTGAAGGTGAACTATTACGTACACCTAACTTTGGTCGTAAGTCATTGAATGAAATTAAAGAAGTGTTGGTACACCTTGGCCTTGATTTAGGTATGAGGGTTGACGGGTGGCCACCAGAAAACATCGAAGAATTAGCAAAAAAAATAGAAGAACCTTATTAAGGTAGGAGTTAAATATGAGACACGCACTGAAAGGTCGTAAATTTAATCGCAACACTGGGCAACGTACCGCGTTATTGAAATCATTGGTAACTGCCTTAGTAAAGCATGAACAAATTAAAACAACACTTCCAAAAGCAAAGGACTTACGTCCAATTGTTGAAAAGTTGGTTACTGTTGCAAAAGAAAACACATTAGCAAACCGTCGCTATTTATTGGCATTCCTAAATGGAAACCACCAATCTGTAGAACGCTTGTTAAACCACTTAGGTCCTCGTTTTAAAGAGCGTCCAGGCGGATATACTCGTATCTTGAAAGCGGGTTTCCGTCATGGCGACATGGCTCCAATGGCTGTTATTGAGTTCATTGATCGAGATCTTACAGCTAAGGGAACTGATTCGGGTCCTGTAGAATATGTAGAAACGGAACAAAGCGCTGAATAAATAAGTAATTTGTTAACCGTCTTTACTTTAGAATAGGGCCCAAGAGGCCCTTTTTTTATTTATTATGTGGAGAGTTGAAATGGTGTTGAAAATATTACAGAGCATGTGTCTTGCGGCAGTTTGTGTTATGAGTTTATCCTATGGAATGGGGAATCGTTCTATCCCATCAGTTGATAAATCTGCTGTTCCAAATGAAACTAAAAATACTCCATCTCCAGATCAATCTCCGCAGGTATCAGTATCTCCGACGTTTAATAAGCCATCTAAATTATTTCAGGGCGGCGTTTTTTCATTTTCACCTGTGGTAAAGAAAGTAGCTCCCTCCGTCGTTAACATTTATTCCGAACGTGTACAGGTAGTTCAAAATTCTCCCTTTGCTATGGATCCGATGATGCAGCTATTTATGGGTAAGGGCTTTAACTTTGATTCACTGTTCGCAATGCCCCGTGAAATTATACAACGTTCATTAGGGTCAGGCGTGATCATTGGAAAAGAAGGTACTGTTTTGACCAACGTACACGTGATTCAGGATGCAACAAAGATCAAAGTTATCTTACAGGATGGCAGAGCCTATGATGCAAAAGTTGCTGTTAAAGATGATAAAATTGATTTAGCCGTTCTTCAAATCCAAGATCCAAAAGTTGAACTAGTCCCCATAGAGATTGGTGATCCAGAGGTTATGGAAGTCGGGGACATGGTGGTTGCTATTGGTAACCCTTTTGGTGTGGGTACAACGGTTACAACCGGTATCGTCTCTGCAGTTAGCCGATTTGGCGGATTTATCCAAACCGATGCATCGATTAACGTGGGTAACTCTGGCGGAGCCCTTGTGAATATGGAAGGGCAGCTGATCGGCATTAATAACTTTATCATTTCAAAGTCAGGAGCGTCTGCGGGTATTGGATTTGCAATACCCATCAACATGGCAAAGCCAGCGGTTGCTCAGTTGAACAATGGAGGCGGTGACGTTCAGCGTGGTTGGTCTGGTTTATTAGTGCAAACCGTAACCCCTCAAATTGCTCAAACCTTCAACATGGATATTCCTTTGGGCGTGGTTGTGAATGCAGCACACTCACTAAGATCCGCAAAAGATGTTCAAGTCGGTGATTTGATTTTAGAACTTAATGGCAAACCGTTGCTGGATAAAGAAACGTTTTATTATCGGTTAGCCGGTCTTCCCGTGGGAGAGACTGTAAGTCTAAAATTAAGGCGTAAAGATAAAGAATTAACGACACAGTTTCCACTAATTAAGCCTGTTGAAGTTCCATCTAAACAACGTACGACCCTTAAAGGAAATCATGTGTTTGATGGCGTTGTGGTTTCTAATTTGTCCCCAGCCTTAGAAGCAGAATTAAACTTAGAAGGCATGCGGGAAGGTGTTATTGTTTTAGGTGCCGTCGTCCAAAACGCAGCACTCAGATTGTTTCAGCAATACGATATAATTCATATGATTAATGCGTATACGATTATGAATGTGAATGATTTATTAAGGGTGCTTTCATCTGAAAAAATAACATCGATTAAGTTAATCAGAAATGGAAAAACTGTTGAAATTAAGTAAAACATTACCTGTACTAGCTATAGTGTTTTTGTATGGTTGTGAGGCAAATAACTTTGATTCATCCATTGCTAACACGCCGTCTCGTGCTGATCTATTGATTAAGGGTATTGCAGAGGGCAAAATTAGTGTTGTTGCGCCAGCAACTTGGATTGAAGAAAATGAGTCAAGGGTGATTCAAAAAAAGTATCCAAATCTTTGGAATAAAGTTCACTTTCAGCATGGTGTAAAATATGCATACATGTCCAATACGGATGAACAGCGGTTTAATTTTCTGAAACAAGCGTTTGATAATGAATCTTCTTCTGTCGTTTGGGCGTTGAGAGGCGGATACGGAGCTGCGCGACTTATTCCTTATCTATTAAAAATACCAAAACCAACAGCTCATAAATGGCTAATTGGATACAGTGATATTACAGCATTACATTTATTTGTGAGTCAAAAATGGGGCTGGAAATCAATCCATGGAGCAGTTGCAAAAGACATTACTTATTCTAAAAAAGACCCCAAAAACTTTAAGTATCTAGACGAAATCGTATCTGGAGCGTCTAAGAGTATTACATATCAAGGATTCAAACTGTTAAGCGGCAAGGTTATGCAACCCATAGCTGGAAAGCTAACGGGAGGAAATACGGCTTTAATCAGTACAAGTGTCGGTACACCTTGGCAACTTAATGCAAAAGGCAAAATTGTTATTATTGAAGAGTCTGGTCATGGAGATAGAATAGACCGTGTATTACAGCATCTGAAACACTCTAAGATTTTAGAGGGAGCCGTTGCTGTTGTCATAGGAGACATCATAGTGGGGGATGTAGATGTAAATCCCATCATCAATGATTTTGTAAAAGACTTGCCTGTTCCAGTGTTTAAAACTGATAGTTTTGGACATGGAGACAAAAACTATCCATGGATTTATAACGCTGATGCAGTTATTGAACCTGATGCAATGGGTAATTATCAATTAACGTTTCAAACTCAATAAGAGGTGTGGATGCAATCGTCTAATTCATTTAAGCGGATAGTTCCTTATTTTTGGAGCAAACATAATCTATCCGCAAAATTAATCGTGGTTTTTTCTGCGGTATTATTAATTCTTGCTAAAGTATTAGCCTCGTATGTGCCCATATACTTTCAACAAACAATTGATATGTTGAATGGAACGTTGCAAGCCACTGTTTCCGTGAGTGCATTGATAATAATGTATGGCGTCATACGATTGCTGTCCACATCGCTGAATGATGTTCGAGAAATCCTATTTTCCAGAGTGTTGTATCGAGCCATTCGTATGCTTGCATTAGAGGTCTTTAATCACCTGCATTCATTAAGTTTACGGTTTCACCTGGATCGTCAAACAGGTGCGGTTACACGGTACATCGAACAAGGCGTTCAATCCATGGAGCGATTAATTCAATTTTCAACCTTTGGTTTTTTTCCAACGGTGATTGAAATCGTTTTGGTCTGGGGATTTTTGTTATACTTATTTCCGGTACACTTTTTTCTGATTATTTTTATTACGATAAGCTTATATGTTGTGTGCACCTATTGGATTACGAACTATCGTACACGTGTTCTTAGAGAGCGCAATGAATTTGAAGCCAACTCCAATCAAAAAGCATTAGATAGTTTATTAAATTACGAAACCGTTAAATATTTTGGCAACGAAGACAATGAATCAAGGCTATATGATGAGACATTAAGCCGATATGAACGGATCTCTGTGAGATTGCGAGAGTCCTTATCACTGTTAAACGTTGCTCAAGGTATTATTGCAGGCATCGGTTTAATCATATGCATGTATTATGCATCGATAAGTGTTCTTGATAAAACATTATCATTAGGTCAGTATGTGATGATTCATGCATACTTAATTCAACTGTATATTCCCTTAGGAAATCTTGGGTTTATGTATCGTGAAATGAGAGAAGCCTTTTTGAAATTAAATACCATGATGGACGTATTAAAGGCAGAACCCGATATTAAAGATGCGGCTGAACCCCTTGCAATACCTCATGGTAAAATGCATATATCCTTTGAAAATGTTGATTTTAGCTATGCCTCAGAACGTCAGATTCTAAATGATATTTCATTAGATATTCATGAAGGTCAAACCATCGCTTTAGTGGGAGAGAGTGGCTCTGGAAAATCAACGATTACCCGATTGCTATTTCGATTTTATGATATATCAAAGGGGATCATCACCATAAATGGAGTTGATATTCGATCAGTGTCTCAAGTAGAATTAAGAAGTTTAATCGCCGTGGTTCCTCAAGATACCGTCTTATTTAATGATACCCTTGAATACAATATTCGATATGGAAAAATGAATTCAACGCCTGCCGAAGTCAATGCAGCAATTGAAGGGGCTCATCTGAACCACTTTATTAAACAGTTACCTCAAGGTTTAAAAACAACCGTCGGTGAACGTGGTCTTAAATTATCCGGGGGCGAAAAACAACGTGTTGCGATTGCCAGAGCCTTATTAAAGAATCCAAAGATCTTTATTTTTGATGAAGCAACCAGTTCATTAGATACCAATACAGAACAAGAAATTCAACACAACCTTATGGAAATTTCAAAAGGTAAAACAACATTGATTGTTGCACATAGGTTATCAACCATTGTAAATGCGAATCAAATATTAGTACTAGATCAGGGTCATATCATTGAACGTGGAACACATGAAGAGCTTTTAAAACGTAATGGCAAATACGCAAGCATGTGGCAGCAACAAACCCACCAACCTGCGGTTGGATCCAGTAAGCTAGATCCGATGTGATCTGACACGGATTGCACAAAACAACCCAATACCTTGGAGATCTCAATTTTCACAAACCGTATTATCCATTGAGTCCAGGGATCATCCCTGGCGTCACGCTGGATCCCTACGATTTTTCCATACTATGTACGGCGCAGGTTCGCTCCTGTCAACGTGCCATTGCCTCTATGAGAAGAAAGTCTGGAGCAAAGGGCGCCGCGTAATTGTTTTATGTGAGTTTAACTATAAATACGATTGAAAAAAAATTACAATCCACCTCAGCGCACACCCGAGACACCCAACGGATGCAACCGCAGGTTGCGAATTAATAAAGGTTAAGATTCAGTTAACGCGATTTTTTTACCACCCCCCGCCCCAGTCACCACAACTGTTGAAAGTGATCAGAAGAGGTGTTTAACGATATTAAAATCACCCACTTAAACACCAAGCTATGAATGTTATAAAAAACTTCATATTGTGTAAAATAGTCGCATATCTATTACTTAATTCATACATATCTGTATGATTGACACAATTAATCGGTTTATCAATGATTTTCCCTGTTCTATTGATTTGTTGTCAAAAATATTCTTTTTCTAATCACTTTCAACAGTTGTGGGGCGCGAGGCAGCAGTTAGAAAACTTCAAACTTTTTCGAATTTTTTCAGAAATCTGTCAGGCATGCTGGCAACGTGCCGTTGCATCCATTAGGTCAGATCCGATGTGATCTGACACGGATTGTAAAAAACAACTTGGCGTCTGCTTAAGATATCAATGTTTTAAAACGGTTAAAAACCCAGTGGGTGCAGCGTCACGCTGCCAACGTGCCGTTGCATCCATTAGGTCAGATCCGATGTGATCTGACACGGATTGTAAAAAACAACTTGGCGTCTGCTTAAGATATCAATGTTTTAAAACGGTTAAAAACCCAGTGGGTGCAGCGTCACGCTGCCAACCTGCGGCTGGATCCAATAAGCTAGATCCGATGTGATCTGACACGGATTGTAAAAAACAACTTGGCGTCTGCTTAAGTTATCAATGTTTTAAAACGGTTAAAAACCCAATGGGTGGCAGCGTCACGCTGCCAACGTGCCGTTGCATCCGTTAGGTTAGATCCGATGTTGTCTGACACTGATTACAAAAAACAATCCCATCTCGCAGATTTCTCTTGACAATCAAAACTTCTTATGTATACTAATAACTAGAATTGCGAAAAGGCTACCCAAAAACCTGGGTAGCCTTTTTTCGTTCTACGTCTTTGAAACTTTCAGCCAAAGGATCTCTAACCAGATCCATGACGAAGCTTTGATTGAACCACTCAAGGGCGACATGCCGAACCGAATCCCCAGTACAGGTGCTCAACTACCCGATCAGTAGACACAGCCCTGTAAACAACCCCTAGAGCCGACGGGCTCGTAAAACACGATTTTGTGCCTATCAATAAAGTCCGCCTTTCCCCATTCGTGTAAGAAATGGGGTTCTTTTTGCACGTGCGGGTTACTGGGGATTCTCTCGGTTTTAAACAACGGCAACCTGAGGTTGCATCCATTAGATTAGATCCTATCTGGTCTGACACGGATTTTATATAACTTAACTTTGAAAGCTGCAAACACAGCGCTTTCAAACAACAACAAGGGAACTAAAACACACTCTTCACAAAAACATCTCAAATTCATTTTTCAACCCTAATGATCCTGCGCCGAAGGTGGGTTTAAAATCCGCCCCATTCCCCCATATCTCCAACCACACTCAATCTAATCTATCGGATGCAACCTCAGGTTGCCTGCGTCGAAGGTAGGTTCAAATTCTCATATCTCACACCACACACAATCAACCCTTATCCCCCACGTGTATCTTATTACGCATTTCAAATCACACAAGACTAACATATAGGGTCCAAGGATCATCCCTGGTGCAGCATCATGCTGCCAAGCGCAGGTTGCTTTATTTACTCCAGAGTTTTTTCATTTCTAAACTTAACCATGTATAGGATTCGTCTGTGTGTTTAGGCATGATATCTGTAAATTGCATATAGGCATGAAACGTACCTTTTGCAACTTTTTGTGATACTGCAACGCCAGCCTGCGTTAGTTTATCTTTATACTGCATACTTTCATCGTGCAAGGGATCACATTCAGTAGTTAACATAATCGCAGGGGGGTATTTATCAAAGTATGGAGACAATAATGGCGATATTTTCCAATCATTAACACTTTGACCTTGCGTATAGTTTTTTACAAAGTATTCAAGGGTGCTTTTTGAAATGAAAAAGTTTTTTGCATAGGTGTTGATTGACTCACTAGATAAACTCAAGTCAATGCAGGGATACATTAACACGTGAAAATCAGGAAGCCTTTCATTTTTTTCAATTAAAAGGCTCATTAACGATGCCGTTAAATTTCCACCAGCGCTATCACCACCAACTGCAACTTTCGTTGAATCCGCGCCTAAAGATTCAGCATTCAGTAAACACCACTGATAGGCTGCTTGGACGTCTTCAAGTCCAGCTGGATACGGATGTTCTGGGGCAAGTCTGTATTCAATGGAAACAATGATGCATCCAGTTTCTTTAGCAATTCGTCGGCACACTGTATCATGCGTATTAATGCTGCCCACGTTCCAGCCTCCTCCATGAATAAACATAAGTAAAGGTTGGTCTTGTTCTAAGGTAGACCAATAAATTCGAACTGGAATTCCGTCTTTATTCGTGGCTGATGACAACACTCTGTCTTCAATACGAGCCATAGAAACAGGGATTCCTCCAAGAGTGCGGGATGCTTTTTCGTAATTCATGCGTGCAACGGCAATAGGGATATCTTCTGTATGTGGGGCATTCAAAGACTTTAAGTGTTCTAAAAATGCAGCTGCTTCTGGTGCGAGTAACGTCCATGGGTCTTGAATCATAATGGCTCCTAAAATATACAATTGAATAATAATCAATAAATATTAATATTTTATTAATTTTAACAGTTGTTGGTTCAAGTTGTTTGCTTGATAATCAGTGTCAGAACGAGTCGGATCTAACCTAACGGATGCAACGGCACGTTGCTTGCCCACATTCGAATAGGTGATTCGGTAGCATTTTGTATGTTAAGTGGAGCAATGGTAACGTTAAAATCTTTGGAGGGTAACTGACTGAGATTGTTTACATTTTCGACGATCAATATATTTCTAGATAATAATAAACTATGAATTGGATATCCGCTATCTGGTCGATCGGGAGACAATGTGTCGATGCCCAATGCTCGAATTTTTCGTTGAGCTAAAAGTTCCCCAGCATCAGTGTGAATATAAGGAAAACGATACTTATTATGATAGTGCGATGCGTCTTCCCAGTATTGGTGCCACCCCGTGTTAATTAAAACGCAACTGTTTTCTTGAATGGTTCCATGGGTTGCTTCAAACTCAAAAATATCGTTTGCGGTTAAACAATTGTCTTGATCAAGACGATTGGAAATATCAATGCCGTATCCAGGAATGTTAACCAGATGATTCAGTGGGATTTGATCAATCGTCATGGCATTTTTAATGCAATGGGCAGGGGCATCAATGTGAGTGCCTATTCCGCAATCAAGCGACATACGTTGCACTTTAAAGGATACGGCATTTTGATCATCCAAATAGTCGTGCTCAATCGTTAAATGAAATCCACAACGGCCGTCCCAAGTCGGTGTTTTTTCTGTTAACGCATGGGTTAAGTCAATCAGTTTAGCTGGCATTTATGACCTTTGAAGTATGGATTAACGTGATTAAATAGTCTCGTTCTTGGGGGAGCGTACGATGCAATTGTTCGTGCAGCAACCGTCTTAAAAAATGTCCAGTGATCGTTAGTCCAGCAAGGATATCGGGTTTATTCCACGGGATAGTTGCATCAGTCAGTGGGGTGGGCAGATGAAACAGCTGATCTTTATAGGGAAGCCCCACACTTTCAGTGACGGCTCGGCCTGTTTTAGGTGAAACATACTTTAAATTTTCGCGTGCGTTTGTGACCGCACATCGTGTTAGGTCTAACCCAAACCCACAATGCGCTAAGAGCTCTTTTTCAAATAGAACATAATGCCCAATATTTCCATTTAGGCAGATTTCATGGATGTGAAGTTTTAGATTTAAATAAAATGCTTCTGTCGCATCCCGATCGATTAACGCAGTAATAAGTAATGTGCGTATCGCATTAATGCAGGCAAGCTTTATGGGGGAAATTAACGCAGCACACATGATTGGAGCAAAGGTTTCATGGTGTTCAACTGTAAACAATCCCATATGTGTGTCTAATCTGGATTTATTGCGAATATGATACAGGTTACCTGGTTGTAAGGGGTATTTTTTGTTCGTACGAATATATCCGGTGATAAGACCGTGATATTGAGTAAAAAAAGTAGCAATAAGATTGGATTCACCATGAGGTTTCGTGCGTAACAATAATCCCTCATCTAACCATTCCAAACTATGTGTCTCCTTTTGTTTCTTGATTTCTAAAGCTGAACTCATTAAAGTGACATTGTATAAAGAATGAAGTTATTTGCAAAGGAAAACAAATGAAAAAAAATATCAAGGCAAGCATGGTGATTGCTGCTTTAATGCTTAGCGTACCAACTGTTAATGCTAGTGGAATCGTAAAATACCAAGGAAAAGAATTAGTTACTAAAAAAGATGTTGATGCCCGCATGAAAGAATTAAAAATTGATTCTATGCAAGGTGATCAAGTGTATATGCAAGTTCTAATTCAATTAGCCGAAGAAAAATTAATGGCTAAACAAATTAGTGATTCCAAAATGAAATCTGATCCAGAGTTTCTACGTATAGCAAAAGCTAATGCTGAAGAATTTGAACGTCAATACTTTTTTCAAAAAGAAGCTAAAAAACGTATCACGTCTCAAATGCGTCAAAGCGTATACGATCAAATCAAAGCGTCTATGCAAGGCAAGAAAGAAATTAAACCAAGAATTTTGGTGGTAGAAGATGAAAAAAAAGCAACTGAAGTTAGCGCATCACTGAAAAAAGGTGAAAGCTTTGAATCGTTAGTTCAAAAGCATTCAATTGATCCTTCTAAAGAGAATAGTAAAGGAGCAGGATTGCTGGATCGTTTTGTCCCAGAAGAAGGCTTTAGCGTTGAAGATCCAAAAGAAATTGCAAACCTAAAAGAAGGTGTTGTGTCTAAGCCCATGAAATCGATGCTTCAGAACAAGCTTGTTTATACATTTTTCTTAATCGAGAAAGGCAATCGTCGTGATTTTGAACTTCCCCCAATAGATACTCCAGAAGTTGCTGGACATATTGAGCAAATCATTATGCGTCAGATGGTTGGCGTTGTACAAGCAGATTTGATTCGCCAATTAGAAGTATTCGATCTAAAAGGAAATAAATTTCCGTTAATGCCAGAACAAACAAACCCTCAAGATGGTATTCCCTTAATTGGTGGTGGCGTTAAGAACTAAGCACGAAAATTGTTCGTATAAAAAGGTCAGGAATTATCCTGACCTTTTGTTTTAATGGAGACACGTGGTTTGTTGGGGCAGAGTTCTACGCGGCTCAGGCAAATCTCACCGCGATTTGATGACGACGAACGCCGTCTAGCGCATGGCGCTTCTGAGCCGCATAGGGTATCCGATTCGATGTGTATCGGAACACATCGGATCTAAGCTGTTTTGCCTAATGAGTTCGGTGGGCGCCCCTGGTACTTAAAGGGTGATGGTTAAATACGGTTTCTTTCAGCTTGTCTGTCATAATGTGTGTATAAATTTCTGTGGTGGCAATGTCAGAATGCCCTAGTAATTTTTGAACATTAAGCAGGTTTGCACCATGATTTAATAAGTGTGTTGCAAAGGCATGTCGAATCACATGCGGAGATACTTTTAGTGGATCAAGCCCTGCATCAACAGCTAGTTCTTTGATAATCTGAAAAAAACGTTGTCGCGTTAAATGACTTGTTGGATTGGATGACGGAAACAACCACCCAGACTTAGATGACGGCTGTGAATTTTGAATGTAATGAATAAGCGCAGATTTAGTGGATTGATTGAAGGGAACAATACGTTGTTTGTTGCCTTTTCCCGTAATTAATAGACATTCATCCAACCATTGAATATCGGATAGTTTTATCTGAATTAATTCAGAAATTCGCATGCCTGTAGCATACAAAAGCTCAATGAATACAACCCTTCTGGCGCAGTCAGGGTGATTAGAGCTGTAGGCAGCATTTATCAAAGCCTCAGTTTCAGATTCTGTTAGAAACTTAGGAAGCCTTCGACCTTGCTTAGGTCGGTCGATAAGCTTTGTTGGATTGGATTCAATCTTTTTCTCCCTAACAAAAAAGGCATACAAGGATCTGAGAGCAGACAATCTGCGGGCTTTAGTGCGATCCGATAATCCAAGGTCCTGTAATGAAGAGATATACTCCATCATTACAGTTTTTGAGGGAGGTAAAAGATGCAAAGAGTTTTTGTCTAAATAATCGACAAAATGACTAATATCGCTGAGGTAAGCTGAGATTGTATTCGGACTAGCCCCGATCTCTGAGGCTAACATTTCAATGAACTGTTCAACCTCAGGATAGGGAGCCAAATTATTTTTTATCTTGGACATTGATTGCGATTGGAAGTCGCATGTCGGATTTTGGGGCAGGGATGCCAATCAACGATAATGCGATCCCTCCACCAATAATCACAATTACTAGAAATGTTAAAATGTATTTCATGTTTATACTACTAATTTTCCATGACATTCTTTGTAACGCTTTCCGGATCCACAAGGGCAGGGACCATTTCGGGGCACCATACGCATTAATTCAAGTTCGTCATCTGTCATTAAACGGTTATTGTTTGCATCTTCTAAAACAGTGTTTTTTAAAGGAACTTTTTGAGCATCTTCATCTTTAGAATTCAAATTCATATGGCTTAGAATGCTGACAATGGTTTCTTTAACTTTATCAAGCATCGTTGTGAAAAGATCAAAGGCTTCTTGCTTATACTCATTTAAGGGGTTGCGTTGAGCGTAAGCTCGCAAGTTAATCCCTGTGCGTAAGTAGTCAAGAGTATGTAAGTGGTCTTTCCACAATTGATCCATTGAGTGTAAGAAAATATCTTTTTCTACACGATGCAATAATTCACCTGGGAAGTTCTTTTCTTTTTCGACCCACGCCGCTATGGTTTGTGTTTCCACGCGGTTAACGAATTCTTTATAGGCAACGCCTTCTTCGTGTGCCCAAGCATCTAACGGAAGATTGACGTTAAATATACGCAAAAGTTCTTCATGTAACCCGTTTAGATCCCATTGTTCAATATGGTTAGATTCTGAAATATGAGCATTTAACGTATGGTGAATTAATTCCAAACGAGATTCTTCCATCGTTTCATGGATAGATTCCGCGTTCATAACTTCTTTACGTTGTTCGTAGATTACTTTGCGTTGATCATTCATCACATCATCGTACTTTAATAAGTGTTTACGAATGTCATAGTTGCGGGCTTCAACTTTCTTTTGAGCACGTTCTAATGCTTTGTTAACCCACGGATGCGTAATCGATTCGCCTTCTTTTAGACCAAGACGAACCAACATTGCATCTAAACGTTCTGAACCAAAGATACGCATTAAATCGTCTTCTAGGGATAAGAAGAACTTTGTTTCACCAGGATCGCCTTGACGACCCGAACGCCCGCGTAACTGGTTATCAATACGACGGCTTTCATGGCGTTCAGTTCCAATGACATACAAACCACCAGCAGCTTTAACAGTATCTTCAAGAGCCTTTATTTCAGCACGTACTGAGGCTTCAAGTTCTTTTCGTGCAGTTTCTGATAGTACTGCACCTGCTTTTTGTAAAGCAGCTTTTAAGTGCACATCATAGCTGCCCCCCAGTTTAATATCTGTTCCACGACCAGCCATGTTAGTGGCAACGGTAATGGCGCCTGGATAACCAGCTTCTGCGATGATTTCGGCTTCTTTATCATGGAATCTGGCGTTTAGAACATTATGCTTTAACCCAGCTTTTGTAAGTTCACGCGCAACTTCTTCTGAGTTTTCAATGCTGATTGTACCCACAAGGATTGGTTGTTGTTTTTCATGGCGTTCTTTTACAAGTTGAACAATGGCAGCTAGTTTTTCGCGTTTAGTGCGGTAAATTTCATCATCATTGTCTTTACGCGTTACGGTTTGATTTGTAGGTATTTCAACCACGACAAGCTTGTAAATATCATCGAATTCTTGAGCTTCTGTCATAGCTGTTCCAGCCATACCCGATAGCTTTGGATATAAGCGGAAATAATTTTGATAGGTAATAGAGGCAAGAGTTTGGTTTTCGACCTCAACATTCACGTTTTCTTTGGCTTCTAAGGCTTGATGCAGACCTTCAGAATAGCGACGGCCATCCATGATGCGGCCTGTAAACTCATCCACAATCAAAACTTGACCATCACGAACGATGTAATCCACATCGCGATGGAACATATTGTGTGCTTTTAATGCTTGGTTAATGTGGTGAACAATGCTGATGTTTTGTAAGTCATATAGGCTTGAGCCTTTTAAATATCCATCACGTTCTAACGCTTCTTCGATTTTTGCTGATCCAGAGTCGGTGAGTGTGATGCTTTTACCTTTTTCATCTTTTTCATAATCGCCCGTTGTCAATGACGACATATATCTGTTGGCGATATAATACCATTGAGAAGAATCTTCAGCAGGGCCTGAAATAATTAGCGGGGTGCGTGCTTCATCGACCAAGATACTGTCGACTTCGTCCACGATTGCATAGTTGAATGGGCGTTGAACCATGTCATTCAATGAGAACTTCATGTTGTCGCGCAGGTAATCAAACCCAAGTTCATTGTTGGTAGCATAGGTGATGTCAGCTTGATAGGCTTTTTTGCGTTCCATGTCGCTGATTCCGCTGATAATACAGCCAACAGTAAGTCCCAAGAAATTGTAAACTCTACCCATCCATTCGGCATCACGTTGAGCCAAATAATCGTTAACGGTGACGACGTGTACGCCTTTTCCACTGAGTGCGTTTAAATATACAGGGGCGGTTGCTACCAGAGTTTTACCTTCACCTGTACGCATTTCAGAAATCATACCGTTATGTAGAACCATTCCACCGATAAGCTGAACATCGTAATGACGTTCACCTAATACGCGGCGCGCAGCTTCACGTACGGTTGCAAAAGCTTCAGGAAGGATATCATCCAATGTTTCGCCTTTTTCAAGGCGGACTTTGAATTCAGCAGTTTTTTGCTGTAAATCATAATCAGACAGAGCAGTGAAGTTAGATTCAATTTCATTAATTTTTTGAACAACGTGCCCTAAGCGGCGAACTAAGCGATCATTTGCAGATCCGAAAATTTTTTGTACAAGCTTTAAAAGCATTTTTTACCTTTATGTATAGTAAGTTTAGTGAATTTCAGTATAATAGAAATTAGTTAAAATAGTCATTACAAAGTAGTATAATTTAAGGAATATTACAAAGGAAAAATGTTAACATTATTAGCTATTATTCAAGGAATTGCAGAGTTTCTGCCGGTTAGCTCTACTGCACATTTAATTATTATCGCAAAATATTTCGGTAATATTTACCCCGGCGTTCATTATTTGGTTGTGTTGCACGTGGGCAGCATGGTTGCGATTATGCTGTACTTTTGGAAAGACCTTTGGCGCATACTATTGGGCTGGTTGGGATTATTCAAAGGGCAGGTGTCTGATCATTTTCACTTGAGCATATCAATTGTGATTGGGACAATTCCCGTCATGATCGTTGGACTATTTTTATTCAAGATAATCGAAAAGCCACAAAACACGCCCTATATTATTGGATTGAACAGTATTATTTTTGGTGCCTTATTATACTTAGCGGATCTGCGTAAAAAGTCAGATAAGCCTATTTTAAAAATGTCATATATAGATGCATTATTAATTGGCGCTGCTCAGGCATTTGCATTATTACCCGGGGCAAGCCGTTCTGGCAGTTGTATGATGGCAGCAAGAGCCTTGGGATATTCACGGGTTGATTCGACGCGGTTTGCATTTTTGTTAGGAATTCCAGCAATTCTGGGAGCCAGTGTTTTAAAGTTAACAGACATCAATTGGGATGATCCAACCGTAGATATTGAGTTGTTTGCATACGGCAGTTTAATTTCATTTGCCGTAAGTTATTTCGTAATTGTGATGATGATGCGGTTGTTAGAGCGAATTTCATTTTTACCTTTTGCACTGTACCGCATCGTTGTTGGAATCTTGTTATTGATGTTTTTCTAAAGAGTGTTCTTATATATAAACTGAATACTTGCAAATTAAGCTATATTCAATTATGAATACTTTAAATTTGTATTAAAGGTTTAAGTGTATGCCAAAGATAGTATTTATTGAAAAAGATGGTAACCGCAAGGAAATAGATGCACCAAATGGCGTGTCAGTGATGGAAATCGCACATATGTATGATGTTGATTTGGAAGGAGCCTGTGGAGGATCCTTAGCTTGTTCAACGTGTCATGTGATCGTTGATGCTGCATGGTTTGGTAAATTGGGTGAGCCTACAGAAGCAGAAGAAGACATGTTGGATTTGGCTTTTGGATTAACCCACACATCAAGGTTAGGATGCCAGATCATTATGTCTGATGAATTAGATGGTTTAGTTGTCGGGCTGCCAAACGCAACCCGTAACATGCAGAGTTAATCGAATTTATTGCTGCGTGGAAAACCATTAGGGGCTAGTCGACCAGACTGGCCTCTTTTTACATTCCAGCGATCAAGGTTTGTTTCTTTACGCGTACCATTACCACTTTTCCACGTTAAGCCGTCGGCCATGTTGAAAATTTTAAAATCAGACATGCCGCCTTGTAAATACTTTTGGAACATAACGCCGCGCCCTCGGTTCATGATGGGAATTTCATTAATTGCAAATACAATCATTTTGCGATTTTCGCCAAATACAGCAATACTGTCTCCAGTTATTGGTATGCACTTGAGTGCAACAACAGCATCGGAAACATTCAATAATTGCTTACCATTCTTGGTTTGAGATAGCAATTGAGAGGTCTCTAAACGGAATCCACGACCATCGGACGCGGCAACGATAAATTGTTGTGTTTCGTCTTTTGGATACAGAAATAACGCAATGATTTCTTCTTTTGCTTCGACTTCAATCATCAAGCGCAAAGGCTCACCAAAGCCGCGACCACCGGGAAGTTTATCACAGGGTAGGGTGTAGCTTTTACCAAAGGAGGTAAAGATGATCAGCTTGTCGGTAGTTTCAGCCTGTAAAACGTAACCTTCTTGATCGCCTTCTTTATACTTAAAGTCTGCGGAATCTGTGGTGTGCCCCTTGATCGTTCGGATCCAACCTTTGTCGGAACAAACGACAGTGATGGGTTCTTTTTCGATAAAATCAATCAGATTGATCTGAACATCTGCGATATCATGATGAATGTCTGAACGTCTCAGTCCTCGTGGGTCTTTTTCAAAATACTTACGTAAGCTTTGAATTTCGTTTTTGATGGTTTTAGTTTGCAACGTGGGTGTTACGATAAGATTTTCTTTTTCGGCTTTTTCAGCTGATAATGCATCGAATTCTTTTCGTAATTCCATCTCTTCTAATTTACGAAGTGACCTTAGTCGCATATTCAAAATTGCTTCGGCTTGAATATCATTCAAATCGAACCTGGACATCAACATAGGTTTTGGTTCGTCTTCTTCGCGGATAATGCGAATGACTTCGTCTAAATTTAAGTATGCAATTAGAAAACCAGAAAGAAGATTTAGTCGGTCTTCGATTTTCTTTAGACGATACCGTGTGCGGCGATCTAATACTTGGAAGCGATGGGTAAGATAACTGTTGAGGATTTCTTTTAAGCCCATGACAACAGGACGCAGATTGCTGTCGAGTATGTTTAAATTAACACTGAATCGGGCTTCTAATTCCGTATTTTTATAAAGAAATTCCATGATCAAACTTGCATCAATGGATGAAGATTTTGGTTCAATGATGATGCGAATATCTTCGGATGATTCATCGCGAATGTCATTGATTAGGGGAAGCTTTTTTGCTTCCATCAACTGACCAAACTTTTCTAACAAACGGCTTTTTGGAACGCTGTAGGGAATTTCCGTAATGATGATGTGGTATTTTCCGCGTTCTAGCTGTTCAACGGTATACGTAGAGCGGATGCGTACTGTACCTTTTCCTTCGCCATATATTTCAGTCAGGGTTTTGTGATCCACATACAGTTGACCCCCTGTTGGAAAATCGGGACCTTTGATGTGAGTCAAGATTTCGGCAAGCTCGATGTTTGGAGTGTCTAACACTGCTAATAAAGCGTTGCAGATTTCAATGATGTTGTGTGGTGGAATATTTGTGGCCATACCCACAGCAATCCCGGATGCCCCATTTGCTAATAGATTGGGGAATCCAGCCGGAAGAACTTTGGGTTCATTGGATTCACCATCATAGGTGCCCTTAAAATCCACAGAGTTTTCATCTAATCCTTCGAATAGGAACATTGCAATGTCTGTAAGTCTGGCTTCGGTATAACGCATTGCAGCCGCGTTATCGCCATCGATGTTACCAAAGTTACCTTGCCCTTCGATTAATGGATAGCGTAGCGAGAAATCTTGAGCTAATCGGACGAGGGCGTCATATACGGCGACATCTCCGTGAGGGTGGAATTTACCGATTACGTCTCCGACAACTCGGGCGCATTTTTTGTATCCAGAATCTGGGTTCAGTTTCAATTCACGCATAGCGAATAATAGGCGACGATGCACGGGTTTTAATCCGTCACGCACATCTGGCAGTGACCTGGACATAATAGTAGACAACGCATAGGAGAGGTATTTTTCGCCTAAGGTTTCTTGAAATGAACGCTCGATAATATCCATGGGTGTGTTTAATTCCTGAACATGCTTATAAACATGACAGCATATTACATTGTTTTAGACAAAAAGTTAATCAGAAAGATGAACACATTGAGTGAGTAACTGTTTAAGTGTCCGTTGAAATATGATCCTAGTCATCACCAGAATATCCTATGCTTTATTCTTTCAAGTTTCTGAATGCCAATTTTTATTTTCAAACATCCCCTCTTGAAAAAACGAAGTCTGTCCCTATTGAACAAGTTCGATCAACACAATTAGGGAGAGATGATGTTGAAATTACGATATGGATTATTGGTGACAGTGTTGGGGCATTTTCTGGTGCCGAAGGTTATTGGATCGGAAATCGTTGAAGACTGCGAGCCGTCTACACCGTTAGGTGTGAATTCTCAAGAAATGCTTAAGGATAAAACTACCAAAATAACGCCGGGTAAGAAAGTTGCAAAGATTCAAGCAGATATGTTGACGCCTAATCGAGTTAAAGAGGCATTAGGAAATGATGTTTTTGCTAAATTGGACGGGATTCTTTGGGATGATGTATCAAGCCCTGATACAGATTTTGAATCTCCTAACAAACGAGCATTAGTTCGTAAATTAAGAACACTCTGTGCAAAATCTTCGACAGCGAAATCTCAAACATATTTGGGTGAGGTGCTAAAGTTAAGAGAAGAAATGTTACGCGTACATGCGGAAAGATTAATAGAGCATTCAAAAGATTATTTTCAACAATTATTTCCAAAGGCGACTATTTCTTTTCATGAAAAGTTAAATGGAGATCAATTGGGTACAAAAGTATTAATCGAACAGAAGGGCAGAAGCGTTACATACTATGTGAAGACCCATTCTGGCGGCATTAAGAAATCAGGAAGTTCTGCTGCTGAAACAGTGAATCCAAAGGAGCTTTTGACGTATGCGTTATTAGAGGCGTTACACTTTGGGCCAGGCGTTCATTTCTTTGGACGAGATAAGCAACACTTATACATTGCGACCAAGGATATCAATACTGATGGGCAATTCACTGAGTATAGTCTTGTAAAACAGGATAACGTTAAGGCAGTGTTTGGAGCGTTAACTGACGTAGATTTAAAGCAATTAAACCCAGAGGTTGTTGAATCTATGATTGCGCAAGATATCGTTGCTCAAAATTTTATTCGAATGATGAGCGTTCTGGATTTATTTGCACGATTAATACGATTAACGGATCTTCAAACAAATGGTGGAAATTTTGGATTTGTTCAATTTTCTGATCATGAGTCGTTTTTATCTTTGTTAAAAATTATTGATTTTAGATTGGTGGCGGAAAAGTATTTCCAACGTGTCCATCAAGGAGATTGGGATCTGTTCTTAAGTGGTGAAGGTTTTTTTGAAGATAATTTAGACGAGCGAGTGGAATATATTCTGCAAAAGAGAGACGTTGCGTTACGAACAAAATTAGCAACTGATATTTTTCAACACGAATTGGCAGAGTGGACTAATGTGATGAGTGCGGCTATTGAAAAGGTTAAAAACGCAATTGAGTTGCTAAGTGAAGTTTCAGAAAAGGATAAAGCTGATTTATTTCGAAAGCTGGATGATGATGCAAAAATTTTAATAGAAAACTTTAATTTTTTTCACAGAGAGTTAGGTTTAACAGGGTGAATTCTATAGGGCTCTTTGGAGCCCTTTTTTTACGAAGATAATTTCAGTTGAAAAGTTATATGTGCAGCGTATAATCCCCACAGGAGACGTTCGTAGTATAACTAGCATTTAGTTTCACAGGAAAACATCATGAAACATTTGAGACATATTCTATTAGCCACAACTATCCTAGGGAGTGCAGAAGCGGCAGCGGCGGCTGAGGCATTCGGGGATGCATCACCTGTTCGACCTGGAAGTGTTGAAGTTGTTAAACCAACGCCAGGGGAAAAGGTTGCATTAAAACAACGTGAAGTGTTTGTAAAAGAACGATTCATCGAAGTGTTTGGCGCTGAGGCAGTTGATGAGTTAGGAGTCGATTGGGAAATATTAGGAGATGTGACAGTTTCATTTGAACATTCTCAGAAGCGTCATGGAACTCATAGAATAAAGCAATTCATGAAACTGCAAGCTCGCTATCATTCGGGGAAGGAGACGTTTGAAAGATTAAACTATACACTATCCACTGTGTTAACCGCTCAAGAAATGGTTCACCTAGCTCGCTTGGAAGATCATGCCAGGATATACTTTCAATCAAAATATTCCAGTGCAACTGTAAAATTTTCACCGAAGTTGGACGGCGTACAGTTGGGGAGTATAGCTCGTGTTGAGCTAGATGGGGGCGAGGTAAAAAAGTATTATATAAAAATACATTCTAATGGACTGGCCTCTGAACGGAGTTCTACAGCAGGAGTTCTCAATCCAATAGAGTTGCTAGTTTACAAAGTTCTGGCAGGATTCGGATTGGGGAGTGAGACTCATTTCTTTGGACGCGATGAGTCCAACTTTTATATTGCGACGCTGGATGCAAGTGCGGAAGGTAGATTTGAAGAATATAGCAAAGTTGATCGTAAAAACCGGGCAACAACAGCCCCCGTATGGGGCGCTTTAAGCACCACTTTAGTGGAAGATGATAGAGCAAATGAAGACAATACTGAAGCCGTTGAACGAGTGATTGCCGAAGATCCGTTAGCGCAAAGCTTTATTCATCAAATGTCATTGTTAGATGTATTAGCACGTTTGATGGTTTTAACCGATTTACAAACGAATGGAGGGAATTTTGGGTTCATCTATAACGATACTGGATTGCCAACGCTTAAAGTTATTGATTTCAGATTGGCAGAAGTAACACGAGCAGAAGAGTATGAATTTACTGAATCAAGATTCGGGGGATTTTTACGTGGCAATGGATTCTTTCGTTATGCTTCTGCTGACGAAGCTGTGTGTTATGCCTTACGAAACCGCCCCAAAGCGTTGCGTGTTGCAGAAACGTTAAAGGTATTTGAAACTCAGTTGTTAGAATGGGAAGAGAAGATCGAACAGGCAAAGAGGGAAACAATCGAAGCATTGATCACCGCCAAACTTTCGACTATTGAAATGGAACGTTTGGGTAAGGAGTTGGAAACTCATACAGAGATCTTGAAAGGAAGCTTTGCGATGTTTGAGCGATTGCTGAGAGAGTATAAATAGGATTCTAAAGGGGCTCTTTTGAGTCCCTTTTTTACGAAGATAATTTCAGTTGAAAAGTCATATGAGAGCCCTATAATCCCTACAGGAGATGCGTTCATAATATAACTAGTTTTAGTTCCACAGGAAGACACAATGAAACATTTGAGATATATTCTATTAGCCACAACGATCTTAGGGCGCGCAGAAGCGGCAGCCCCGGCTGAGGCATTCGGCGTTGAATCACCAGTTCGACATGGAACCGTTGCAGTTGTTAAGCCAACGCCAGGTGAAAAGGTTGCATTAAAACAACGTGAAGTGCTTGTAAAAGAGCGATTTGTCGAACTATTTGGTGCTGAGGCAATTGAAGAGTTAGGGATCAATTGGGAAACGTTAGGTGATGAGACGACTTCATTTGATCATCCGGACAAACGTAACGCGTTGCATAGCGTTAAAGGGTTTTTAAGGCGTCAAGCTCGGACACACAGAGATAGTGAAGCATTTGAATTGCTACATACCGATGTTTTGCGATTGTCTGAAAGTATCCTTATCGTTCATGAAGATCGACTTATGGAGCACACAGCGAAATACTTTAGTCGTTTGTTCCTAGATAGTAGCATTGCTTTTCAATCTAAGAAAGGTGGAGATCAACTTGGAACTGTTGCACTTGTAACGTGTAAAGATGAAACTGTACATAAATATTATGTTAAGACCCATTCAAAAGGATTAAAAACGTCACATAGCTCTGGAGTCAAAAGACTAGACCCAATAGAGCTATTAGTCTATAAAATTTTAGAAAATTTTGAAGTGGGGAGTGAGTCTCATTTCTTTGGACGCGATGAGTCCAATTTTTATATTGCGACGCTGGATGCAAGTTCGGAAGGTAGATTCGAGGAATATAGCAAAGTTGACCGTAAAAATCGGGCAACAACAGCCCCCGTATGGGGTGCTTTAAGCACCACTTTAGTGGAAGATGATAAAGAAAATGAAGACAATGCTGAAGCTGTTGAACGAGTGATTGAAACAGATCCTTTGGCACAAAGTTTTGTTCATCAAATGTCATTGTTAGATGCATTGGCACGATTAATAAAGTTAATCGATTTACAAACAAATGGAGGGAATTTTGGGTTCATCCATAACGATACTGGATTGCCAACTCTTAAAGTTATCGATTTTAGACTGGCTGATGTAACTCATGCGGATGAATATCAATTTACTGATGCGACGTTTGCAGGGTTCATGAGAGGCAATGGATTCTTTCGTTATGCTTCTGCTGACGAAGCTGTGTGTTATGCCTTACGAAACCGTCCAAAAGCATTGCGTGTTGCAGAAACGTTAAAGGTATTTGAAGCTCAGTTTTTAGGATGGGAAAAAAAGATCGAACATGCGAAAGGAGAAACAATCGAAGCGTTGATCACCGCCAAATTTTCGCCTATTGAAATGGAACGTCTGATTCGAGAATTGGAAACTCATACAGAGATCTTGAAAAGAAGCTTTGCGATGTTTGAGCGATTGCTGAGAGAGTATAAATAGATTACATCGAGGGGGAGGAAATAACGACCCCCCCGTTCTTGCTTTATTGAGATAATGGCAAAGCTTCAAGAGTTGTACCAGCCCCAGCCCGACGCAGTAATAATAATACGGACAGTTTCTTTTGAGCGACGGCTTGTTTTAATAAACGTTCAACATCATCAATATTAGATACGGGAATACTATCAACAGTTTCAATAATATCACCGGGTCGAATATCAACGTCTTCTTGATTTTCATCGGGGGCAAAATTTTCAATGATGACACCTGTTGTTGCAGCGGAAAACCCATAAGCAATTGCAAGTTGTTGTGTTAAATTCTTTAAATACAATCCAACTGATTCAACAGTGGATGAAGCAACGGACATATTTTTTTCATTCGAGAAATAAATTAATTCTTCTTTTTCTGTGGAGGGGGTTAAAGAGACCGTTACCTTAATCATTTTTCCATCGCGTAACATATCGATTGGCAAGGGCGTATTGATAGGAAGCGTTTTCACAACATAACGTAACGTTGGTGCGCTATCAATAACATGCCCATTAACACTAAGGATAATATCCCCAGTTTTTAATCCGGCGTTAAAAGCTGAAGAGTTTTGAAATACTTCTTTTATAACAACTCCAGAGAGTTCTTTTAACCCTTTGTTTTTCATGATTTTTTCATCAATGTCTTGAATATCAACACCCAAAGAGCCCCTGGATGTTACAGTTTTTTTAGTGCGAATTTCATCCAAAATAGGTCTGACTTTTTCAGCAGGGACGCAAAATCCAATACCAACACTGTGTTCATCATGACCAAAGTTACTGGAAGACATGCCCACCATTAGACCGTTTTCATCAGTTACAGGACCCCCAGACAGACCAGGGTTTAAATTTCCATCTAATTGAAACAATCCGCGCGTGATTCCGTCTGGAAAGTTACGAGTAGACATAATTAAATCATTTACGCTGATGTTGCGGTTTATGGCAGCTACAAAACAACGTACAATGCTGTGATCAAATCCTAAAGGATGACCAAATGCAAATAGCGATTGAGTAGGGATCACTTTTGTTGAATCTCCCCAAGATATGGTTGGGAAATTTGTTCCGTCGATTTTAAGGACAAGGATGTCTAAAAATCGGTCGTATCCAATAATTTTGGCCGCATGTTCTTTGCCATCAGATAAGATGACGGTAATTTTCTGGATTCGGGCGCCTTCTTCACCCAGGACGTGTAGGTTGGTTGCGATGTAACCTTCTGAATGAAAAATGAATCCAGAGCCGAAAATAACTTCCCCAGTTACTTTGTCACCTTTACGTACAAATTGCATGTAATTGTTATCAGAAGTGATAGCATTGTCAACTGATCTGGAGACATTAATTCGAACGACTGTGCTTAATACTTTTTTTGCAACGGGGTAGGAAATGTTTCCAAACACAGTTGGTAATAAGCATAAGATAAAAAATGATTTAAATATGGTGTTCATGATGTTTCTGTGAATTATAACCCTTGTAATGCTTCAGAATCGGTACTTAGATACAACGGTGTATCTGTTTGTATAGATTCCTGTAACAACCGCATTTTTTGAATAAACTCTGCAAATTTTCTATCTTGTCCATAGGCGTCTGTCAAGAGCTTCGTTGCCGTTGCTTCTGCAGTACCTTCTAAAACCATCGCTTGACGGCGGGCATCAGATAAGATGTTTGTAACTTGCTTATCGGCATCTGCACGAATGATTAAAGCACGTTCTTCGCCCTCGGCACGTAACAGTTTAGCTTCTCGTTCGCGATCACTTTGCATACGCGAAAATATTGCTTTGCTGTTTTCAGGGGGGAGATCAGCTTTTCGAATCCTGACATCGACGAGTTCAATCCCAAATTCTGCCACGGTTTCACGAATGTCTGTAATGATTTCTTCTAAAATTTGTACGCGTTTAACGGAAAGAAGCTCACTTAATGAACTTTGTCCCAAGGCACTTTGTAAACGCCCCATAATGATTGGAACTAAACGATTTTGAACGTTTTGTTCGTTTCGAACAGATTTAAAGAATTTTAATGGATCGGAGATGCTATATCGTACATATGAATCCAACACCAAGAACTTTTGATCGCCTAAAGTTATTCTGCGGGGGGGCAAATCATAGCTAAGTAAGCGACGATCGATTTTTACAATGCTTTGAACAAAGGGAACTTTGAAAGACAAACCGGGCTCTTTGATTGTTCGAATGTATTCACCAAATTGCAATACGATGACTTGTTCTGTTTGCATGACGATAAAAACGGATTGAAAAAATATAAATAAGGCTCCAAATAGTAAAGCACCATAATAGTGAATTTTGGACATTATTGATCTCCTTCTTTCTTAGATTTTTGTGGGGTATCTTTTAGATTCAAGAGAGGTAGAATTCCACCTTTGATCAGAGATTTATCAAAAATCTGTTTGTTCTTATTGTTCGATAAAATACCAGACATGATTTCATAGTACATGCGCTTTTTGTTTAAGTCTGGATCTTTTTTATATTCTTCATACATCGATTTAAAGCGATCTGCACGCCCGTTTGCAAGGTTGACGGTTTGCGTTGCTTGGGCTTGGGCAGCTTGAATGATTTGTTCTTTTTCACCCCGAGCCCTGGGAATCTTATCATTTGCGTATGCAAGTGCTTCGTTCACCACTTGTTCTTGGAATGTTTTAGCGCGTTGTACTTCTGTAAATGAATCAGCTACAGGTTGAGGAGGCAGTGCCGTATGAAGTTCTACGTTAACAACTCGAATACCAATCTTATATTTATCAACTAAAACTTGTAATCGTTTTTGAACGAGAAGGTTCATCTCACTCCATCCAGAACGTGAGATGATAGGCGCAGTTTTTGTTTGACCAATGATTTCGCGTAAGACGCTTTCTGCCGCAACCTTTAAAGTGTCAGAAGGATTTTGTGACACCAATACAAATTGACTTAAATCACGAATCTGCCACGATAATGACATTCCGATATGCAGAATATTTTCATCACCCGTTAACATGATATGTTCTTCTGCGGAAGGAAACCCTTGAAAACCGCTGGGAACCCCAATGTCCATACGATGGATTGTTCCGGTGGGTACTTTTTGTACGATTTCAATGGGGTAGGGAAGGTGATAGTTTAATCCTTCACCATCGGTTCGAACCCATTTTCCAAATCGAAGAACTAAGGCTTGTTCATAGGGTAATAACTTATAAAATCCAGAAGATAACCACATGCCCAACGGAATCAAAGCGATAAGCATGAGCATAGCTTTTGTAGGAGGTCTTTTTTTGCCGCCACCTTTTTTTCCACCAAACATATCATTGAATTGATCAAGAATACGGCCTAAATCAAAATTGCTATTACTGCGACCTCGCTTGCCCCAAGGATTTTTATCGAACGACATACAACACCTTTTTAGAATTACCTTTTGAACATTAGAAGCTTTGTTTTTGTTTTGCAAGTTTAAAAGGAAAATCATCCTAAATTACAGTTGAATTGTGATTGTTCAGGTATATCATATAGCTAATGAAATGGCTATTGGGAGATTGCTATCAATGAAACAGTTACTGAGATCTGGTTATATCGCCATGTTGGCGTTGACTGTAAGCACTACACAGGGTGCTCTGAATACAACGATTGCGAGATTGTGTAGCGCTCGTTCTTTCGTGCAACCCGCTGTGTGTCAAGCGGTTAGGGCGACTTCAACTAAAACACATCACAGTGTGTTTGCTAGACCAACTATTGATGTTGCATTTAAGCATATGCTGAATTTAGAAAGTGATCGTGTCGTACTAATATCATTTTTAGAGGCGTTTACCGGAAGAAAAATATCAAAGGTTATGTCTGTCAGTGAGGCATTCCCAACGCTAAAACGAGATGCCGATGAAAAACAGACATTTCTTGATTTAGCCTGTCGTGAGCCTGATGGGCATATATTCTTAGCAGAGGTACAAGTTAGAAAGCAGAACTTTTGGGATGCTAGAGCTTTATACTATTTGTCTGGCGCATACTCTCGACAATTGACACCCGATCAAAAATGGCAACATTTGCAACCGGTTATGGGAATTAGTATTTTAGATCATGATACACATACGATGGAAGATGGTGCATTTGAAAAGCAATTTGCATTTGTGGATACGTTGCATATAAAAAGAGTACTAAATAGGGAAGGTACGTTAGATTTAAACACTAAAGGTCGTTCGATATTGGAGTGGATGAGTTTGTATCAAGTGGAATTGCCCAGAGTTGATTTATCAAGAATCCAAAGAAACGAGAGTGGCTAAAATTATTTACAGAGGCTGATAGATTGCCTGCTATTCCAAAGGGCACGTCAGATGCCGTCGCAGAGGCATACAACAGATTAGAAGTTAGTCGATGGAATGGTAGGTTGATTGAAGATTATGAAAAAGGACAGTTAGACTTATCCAATTATTCAGTTGCATTTGAGGAGGAACGTATAGCTGGACGAGCAGAAGGTAGAGCAGAAGGGCAATTTGATCTGATAAAGAAGTTGCAACAAGATGGTCTTCTGACAGAAATACAGGCTGCCGAACAGATAGCAAGGTTAAAATAAGTTTTGTCGATGCGTGCGAGTGTTCCATGCATCTCTAGTGTATTCTAAATAGACATCCTCGCAAAAAGGCTCGGATGACTCTTCATTGCCCACCCGCCCGACCTGGATTGCACGAAGGAGTGCAACCAGGTCTTTACCCACACCATCTCTATTCATTTTTGAAATCCGTCTTCATGCACATCGAATCTAACTCTATTGGGTCCAGGGATCATCCCTGGTTAACGTTTTATTAATACTTGTTACTCCATACTGAATAAGAATTAATAAGGTGTTACCTCATGATCACGGTAAATAAAATTGATGAGCTATTAAAATACTTTCACCAAGAATTGGCATATTTGCGCAATAAGGGTGGGGAATTTGCAGAGCGTTATCCTAAAATTGCGGGGGCCTTGGAATTAGGACCTGACGGTTCAACGGATCCTCATGTTGAGCGATTAATAGAATCGGTGGCTTTTTTAACGGCACGCATGCAACGTGATGTTCAAAAGAAGTTTCCAGAATATACACAGCAAATATTAGGAGGGCTATATCCGCATTTAGTAACACCTGTGCCATCCATAACGATGGCTAAGTTTGATGCAGACGTTACAAAAATAAATTCCCCGGAAGGATTTTTAGTTCCAAAAGAAACATCATTGTTTTTAAATGATTTGGAGGGAAATACGTGTTTTTTCAAGACATGTTATACAACAAAATTGTGGCCAATTACCGTTGAAGATGTTCGAATTGTTGATTTAGAAGACATTGGAATTTCTGCTGTGGGACATTCCACATCGAAGGGATTAGCAATCAGCTTACGAAGCCATGGGGTTCCCTTTAATAAACTAAAGCTTCGGCATTTAGATTTCTTTTTGCAGGGTGAACGATCGTTTACTCATAAAATATACGATGCGGTAATGACACAGCCATCCAATATTTACCTTATTGAAAATGGAGCGGATAAAGCGAGATTAATGCCGTCTGCTAGATACAATCCAATCGGGTTTGATGTATCTGATCAACTGTTGCCCATGCCTGGTAATTCACACCCGGCATATGCGGTGCTAATGGATTATTTTGCATTTCCTAAAAAGTTTCATTATCTCAGCCTATGGGATATTGATTTTAGTCGAGTCAGTGAGTCTTGTGAGATTATTTTGCCGTTATCAAACGAAAGTATCAGAGAAGTGCGACCTCAAAACATTTGTTTAGGCGTTGTTCCGATTGTGAATTTGTTTGAAAAATCTACGGAACCTCTTAAATTAGATCACACGGCAATCAAGTATAAGCTAACCCCAGACATTAGGAGAGAATCAAGCACAGAAATTCATAGTATTAAGACTGTGGTTGTTATTAATGAACAAAATGGGGAAGTGGAGACTATTCCACCCTATTTCGCGTACAGACAGTGGAATAAAACTCAAAACCCACAACGGTCTTGGCATATGGAACGTGAGCCTTCTCAATACGGAGGGTTTGACGTTTATCTATCGTTTGTTGATCAAACGTTTGATCCCAAGGTTCTTACAAATGCAACAGTATATGCGGAAACAACATGCAGTAATAGATTAATGGCAGAAGATATCCCCGTTGGAAGCAGACTAAATTCACTGATTGAAATACCCACAAAAAGCATTCAAACATTAATGCATGCAAGTTCGCCTAAAATGGTTGCGCATACAGATGCTGCATATTGGAATTTAATTTCACACCTAAATTTAAACCATTTGTCCTTAACATCGTTAGGCGCAGAAGGATTAAAAAATCTTCTAAAACTTTATGGAAACGAATCAGACACAATTTTAATTGATGGAATAGTGGATGCTGAGCAACATTTGGTGACCAGGCGTTTAACAACCGATGCATGGCGTGGGTTTGTTCAGGGGATTGAAATTATTCTGACATTAGATGAACGTAATTTTGAAGGACATAGCCCATTGATTTTTGGGGCAGTGTTGCGGCAATTTTTAGCGCTTTATACATCAATTAATTCGTTTGTTGAATTAAAATTAAAATGGAAACACACAGGTGAAATATGGAAAGAATGGATTCCCTTGAGCGGTCGTCAACAACTTCTGTAGTTAAACGACTATTTACACACCCCTATGAATTTAGCTTTTTACAGGCGGTGCGATTATTTCAAAAGCTTTTGCCTAACGGAAATTTGATTGGAACAACGGTAACGCCAGCAGAAGATTCTGTAACGTTCACGTCCAGATATACGTATAGCTTGCCCAGCAGTGACATCTATCGGATACACGTTTCAGAGGGGAAACCTGTTATTGATGTAAACTTTTGGAATATTGCGGGCCCCCATGGGGCGCTACCTTCGCCTTTATCTGAAAAGGTTGATGAGCGCATGAGGGAAGGAGATTTTGCGCTTAAAGAATTTTTAGACATATTTAACCACCGACTGTTAAGCATTTATTATTGTGTGGCTCAAAAGTATTCATTTGTGTTGTCTCCTAACAGCAGTGTTCAGACAACGGTGGGGCACATGATGTGTGCTGTTGCTGGTGTTGATCCCGATAGGGAAGGATATTCTAACGTCTCAACAGCAGCATTGGCGCGTTATGCTGGGATTATTTGGCAGCGCCCACGTTCAGCAGCTGGGTTGGAACAAATCTTATCGGACTATTTTCAAGTGCCTATTCATATTGATCAGTTTGTAGGATCTTGGGTGGATATTAATCGCCGTCAACGCAGTTTTATGGGAATAAAACGAGGTCGCAATCACAAATTAGGGCGAACAACGTTTCTAGGTAAACGCTTTTGGCAATCCAATCATCATTTTGTCGTGAATGTTGGACCTTTAACGAGCGAGCAATTTCATTTGTTTATCCCCACTGGAATTGCTTATGGTGAACTGTGCGACATGATTAAATTTTATGCCCCTTTAGAGCTAACGTTTCAGCTAAAGATGTCATTAAAAGAAGATGAGAAATTAGTCCCCCTAGGATTTGATAACCCATCAAAAGAAAATCGTTTGGGGTGGACAGCAGTATTAACGAATGCGCCTCAAGATTATATCGTTAGCATAAATGCGGCGTAATCTTGATTGCACAGACAGAGTAAGTTACACTTAACGTGTAATTAAGTTAGGAGACGTTCGTGAGACTTTTGGTTCGATTTATGTCAACGCTGCTTCTATTGAGTAGTGACTTGCTTGCGGAAGCAGTCACAAAAATAGATACTGCATACTTTCAGATAAACCCTCCGGTAGTTACATATGTTAAAGCAACACTGACTGCACCAACTAAAATAACTCTTCCGCCATCAAGCGTTCCTTTAGCATTAGAAGTCGATGGAATTTGGCGAGACATTAACGATGATATCTTTAATAAACAGATTAGTGATCATGCTTTAGAAGGAGAAATGGTTGATAATGTCCCAGTATATATCTGGAATACGTGGGGATTTAAATCCAAAGGTGGGTTTTCTCCAGACACCGATCTGAAAAAATTTCAAGCGACGCGGCTAAAAGAAATAATTGGTATATTATTTCAAGTTTTCAATAATTCGCCTAAAGCGATCGTGTGTTTACAAGAAGTAAATGAGCAAACGGCACAGACACGAACTGCTATATTAAATAGTTTAAAAAGTTTGGGCGTTGAGGCCGAATATATAACGAATACTGGAACGCAATCCTTTGGGCAGGTAACCTTATATCGTAAGGATCAGTACACTGTTAAAGGTAAGAGTGTTTTCAAATCTAATGCTGATGTTCAACAAAACGGGCGTGCTTTAAAAGTATATTTTGAAGAGCTTGTGGGGAAACGTCAGTTTTCGGTTGTGAATGTTCATTTAGCCTTTAACTCTCCCAATATTTCAGGTCTTTTAGATGAATTGGTGACGTATGCTCAAGGATCAAGTTCTCCAAAATCTTTAGCTGTAATTGCAGGAGACTTTAATTATACTGTTGGAAAGTATCAGCCTAAAAATCCAAAAGTAACGGTTAATCAAGTTGGAAAATCAGTGATTGACGTTGGTGGTACGCCATCGATAAAACAAACAGCTAATAACGTAGATGGGTTTATAAGTGTTCAACCTTAAAGAAATACAAACATACATCAATCAGAATAAGCTTGATTGGGTAGTTGTTCCCCGTGAAGACGAGTTTTTAGGAGAATATGTACCCGCATATAACGAGCGATTGTTATGGGCGTCGGGTTTTTCTGGGTCTGCAGGATTAGCGATCATCGGTCAAACCTGTGCGCACCTGTTTGTTGATGGTCGATATACCTTACAGGCTGCAGATGAAGCAAAAGAGTTCCAAATTCATAGTTTGTATGAAGTGTGGGATTGGATTAAAACAACATTGGAGCCATCCAATACGGTAGGGCTAAATCTTAGATTGCATACGCAATCGTTTGTGACAAAGTTAAAACAGCATATTCAGAATATCCGTCATTTGGATCCACATCCAGTAGATCAACTTTGGACAGATCGTCCATTGCGTCCCAAATCTGTAACTGTTCCTCATGATATTAAGTATTCTGGAGAGTCCATAGATTCAAAACTATCTAGAGTTAGATCTGAAATGGCGTCCAAAGCGGAGGCGTTATATGTTCATGACCCTCATGATGTCGCGTGGGTTCTTAACATACGTGGGCAAGATTTACCGTATACCCCCATTACATTATCCAGGGCCTTGATTTGGAAACATGGAGCTGTGAGTGTGTTCGGTGATCACACGCAAATTTCAGATGATTTAAGAAATCATTTAGGCAAAAATGTACAGTTTTATCTTGAATCAGAATTAGAGCAGGTTTTATTAAAATCAGCCTGTATTCAGATTGATCCAACAGCATCAGCCTATGACTTGGACGTAGTTGCTGAAAATAACGTTGTGCAATCGTCTCCGATCTCTTTAATGAAATCGATTAAGAACTCTGTTGAAATTGAAGGCATGCGTAAGGCTCATCAATGGGATGGTGAGGCGCTTCGAAAATTCAGAGAATGGGTGTTTTTACAAGATCCAACAACTCTCGATGAAATTAAAGCATCGGATCAATTGGAAATGTTTAGACGAGAGTCTCCAGAGTGCAAAGGACTTAGCTTTGCATCAATTTCGGGATTTGGATCTAATGGAGCCATTGTGCATTATCATTCGACTGAACACACAACCCGACAGTTTGAATTGCAAGGGGTATACTTGATTGATTCCGGGGGGCAATATTTAGAAGGAACTACTGATATTACCCGTGTATTTGCCATTGGAACGCCGACAGCTGAACAGAGAAAAGCCTATACTTTAGTTTTAAAAGGACATTTGCGGTTGGCTATGGCTGTGTTTCCTAAAGGCACGACGGGGCATCAATTGGATGCTTTAGCTCGATATGACCTGTGGCAATATGGTTTAAATTATGAACACGGCACAGGGCATGGTGTTGGATCTTATTTAAGTGTTCACGAAGGTCCTCACGGAATATCCCCTCGGATGAATGCAAGTCCGTTACAATCCGGTATGGTTGTATCCAATGAACCTGGATATTATAAAGCTGGTGAATATGGAATTCGCATTGAAAACTTAATGGTGGTTCAAGAAAGCGAACATGAAGGATATTTATACTTCGAAACGCTCACACAGGTACCTTATGAAGATTCTTTAATCGATGTTGCATTGTTAACGGATGTGGAGCTCAACTATCTAAATCTTCAGGGTGGGAAATCGTAGGGAAGCCCGAAGAGGGCTTCATCTCGATTGAGTGGGCAATAAAGAGTCATCCGAGTGCCTTTGCGAGGATGTTCATTTATACATAATTCACATCATACAGTGTCTTGGCATGTTTTTTGCTTATTGGTCTATAACTAATAACAAACAAACGTACACACATGATATCGATTCAACACAGTCTTACAGACACACAGCACGCTTCTTTAGTAAACCTAGGTCAACATCCCGATAATGATAATAGTTTTGAAACGGTGCTGAATGCAGTTGCTGTAGAAAAAATGCCTATTGAAGAATCTGAAGAGAATCTACCCACGTTAAAATCAGACAGTCATGTTCATGAACACACGTTGGCAACGCATTCACTAGACGTAATGATAAGTAAGACTGCCCATTCAGAGCAGATTCAAAGTACCCCTGTTAATTTAACACGTGAGCACTCTCAAAAAGAAACACCAGCAGATAGTTTTGTATTAAAGAAATCAAGGTTAAAGGCAACACAAATTGATGGAACAGAAGTAGATCCATCCATGATGATCCCTCTTGTTCCAATTAACGTGCGCTCTAATTCAGTAACGTTAATATCCTATGAGCCAAAGGACTGCGAAGAATCTTTGCAGGTGGGTCTCAATGGTGATGATGCATTAGAACCTAGTATAAATTTAATCGCCATAGACGCTTATTCTGTAAATCCAACGTATGCAGCAAAGGTTGATTCAAGAAACGATGTAAACAATGCTGCAACACACGCTTTAAATGGTAAGGAAGCGTTGATTAGAGATGAGGATCCTCAATCATTGTCTTTTAGCAAAGAAAATATCTCACACGATCACGCTGCAGAGTTGATACCAACAACACAGGCTGTCCATGGCATGACAGATCAAACTATAATGATAAGACCAGCATCGGCTAAAATGATTCGTGAGATACAATCAAATGAAGACGATATTTTGATGGATGAAGTTCCAATTGTATCAATCGCTTTGAAACGTGATCCTGTGATGCGTGATGTTCCCCTTATGAAATCAGATTTAGATCCAAAACCTAAAAATGAAAACGTAGGATTCGATCATACACCTGTTTCGACCTCTAAGATATTAGCTGACATCACTCAATCATCAAAAGATACTAACACGGATTCATTCGAAAATGATTTTGAAGTTGTAGAACCATCGCAAGATAACCCTTTAAAAGGATCTGTTTTGAATTTTGTTCAAAGTGCATCACCAACAGAATCGTCTGAAATTACAGCGAACGTAAGTGTATCAAATTCTGCATCAACACAGCAAATACAGCACGCTATTCTTGATGCAAAAGAAGGGATACATCCTAAAGAATCAAAGACTCTAACTGTGATTTTGAATCCAGAAGAATTAGGTGTTGTGAATGTAGAATTAACAGCAGATGAAACTGGAAAATTAAGTGCTGTGTTATCCGTAGAAAAACGTGAAACATTAGATGTATTGCAGCACGATTTACACCAATTAAAAACTGTCCTTAAGGAAATTGGCATTGATGAATCCAGTATCAGTTTACAGCTTTCATCCAACAATGAACAGGGACAACAGAAACAGTCTGAATACATAGCGTGGGAAGAACGTGAACAGATGTTGATGCGCTCTCCACACATACCAATGAAAACTGCAGCAGAAAAAGCAACCTATCCAGAACGCCCAAGTTTACGGCGTTTAGATATTAAAGCTTAAGAAAGGAGATAATCATGGCTGGAGTAGCAGCAATAGGCGGGACAGCTGATCCTATTGAAAAAAGAAAAACAGCAATGATCGATGAAGCTGAAGAGAAGGAGCAGTTTGATTCCATGATGCAAGTAGAACGTGCAAAAGGGGATCAAAAAGCAGCAGAACATGGCAGTGATGTTCTTAAAGGATTATTCGCTGATCCAGAAAAAATGCTGAAATTATGGTTGATGAATGAAACCAAGCCCAACCCATTTGCTCAAGAACAAAAAGATCCTATGGAAACGTTTGGAAAGTTTTTGCAATCGATGTTGATGCAAACACAAACGGATTCGTTGAATAAATTAAAAGATACTATGGTGCGTAATAACAAATATTCAGCAACAGGGTTAATGGGACAAATGGTGGAAATTGAATCTGATAAAATGAACATTGCACCCGGACGCAAAATTGTGCAGAACTTTGCTGTTCCAGACGCAGCTTCGGCATTTGAAGTAGAAATCAAAAATGCATCAGATGAAGTTGTATATCGTAATCAAGCTTTTAACGTAAGCTCAGGTATCAACCAATTTACATGGGACGGGGTTGATAACGAAGGTAAACTGCTGCCAATTGGAGAGTATAAAATTTCAGTTTCTTTAAAGAAAGAAGTTAAAAATGAGGATGGTTCACCTAAGCTTGAGCATATGGAATATGCGGTAGATTTGGATGGAAAACAAATTCACGACAAGATTGAAACTCTTTCAATGATTGATCGTGAAGTTCAATTTGCTTATGAAATACCCGAAGGTTTAGCAGGTATGAAGTATGCTTCTGTGTGGATTTTGAATTCAAAAAACCAAGCAGTGCACAAAACTGAAATTGAAGCAAAAGGTGGGCAAAAGGGCGTATACAGTTGGAATTGCCTGGATGCTTCGGGACACAGGGTTCCAGAAGATATCTATTCAGTTCAAATAAACTTTAAAGATGAAAAACGCAAGATGCTTGAAACTGATAAACAGGCAGTCATTCGTGTGACCGGAAAAGTTCAAGGCGTTGAAGTTAATGATAATGGCGAACCCAACTTAATAACGTCACGCATTAAAGCACCATTGTCTACAGTAAAACGAATTGTTAGTGAAAACGGATTATAATAAAAAGGAGATAAAACATGAGTATCGTAACAGCACAATCAGGCGTAAAAGCAGCCCAGGTCGCAATGGGCGTATCAGTAGAAAACGTGGTTAGTGCCCAAAACGTTGGTGGTAAATCTGCAGCAGTTGACTTTTCAGCCGTGGTAACATCAGGGACAACAGGATCATATTCTCCAGGAGCTGTGAACACGCTGGTTTCTCGTAACGTCTCTGAGCAGGGTATTTTGAAAAGTACGGGTGTTGCCACGCATATTGCAATTACAGGTGTTAACGGATTTGTTATTACTAAAAACTCATTAACGGCGGGTGAGGGGCAATTTGGATTAAAACGAGGCGGAGCATTTAACCGTAACCAACAAGGATTTTTGGAAGATAAAGGTGTTTTTTTAATGGGGTGGCCAGTAGGTGCAAACGGTTCTGTGAAAGCGGGTATTAACCAAGAGGTTGTAGATGATTTGGTTCCAATCCAGGTTAACCAGGTTGCGGGTGTTGTTCGACAGACTACAGAAGTTGAGTTTAGCGGAAACTTATCGTCAGGGTCAGCAACGCCTGTGGGAGAATCATTTACAAAAACCCAACGTATTTTTGATAGCATGGGAACTCCTCATAACTTAATTTTTACATTCAAAAGATTGCCCGCAGGCGGAGATTCTGATAACCAAGTTCAATACTCAACTGAGGTAACAGTAGAAGGAGGTGTTGTCAAACGCAACGATACGTCTGGGGCGATTATTGGTTCTGCTGGAACGCCTATGATTGTAAGTTTTAACCAACTTGGACAATTTAACTTATGTGATTATGGTCAGGCAACAGAATCGAACATGTCTCCTAAATTGTGCGTTGAATGGACGAGTCCAACGATTAACTCTGCTCCGTTAGAAATGACATTAAAGCTAGGTAAAGGAAAGGGAGCAACCCCAACAGTCTGGACAGGAGCTGCTGAACCGTTGGCGGAAGGTAACCTAACAGCATATGATGGTAGCTCATTAATTACATATAGCCAACAAGATGGTTTGGGGTATGGTCGATTTGAAAATATCCGTATTGAAGAAGATGGAACTGTCAGTGCGTTGTTTAGTAATGGACGAAGTGTGGCAATTGCAAGATTGGCAATGGGAACGGTAGCTAGTCCCAACGATTTGGAATTTGTGACGGGTAACATTTTTTATGAAACACGTAAATCAGGTTCTATCGTGTTAGGTCAGGCTGGTGAAAATGGACTTGGAAAGATTAAATCGGGTGCTTTGGAAAGCTCGACAGTATCCTTGGATCAAGAGTTTGGTAAAATTATGGAATTAAAGATTTACCACCAAGGATGTTTGATGTCCATGAAACAAGCGGACAGAATGGCAGAAGAGTTGATGCAAATCATGAAATAAACTTACTTAACATTATCATAAGATTCAGCCCCCTGCATGGGGGCTGTTTTAGTTAACCATTTGTTTAGAGTGCGTGCCTTATCCTGTATAAAACAAAATATGGTGGTAAAATGAAAAAACTCATAAAATTAATTGCATGTTTAAATATTGGTGCTTCGTCAATTGCAATGGGATCAACACTTGAAGTTATTGATGGCGGTGGATATTTAGTTGGGGTGGATCGCATCAGTCAACAAGAAGTTCGATTGGTTCGTGAAGGTGTATTTCATTATAACCCCAGTACTGGTGAGTTTGAAAATGATGAGGTTAGATTACTTGCGTGGTCAGAGGAAACAACACGTAAAAGAGATTTTAGTGTAGAGCTCCTAACCAAACAGGTCTGTCTACCTACTACCGAATTTGAGTTTTACGGCAACTTATCATCAGGTTCAGCAACGCCAGTTGGAGAATCATTTACAAAAACACAGTGTATTTTTGATAATTTAGGAACATCTCATAACCTAATCTTTACATTTAAGAGATTGCCAGCAGGTTTGAATGCGGACAATCGAATTCAATACTCAACTGAGGTCACTGTAGAAGGGGGCGTTGTCAAACGTAACGATATGTCTGGAGCGGTTATCGACCTTTCGGACGTTCCTATGATTGTGACGTTTAATCAATGTGGGCTATTGAACTTACTTGATTATGGTCAATCTAGTGAATCGAATGTACCGCCAAAACTATATATTGAATGGATGAATCCTAGTATTAATGCTGCTCCATTAGCCATTGATCTTAAGTTGGGGAAAGGAAAAGGAGCAAGCCCAACGGCCTGGACAGGAGCTTCGGAACCATTTGCAAACGGAAATCTAACGGCGTATGATGGCAACTCATTGATTGCATATAGCCAACAATATGGCGGGTATGCAATTTCTAAAATTTTAAGTGCGAAAGAGCCGTTGCGATTTTCGTGGATTAAACAGGCAACAGGATTATCAACGCATCTTTCAAAGATTCCACATGGGACAGTTCGCGCAACCTCTGAAATTGAACTTAGCGGAAACTTATCGTCAGGTGCAGCAACGCCGGTTGGAGAATCATTTACAAAAACCCAACGTGTTTTTGATAGTGTGGGAACACCCCATAACTTAATTTTCGCATTTACAAGATTACCCGAAGGAACAGATTCTGATAACCAAGTTCAATACTCAACTGAGGTCACAGTAGAGGGGGGCGTTGTCAAACGTAACGATACGTCTGGGGCGGTTATCGACCTTTTGGGCGTTCCTATGATTGTAAGTTTTAACCAACTTGGACAACTTAACTTATGTGATTATGGTCAGGCAACAGAATCTAACATAGCTCCTGAGTTGTATATTGAATGGAACGATGTATCTATAAATTCTGAGCCTCAAACTATTAAACTTAACCTTGGTAAAGGAAAGAGATCAAGTCCAACTGTATGGGCAAGAGCTTCTGACTCAATGGCAGAGGGAAATCTTACTGCATATGACGGGAACTCATTGATTACATATAGCCATCAAGATGGGTTAGGTTATGGTCAATATGAAAGTGTAACCGTGAGTGATGTCGGAAAAGTAACGGCACACTACAGCAATCGAAATTCCATAGATATTGGGAATCTAGCCGTTGCAATTATTCCAAACCCAGGTGGGTTAAAACAAATGGGTGCCTCATATCGTGTGACTGAATTATCCGGTCTGCCAACGATTTCTTTTGGCGGGCAACCCGGCTGGGGTAAGTTAAAGTTTATAGCTCCACCTATTGCACGCATGGATGCTGTTGATCAACCAGTGAAGGTTCTCCAATGTATGGATGGTGAGTTGATGGCGTTAGCGGAAGCTGCAGGCAATGATTAACGAGAGGCCATTTAGGGTTTGTTAATATGGATGTGGTTTAATTAGATAAGTTTGAAAGAAATTATTCATGTTATCACGCATTACGACTGTTGCTTTTCAGGGCATTCAAGCCGTTCCTGTGGATGTACAAGTCCAAATAGCGAATGGCTTGCCTGCCTTTAATATCGTTGGATTAGCCGATAAAACGGTTGCTGAATCCCGCGAACGCATTCGGTCTGCATTAACATCGATCGGACTAAGTTTACCCCCAAAACGAATCACTGTTAACTTATCGCCTGCGGATATGCAAAAAGAAGGCAGTCATTTTGATTTGCCCATTGCAATTGCTGTATTAATTGGACTTGAAGTTATTTCTGCTGAGGTGTCGTCAGCTTATGTAGCCCTAGGAGAGCTATCATTAGCTGGGGATTTACTACCCGTGAACGGTGTATTACCTGCAGCATTTTATGCAGCATCTGAAGCTAAGAAAGTGATTTGCCCGCACAAAAATGGTCCGGAAGCCACTTGGGGCGGGGGGCAGGGCGTATTAGCCCCATTAACGCTAATCCAATTGATTCAGTGTTTGCAAGGCAAGATAGTATTAGAATCTCCAAAACCAGAGGTTCAGCAACATCGGCCAGAGACCGTCGATCTCAGTTTAGTCAAGGGGCAGGAAACCTCAAAACGAGCCTTAGAAATTACTGCAGCCGGTGGACACAACTTGCTAATGATCGGATCACCTGGTGCTGGAAAATCATTATTAGCCGCGTGCTTGCCCGGGATCTTACCCGAGCTTACGCCTAAAGAAGCCTTGGAAGTCAGTATGATTCATAGTATTGCTGGCGTATTGAATGAGGGGGCTTTATTAAAAGATCGCCCGTTTAGGGCTCCTCATCATTCTGCATCCATGCCATCCTTAGTCGGTGGTGGGTTAAAAGCAAAACCCGGTGAAATATCGTTGGCACATAATGGAGTCTTGTTTCTGGATGAATTGCCTGAATTTCAACGCATGACGTTAGAAGCGTTGCGGCAACCCTTGGAAACAGGATCGGTGTCAATCAGCAGAGCCAATGCGCGTTATACATATCCTGCAGATGTTCAGTTTGTGGCAGCCATGAACCCCTGTCGATGTGGATACGGAGATGACCCTGTTAAAGCATGTTCAAAAGTACCTAAGTGTTTAGAAGAGTATCAATCAAAGATTTCAGGCCCACTAATGGATCGGATTGATTTAAAAGTATATATGAAAGCGGTTGATTTAGATGTGTTTCGAGACAAAGCATCAGCTGAAAGTAGCGCTGTCGTAAAAACACGTATCATGAATGCCAGGAACTATCAACAGCAACGTCTTAGTACCTTAGGAATACCGGTAAGCGTCAATGCCAACCTATCTCAAAAGCATATGGAAACTGCGTGTGCCTTATCGACAGACGTTGAGTCTTTTTGTTTTGATACGGCTCAAAAATTAAGTTTGAGTGCACGCGGGTTATTTCGTACATTAAAAGTAGCCAGGACAATTGCTGATTTAGATGAATCGGCTGAAATTCAAAAGAAGCACATATCCGAAGCATTTGCATATCGATTAATATAAGAAAGTATTAGTATGTTTAAAAAACATTTTATTCACCAGGAATCTGCTCTACATAAAAAAATACATTACAGTTTAATGTTTGGGGGGCTTCATCATTTCTTTATGGGGCTTATATTGCTGTATGCCGTAATTAACGGGTTTTCAGGAACTGTGTTTCAGACAGAGTCCTTTGTTTTTTATAAATCAAATATTAGTTCGATATTTTATTTCATTATGTTAACTGAGTTGGGTCTAAAGTTTTTGCTTAATACAAAAGAATTTGTTAAAAAACCGTGGCATATATTAGAAGTTGGAATTTTAGTGGCTTCTTGGTTCTTGCCTGGATTTCTAGTTTTAATGACCTTTAGATTCATTGCCTATTTATACACATTCCTTGATCACCCCGTAATCAACCGAGTCATCCATACATTTGTTCATTCTATTCCAACGTTGATGATGTCATCTTTAGTATTGTCAGGGTGTTTGGTGTGTTACAGTCTTTTGACAACAACCTTGTTTGGGAACGAATTTCCTGAGTTATTTGGACATATCGGAAAATCATTATTTACATTCATTCAGCTTATGACGTTCGATGATTGGATGGCCTATATATTACGACCAGTTATGGAGCTATATCCATGGTCATGGTTGATATTTATCTCTTTCATTGTTTTAATTGTTTTTGGTGTGATGAATGTTTTCGTAGGTACGATTGTTAACGCAATGAATTTTGTTGACGATGCTGCAGACGATCAGCCATCAATAACGGATTTACAGAAACAAATTGCAGAACTCAAAGAGCTGATTCAGAAACAACATACAAAATAAGTTGTACCAGGGATGATCCCTGGCAACGTGCCGTTGCATCCGATAGTTTGATTGAGGGGGGGGGGCACAACTGTTGAAAGTGATCAGAAGAGGTGTTTAACGATATTAAAATCACCCACTTAAACACCAAGCTATGAATGTTATAAAAAACTTCATATTGTGTAAAATAGTCGCATATCTATTACTTAATTCATACATATCTGTATGATTGACACAATTAATCGGTTTATCAATGATTTTCCCTGTTCTATTGATTTGTTGTCAAAAATATTCTTTTTCTAATCACTTTCAACAGTTGTGGGGGGGGGGGCGGATTTCAAATAACGAAAGCCGTAAGGCAGCATGATGCTGCACCCATTAGGCAACGTGCCGTTGCATCCGTTAGATTAGATTGGGTGTGGTTTGAGATGTGGGGGAATTGTGAGAATTTGAACCTACCTTCGGCGCAGGATCATTAGGGTTGAAAAATGAATTTGAGATATTTTGTTGAAGAGTGTGCTTTCGTTCCTTCCTTATTAAATTCTGAAGGCACTGTGTGTAAAGCTTTCAGAGTTAAGTTTATAGAATCCGTGTCAGACCACATCGGATCTAACCTAATGGATACAGCGTCACGCTGTTTAAAACCGAGAGAATCCCCAGTAACCCGCACGTGCAAAAAGAACCCCATTTCTTACACGAATGGGGAAAGGCGGACTTTAGTATAAAATACAAAGTCGTGTTTTACGAGCCCGTCGGCTCTAGGGGTTGTTTACAGGGCTGTGACTACTGATCGGGTAGTTTGAGTTCCTGTACTGGAGATTCGATTCGGCATGTCGTCCTTGAGTGGTTCAACCAAAGCTTCGTCGCGGATCTGGTTAGGGATCCTTTGGCTGAAAGTTTCAAAGACGTAGAACGAAAAAAGGCTACCCAGGTTTTTGGGTAGCCTCTTCGCAATTCTAGCTATCAGTATACATAGTTGATTTGGATTGTCAAGAGCAATCTGCGATTGCATGCGTTAAGTTAGATTCGATATGTTTGGACACGGATTATAAAAAACAACCTAGCACCTGCTTAAGTTATCAATGTTTTAAAGTGGTTAAAAACCCAATGGGTGCAGCATCATGCTGGCGGCTCAAGGGCGCTTTACGCGCCAGAGCGGCGGTTGCCGCTATCAAATCGCGTTGCGATTTGCTTGAGCCGCATAGACGCAGAGGTTGGCATACATGAGAGAGTTGATACAGCTAGTGGTATGCTGCTGCACCCGATGAGGTAAATCGAGTGTGGTCTGGCACGGATTTCAATTATTACAAACATCATTACCTAATGGATGCCGGATTCAATGGGGGTACTCGAATAAATTCCTGAACTGGTTGCAACGTTGTTGTTTATAATCCGTGTCAGATCCCATCGGATCTACCTATAGGGTCCAGGGATCATCCCTGGTGCAACGTCACGTTGCGCTTATTTTTCTTGACAATTGGATGGTACACCTTAGGATGAAGACCGAAAGGATGTTTTATGCAGTCACTGGATGAATTAACCCAATTATTTAATGCGCAACGTCAATCATCACGAGTTCACCATGCGTGGATTATAGAAGGTATTGATGAATCTGCAATAGAACCATGGTTGGATGATGTTATAACTCAACTTGTGGCCAGAAAGATCGGAGAGAATCATTTTCATCCCAATCTGTTTTGGATTGCGGAATCTGATTCTCATACTGTAGATGCCGCACGCTTGGTCATCAGTTTTCTTGAAAAAACAAGTTGGGATGGCGGTTGGAAAGTATGCGTGATTATGGGGGCGAATCAGTTAAACGCTCAAGCTCAAAATGCATTATTAAAAGTTATGGAAGAGCCTCCCGAGAAATCTGTTATCTTCTTAATCTCCGAACGTACTCATACGTTGCTTCCCACTATTTATTCTAGAGGTCTTCATGTAATTTTGTCTGCTGAAGCCAGCAATAATCAGCTTGAGCTGCAAACGTTTATGAACGATTGGATGACTGCTGTAATTACGATTTTAGAACGGCAAGATTTTGAGCCCTTATTAACGCTTCAGGCACGCTTAACTGAAAATACGCTTGATGCAGAAACTCAAGGTAAATGGACGTTATTGGCATTAAAACAGATCATTGATGGACAAGGGCGAATTGCGGAACCTTCAGAGACAATCGATCGACTGTTAACTGTGGCACCAACGTATGATTGGGTTCAACGGTGGATGATTGGGCAAGCGTATCTTTCAAAAGCCTTAGAATTTAAGGTTGATGAAAAACAATTTTGCGTTAAACTAACCACAAAGATATTAGAATAAGTGAGACTCACCATAATGAAAAAGCCATATTATATTACAACCCCCATCTATTACGTTAACGATAAGCCCCATATTGGTCATGCATATACGACCATTGCTGCAGATGTGATTGCGCGGTTTAAGCGGATGGATGGGTATGACGTAATGTTTCTGACGGGCACAGATGAACATGGGTTGAAAGTTAATAAATCGGCAGAACTTGCGGGGATTGATCCCCAGACATTTGTGGATCAAGTGTCTCAAAATTTCAGAGATTTAATGCCAATCTTAAATGTGACACCGGATCGATTTATTCGAACGACAGAGTCTGCTCATAAAAAAGCTGCTCAAGAGATCTGGAATCGTTTGATTGCATCGGGTGATATTTATTTGGGCAGTTATGAAGGCTGGTATTCCATGCGAGATGAGGCCTTTTACGCTGAATCTGAATTGGTCGATGGAAAAGCTCCAACAGGGGCGCCGGTTGAATGGCTGGAAGAACCCAGTTATTTCTTTCGATTATCAAAATGGCAAGAACCCTTATTGACATTTTATGAACAACAGCCTGATTTTATTGCTCCAAATTCTAGACGAAATGAAGTTGTAAAGTTTGTTGAAGGTGGGCTGATGGATTTGTCAGTTTCCCGCACAAGCTTTAATTGGGGGGTAACTGTACCCAATGATGAAAAACATGTCATGTATGTATGGTTGGATGCATTAACCAATTACCTGACGGGTGTTGGATTCCCGGATACGAATTTAGAATCGTACAAAAAATATTGGCCAGCAGATTTGCATTTAATGGGTAAGGATATTATCCGATTCCATGCGGTTTATTGGCCTGCATTTTTAATGGCCGCTGGATTAGAGCCTCCTAAACGCGTCTTTGCCCATGGGTGGTGGACGAATGAGGGGCAAAAAATTTCAAAATCATTAGGAAATGTGATTGATCCTATTGATCTTATTAGCCAGTACGGAGCGGATGCATTCCGGTATGTCTTAATGAGAGAAGTTAGCTTTGGGCAAGATGGTGATTTCTCAATATCAGGTATGAAAAATCGCATTAATGCTGATTTGGCTAATGCATATGGCAACCTGGCTCAACGCGTGTTGTCGTTCATTTATAAGCAATGTGACGGTATCATTCATGCGTCAGCAGACCTGGAACCTCAAGATAAGGTAATATTGCTGGGGCTGGAAACCGCATTAACAGAGGTTCGCACAGCCATCGACCATCAAGCCTTACATAAGATGTGTGATTCAATTTGGCAGTGTATTTATGATGCTAATGCCTATGTCGATGCAGAAAAGCCATGGTCATTGCGTAAGGAAAACCCAGAACGCATGAAGGTGGTATTGTATGTATTGTGCAACGTTATCAAACGGTTGGCGTTATTAACATTCCCAATTCTGCCACAGGCGTCTGAAACGATGTTAAGATTATTGGGAGAATCAGATTTTGATTTAGAGAATTTTTCAGCACTAATCCCCGATCAACGAATTATCCAAGAACCTCATCCCGTGTTTCCACGGATTGTGGATGAGGCATAATTGATGGAATAAGGTTTATGCACTCTATAAACTTTGAGCATGTTAATTGTTGGGGGGTAATTACCCTCCAAAAGCCAGAAACACTCAATGCTTTAGATTTACCTATGGTATTGGGAATTCGTTCATTCTTGAAAAAGGCTCGTGACAGTTCCAATATTTCAGGGATTATCATAAAAAGTGCCGTTCCCACTATATTTTGCGCCGGCGGGGATATTAAAGCTGTGTATCGTTGGCACACAAAAAATGATGTTGAGTCATTGCGCACGTATGTTCAGGAAGAATACGGGTTAAACGCCGATATTCAATCGTTTCCAAAGCCTGTAGTTGCTATGATGAATGGATTAACCTTAGGCGGTGGAGTGGGATTAAGTCGATATGCCACGTATCGAATCGCAACAACGGACGCAGCTGCTGGTATGCCTGAAGTGAAAATTGCCTTTTTTCCAGATGTTGGGGCAGGATATTTCTTAAATTTATTGGATAAGCCTGTGGCTAGATTCCTGGCACTGACGGGGCATGTGTTGAAAGGAAGTGATCTTATCACAACGGGATATGCGACTCATTTAATATCATCGGATGATTCGTTAAACTTTCTAAACAATTTAACGTTAGTAGATCCAAATAAATTAGAGGATAGTTTATCCTCCTCAGTAACGACGCCCTCAACATTATCAGAATTAGCACCGATTATTGAGTGTTTTAATGCAGATTCTTTGATAACGTGTGTTGACTCTTTAAAAGAGTGTGATCATCCAGAAGCGTTTAGACTATATCAAGAAATGCTGACATTCAGCCCCTTAGCCTTACATGTGATTTGGCAATATATGAACAGTACTCGAGGGTTAAGCTATGCGTCGGTGCTGCAGATTGATTTGAAATTGGCAGCAAAAATGTTTAACACTTCAGATTTTTTCGAAGGCATTCGCACTCGTCTTATAGATAAAAAAGACAAGCCGTCTTGGCGACATGAATCCATACACGAAGTATCAGATTTAGAGATAGAACATTATTTTAATTTCGCCAGGGATGATCCCTGGACCCGTTAGGCAACGTGCCGTTGCATCCAATAGGTTACGATGTGGTCGGACACGGGTTATTGTCGTTGGCAACCTGAGGTTGCATCCATTAGGCAGCGTGACGCTGCACTCGTTAGGTTTGATTGAGGGAGATTTGAGATGTGTAAAAATACAATGTGGGGATGAATGTTGATGGAGTGTGGTTTGAGGTGTGAGAAAATTTTGAGATTTTTGACCTAACTTCGGCGCAGGCAACGTGCCGTTGCATCCGTTAGGTTAGATTGAGTGTGTTTGGAGACATGGGGGAATGGGGCGGATTTTGACCCAGCTTTGACCCATTTCGGGCGCAGGCAACGTGACGTTGCATCCATTAGGATAGATTGAGTGTGTGATGGGAGATGTGGAAGAATGAGGAGGATGATGAGGAATTTGAACCTACCTTCGGCGCAGGATCATTGAGGTGGAAAAATGATTTTGAGATGTTTTGTTGAAAAGTAGTGGTTTAGTTCCTTGTGTTTGTAGCTTTCAGAGTTAAGTTATATAGAATCCGTGTCCAATCACATCGGATCTAACTTAGCGGATCCAACCGCAGGTTGGCAACGTGACGTTGCATCCATTAGCGTGATGTTGTCGTTATTTAGTTTTAAAACCGAGAGAATCCCCAGTAACCCGCACGTGCAAAAAGAACCCCATTTCTTACACGAATGGGGAAAGGCGGACTTTATTGATAGGCACAAAGTCGTGTTTTACGAGCCCGTCGGCTCTAGGGGTTGTTTACAGGGCTGTGACTACTGATCGGGTAGTGAAGCGCCTGTACTGGGGATTCGGTTCGGCGTTGTGTCTTTGAGTGGTTCAAAGACGTAGAACGAAAAAAGGCTACCCAGGTTCTTGGGTAGCCTTTTCGCAATTCTAGTTATTAGTATACACAGTGAATTTGGAAAGTCAATATATTTTTGAAGGATGATGGTGTTTTTGTAATCCGTGTTTGTGCGAATCGGATCTATCTATAGGGTGCAGCGTCACGCTGCTCGGATCTGACCTATGGGATGCAACCTCAGGCTGCCTAATGGGTCCAGGGATCATCCCTGGTGCAGCGTCACACTCCCCTTTAAGCAAAACAAAGTTAAAGGGGAGTGTGACTTTTTATAGACCTAAACTAATTTAATTTGGGTATAGGAACAATGCGAGACATCTACGTTACTGACCGAATGACGCATACCCAGATTATAAGGAGTCAGCTATAATTGGATATCAAACATTAGATTCAGAGATTGGACATAGCCTGTTAGATCTCTCGAAATGCCATAGCCCGCAGTTAAAGTTCCGACGTTAACATTGAAGGATGCTTGCATTTGAACCCCATATGTTAAGGGCAATGCCTGTAAGGGAACATCAATGTTTTCATTGTTTATTTTAAGCACATGTGCATCGCGTTTTGCATACACACTTGAGAAAATTTGGGCAGAAATGTCGGTGTTTGCAATGCGTTTTTTAAGAGTTGCATTTGCAAAAACATGGGTTTCATTTAGTTCTGCAGCATCTATGCGACCCAATATACTGTCGCCTAAACCACTTCGCTTGTGATGCATCGTTGATAGGGTAACGGCAGCATATCCGTCTTCTGCATTTCCGTGATATAGACCTGCTGCGGCACCGTGCAGTTTACCATCAGCGCTAATAAATCCATCGATCCCCAGGTGTTGAGATTGACCATGAAACGCCCATACATTTGATGCTGAATTTCCCATGAACGATGGGTGTGTTAAGCTGACCCCCACTTGAGTTTGAGGCGTAACATTCATACCGTAGGTTGTTTCCGTCATTGTTCCAGTTTGGTTAACTGTCTGAATGACACCGGTGTTTGCATGTTTAGGGTCAAGGTACCTTAATCCATCAAAGGATAATGGCGATGTTTGGATTGGAGTAAGATGTTGTCCCGCCGTAATTTCACGCAATGCCGCCTTGACCCCATCTTTGTTCAACAAAGCCGTACGCAGGTTTCCTGCCATTGCATCATGTTGCAAAAGTTGATGAGCAATAGCCGTTTCTGTATGGGAAAGCCCTTGAGCACTTAGTCCTTTTCCGGTTAGAGTTAAGGTTAATTGCAACGCCTTTGTCGCCTCATCTGTTTTTGTTGCCAGATCAAAGGTAGCAGCAAAAGTTTGTATGCCTTTTTTAAATCGATTAAGCGTTCCATTTTTTGTTTCTATAAGAACGATGTGATCACCGGTTTCAATCGTGCTGTCTAGAGCTGATAATACTACGGATACATCGTTATTCATTTGAACATAGTTAGAACTCATTAAGGGAGTTTTAGACGCTGTATTCCAGAGTACTCTGATAGAGTTATTGCCAGCGTTAACGGTGTATGATGTAGTTTGAAAGGGCGCACTGCTGGTGAGGTCGATAGTGCCACCCTGATGGTTTAAAATACCAATATTGGCGGAGCTGCCTTGGGTGTATAATTTTAACCCAGGTGTAACCGTTAAATGATCGATCTTGCCCGCTATCATAAACTCACCTTCGGTTGCCCAGGGGAAACGAGAGCTCCTTTGTGCTTTTAATTGATCCATGGTGATACCAAATTGTTCTAAATTATTGGGTGTATAGACAATGTTTTCACCATTTTGTATTGAAGCATTTGCCCCAACGTAGAGTGCGTGTGTCGTTAATTTGGCTTGAGAGCTGATACTAAAGTTTGAATTTTCAAGCCGAAGAGCCATCGTTGTAAGAGTGCTGTTTGGCAATAGGGTAAGGTCAGAATCTTTTAAATCAATCACGCTGAATGTCGCAGCGCGTTTAAGTTGAAGTTTTTCCTTTTTTTGGGGGGAATCCCCCCACACATCCATAATAACGGGGATAGTTGCAGTTGCATCAGGTATCGTAAGTATATTTTGCGTAATCTTTACTGAATGGGGAGCCGACCCTGGTACTTTTAAAACCTTTTGATTTTCTGCCCAATGTAAATAAGATTCCAAGGTCATAAAATTAGTAGTGTCTGTAAGGTCAACCGCAGTGGACTGATCAGGCAACAGGTTATTGTAAATGAACAATTTTGCGTTTATGGGGGTTGAAGGGTCTCTATCCGATGAGGATGGCGTATGACCATCCTGTGCCAGCAAATCATCAATCGATGAAGGTGTATCATTCCCGATGGTTGGTGGCGTTGTTCCTTCATCTGTTGAAATTTGGGGGCTTTCCCCCTTGTCTGAACACCCAGTTAAAAACACAACACTGCAGGCTGTCGCGCATAAATAAGACTTTAAATTCATCAGGGTATCTTTCTTTTTATTATTATTATTCATTGTAACCATTGTTTATCACCGTGTCCAGGTTGTATCAGCATGATTTCCCCATCCTGTGGTATTTGATGCTGTTACACCACTGGGTAAAGCCACCGTTTTAATGTCAGGGTTTGTAATCGTTGTAAAATTAAACGATGCACCTAATCCAGTTGCGGCTAACAAATCTAAAGTTGTGCCAGCGTCTTTTGTCAGTGACGCGTTATTTACCCACGTTGGTAGTGTAGTTACATTTCCAGTAAGGTAGATACGAATGACTTTGTTACCTTCGTTCAGTGTGCCCAAAACAGTAGTTGATGTAGCTGTCAATCTTACGCTACCGGTGGTCGTATCAAATAATATTATTGAACCAGCAGCTGCTCTAGTTCTACCACCATTGCCATAGTTATTATAACCACCAAGGCTTGTTTGAATAGTGGCGGAAGAAAGATTAATCGCGCCAAGGGCAGTACATGCAGTCAATAATGTTAAGTTACCACCAGCTCCACCCGTACCATTTGTAGAATTTCCGCCATTGCCTGCTTGAATAGTGGTGGCAGAAAGATCAACCGCTGTAAGAGCTGTGCATGATGTCAATAAAGTCACATCATTACCACGACCAGCAGAAAAATTACCAGAAGCACCTTCTACTCCTTTTAAAGTGAGACCTGAATTCATTGTAAATGACTCTAATTTTGTACACCCTTTAAAAAGATCTCCAGAAACATTTTTTGTACCTGATCCAATGACATTTAGGTGTCTGATATCAGTATTATCCAATTTATTTTTATTATTGACAGAATCCCATTGAGCTAAAGAATTTATTAATTCAAAGCTGCCTGTTAAGTTTACAATATGATTGACGTATGCTCCTGCAGAGGCAGTTACATTCTCTGGAAGAATTAGTGTTGTAATGTTGTCACCTAGCACCAGATTAGGTATCGTAGCTGGTAATCCTGTCATCGCAGATACATCTAATGTTGAATTTGCTTTTAAAAACTCTCCCCCCACTACAAAGGTGAATGAGGTTCCTGGACCTGTAACTTTGAGTGTTGAGAGATGATTAGTTATTCCAGTTATAGAATAGTTTCCATTTATAACTAGTGTTACAATATCCGTACTTAATCCTGTTAGAGATAGCGGAGCTGATAATCCTACCATTTCTGACAGATCTAGTGTTGCATTCGTAGCTGTTAATGATCCATCCTTTGCCCATGTTGGAATTGAAGATGCTGTTCCTGTAAGTTTTAGAGTGGTTAGCTTATTACTTATTCCCGTTGGTTGCATCGCAGCATTAATAATTAATTGATTAATATCAGGACTTAATCCTGTTAGGTCAACGGTTGTTCCAATCGCTGTTGATAGATCAAGTACTGCATTTGCTGCTGTGAAAGATGGGTTTTTTAACCATGCAGGAATTGCTGCTAATGTACCCACAATAGCAATATTTGTTAAATCTGTTATACCACTTGCATCTGTTATCCTAGACGGGATAGTTAGATTTGTTACTGTGGCTGGAAGAGTGACTTTTGTAATATCCGTACTTATTCCTACCAGAGATAACGTAGATGGTAACCCTGTCATTGCTAACAGACCAAGCGTTGCAGACGCTGCAGTTAATGATCCATCCGTTGCCCATGCTGGAATTGTGGTTGCTGCGCCTGTAAGCGCCAAAGTGGTTAATTGATTTGTTATGCCATTTATAGTTGTTCCCGTAGACGGTATAGTTAAACTCCTTACTGTAGAGGAAAGTGTTACTGCCGTAATATCAGCATTTAATCCTGCTAGATCAAGGGTTGTTCCACTCATCTCGGACAGATCTAGCGTTGCATTTGTCGCAGTTAATGTTCCATTCTTTGCAAAAGTAGGAACGTTTTCAACAGCACCTGTAAGTTTAAGTTTTGTAAGAGCCGTTACACCACTTGCAGATGTTACTGTATCTGGAATAGTTAAGTTTGTTACTAGGGCAGGTAGTTTTATAGTTTTAATATTACTACTTAAAGCAACCAGAGTTAATGTAGAGGTTATACTTGTCAGAGCTGACAGATCTAGAGCTGCATTCTCTGCTGTTAATGATCCATCTGTTGCCCATGTTGGAATTGTTGGTGTAGAACCAGTTAATATAAGGTTAGTTAATTTTGCGTGTCCTGTTGCCAGTTTGAGAGAATTAACGGATGCATTAATGCGTACACTGGTAACATTCGTGGGTAAAGTAACTGAGAGTATTTTGCTAGAAATGCTAGTAAGATCAAGAGGTAAGGTTAACGAAGTCATGTTTGAAAGGTCTAATTCAGCATAGCCTGAAACATTATTTAAATATGAAGGTAACGTAGTGTTCGACGTATACTCTTCTTCCAATATAATTACTGGCAATGCTGGTATTGTTACGTCTAATGCCGAATTAGCATTATCAAGAGTATACGATTCTATTTGTGCTGGCAACATAAGGTAAAGAATGCTGTCATCTAAATCGGGCACTGTATAGGACGTTGGTAAGTTCATCATTAGCCTAAGGTCTAAAGTAGCCCCAGTTGTTGTTAATGATCCATCCCTTGACCAAATTGGAACACTTATTGATTCACCGGCAACAGCTATGCGTGTTAACGTCTTTTGCGCATTAGAAAAGTGAACACTCGCGAGTGTATCAGGAGCAACTATTTCCGTAACATCTGAAGGCAGAACTACCGTTGTAATTTCACTGTTGATGCCAACTAGGTTTAACGTTGTGCCTAATCCAGTCATTGTTGACAGATCTAGCGTTGCATTTTCTGCAGTTAATGATCCATTCACTGCCCACGCTGGAATTGTTGTTGTTGCCCCAGTAAGCTTTAGTGTTGTAAGCGCTGTTACGCCGTTTAGAGTTGTTATGGTAGACGGGATAGTTAGATTCGTTACAGTTGCGGGTAGTATTACAGTTGTAAAATCAGCACTTATTCCTGTTAGATCAACGGTTGTTCCCGTCATTGCTGACAGATCCAAAGTTGCCATTGCTGCTGTTAATGAATCATTCTTTGCCCAAGTTGGAACTGTTAGGGTACCCGTAATAGCTATGTTTGTTAAACCTGGATGAGAACCTACAAGTTGAATTGTTTGCAAAGAGCTAGATGCTTTTATACGAGAAACACCGAGAGGTACGGCTACACTTCCTGCAACAGTTCCTGAAATATCAAGTAAAGAGTTATTAGGATATGTTATTTGCGAGACATCAAAAGCAAATCCCGTTTGTGTTACGCTATTGTTCGTTACCCAATTTGGCAATGTAGTAACCGAACCAGTTAAGTTTACTTTGCTTAATTTAGGATGTCCCTGCGCAAGAGTAACTCCAGCAAGAGAAGACGGAGCTGTTAGCTCTGTAAAATTCACTGGCAAGGTAATATTGCTAACAGAAGAAGGTAAACTGATTTCTTTGGCAATCTTCGGTAAACTTAGAAGGAAATCTGTGCCTTGCAACCCTGTAGCCGATGACAAATCAAGCATTAAATGTCCATATGCAGAATCATCTACAAAACTAAGTGCATCAGAAAGGTTTGAAACACTACCAGTTAGTTTTATAGTTGTTGTGTTAGATGGCAAGGAAATCTTTCGAACATCTGCAGAAAGAGTTCCTTTAAGGCTTTTAATGTCAATGGTGCTTCCAAGATTGGTCATGCTGGACATATTTAAATTTACGCCCGCAGAGTTTCTTATAAATGGAATAGTCGTTGCAGTTCCGTTAATAAGACGTATATTTTTTACATTTGTATTCGTTGTGTTCCAAGACAAATGCATTAAGTTATCGCCAAACTCAAGCGTTGTAACGTTTTCATGTAGAATGACTGCCACAGTATTGGAAGGTAACTTAACCGTCGTTGCATCTTTTGTTGTTAAATCTAAGTGCGTACTTAACGATGATTCTGCAGAAAGATCTAACAAGCCATTGGATACTGTTTGAGTTGGGATTGACGCTTGAATACCCCCTTCCACTGTTTGACCTGACGTGTTGATATAGTGTGCAGATTGTAATGTTTGAACGGGAGGTACTAGATTAATTCTTCGAGTTGATCCAGATACAGTTCCCGCTGCAATTTTGGTTTCTAGATCTGAAATTTTTGAAACAATAGCACGTGTGGTTGTTTTATGCTGTGCAGGTGCCTGGTTGATGATTGTTTCTGTGTTCGTTATTATGTAGTTCAACGCCTCTTCATTGCTTAGGGTAGCACTGACATCACAATAATACCCAGGGTCAGTAAGTCTGACCTTTGTAATATCAGAGGCTAAGCCTTTTAAGTTTAAAATTGGATCTAGCCCACCGAGCTCTGTTACATCAAGTGTACACACAGACGGAACCTTCGCGTTCTGTGTCAACCATGTTGGTAATGTGGTTGTGTTACCTGTTAATTTAAGGGTCTGACCCGACAAATTATTTAACGCAGTACAAAATGCTGCGGATGGCGTTTTATTTACAGGAAAACAAATCTTAACACCAGTACTATCGGTTAAGAAATTAGCCCCGACAGAGGTAATGTTTTCAACAATATTGCTAAAGTCTATTTGAACAGGACCTTCAACCTTTCTTAGGAAGTTATCTCCGATCGTTGTCGTCAAATCCCCTTCTGTAATGATAATTTTGGACAAATGAACACGCTGATTTAATCTGTTGCTTTCTGTGTGTGGTGTTGAATCTTCTACGGCATATTGAGCCAGATTGGTAATTGCTGCAACTGAAGCCGTTAACGTTTCTACATAATCCGAAAGTGAAGATATCTCTATAATTCGTTCTGCAAGACTAACTTCCACTATATGAAGGGGCATCAAGACTACATTAAACATACTGATTATATTTCGAAGATCTAAAGTATCAGGTAATTTTGACAGGTTAGAAATGTCTAATTTAGTGCGTTGTTCTTCAGCTGTCTGCCCAGAAGCAAAAACCTCATTTAAATAAGTATTTGCTGGAGTAGCTTTATATAGCCATGTGGGTAAAGTAGTACTTTCGCCTAATAGCTTTAAATATTGTATACGTGCTGTTCCGAATTTACCGTTATGGTCCTGCTGAAATTGAATATTAGGGTATGCCGTAAGTGTTTTAATTATTTGTTTAGAAATTTTAATAGCAGGTATATTTTCCGATAAAATCAGATCTGTTATATGTGAAGCTTCTAAATAATCAAAATTTAACAACGATAAATCTATAACTTTACTTAAATCTAAAGTGAATCCCTTGTCGCTTGTTTTAGTTTTATCAAATATCCAGTTAGGAAGAAAGCCATCAGTATTTATAATCTGTTCAGGGCTAGTGATACCAGCAGGAAGAAAGCCCCGAGCACCAGATCCAATCAGTTCAAGGCGTTTCAAACTTTTTATACCTTCAAGAAAATATAGATTTGTATAAGCTTTAATAACTGTAGTCGTTGATAACGGTCCCTCACTTACGGGAGTCCCAGAACCATCATCAGTTATCTTCCGAACGGTACGTTTTTTAGTTGTAGGATTGCTTATTGCATAATTAACAACTGCTTGTATATTTTCATTGTAAGGAAGAGCGTTACCACTATGGTCTAGTCTTGCCATATACGTATTACCTAAATCCAAGCGTGTTCCCTGTAAAATTTCTGGATTTAAAATAACCTTAGAAATATTGCTGTTTAACATTGTTAGATCAAGTTCAATGGGTAGGTTCGGAATTCCAGATAAGTCTAAAGTTGCGTTTTCTGCAGTTAAGCGTGCATCCCCTAAATATTCGATAGGCCATGCTCCGCCTGACAAAGATAATCTTATGTCACCGGGTAGAATTATTGTTGAAGGACCCTCTCCATAATTAATATCTCCAGTCAGTTTTATCTTTTTTAACTTATTTGTTCCGCTAACGTTTCTTAGCCTTATGTGTGCGGTTATCTCTTCTGCAGTCGAGGGTAGGATAACAGTTTCAATTTGTTCTGGAAGTAATACTTTTTTTACTCCAGTTAATGAATCAATTCGCATTGTTTTGGAAGAAGTATATCCAACATCACTCAAGTCAATGGTATCATTTACAATTGTTTTTCTTTTTATTGTACGTGTATACAGGGCTCCATTTGAATGACGGTATATAAGGTTTGCGTTTGAAGAATTATCATTTTTAATCGGCATTGTAAATTCTACTGGGCCTAAATAACAGCTAATGCTTAAGGGCGCATATAACGTATAATCTGACGAAACAACTCCATCTAAAAATCTTAGGTCTGTCAAACCTTCACCGTCTTGATTATCCAAAAATATACTATAATCCGTGGTTGAAAAGGGTCTACCTCCTTGAATGGTCTGATTTGATCGTGCAAGATATTTGCTATTATCGGGCAAAATAATGGTTGCAAATTTAGGATTCAAAGTTCTTAAGTTTAACGTAGTCGGTAATTCACCAACATTTGTTAAATCCAATGTCGCGGATCCAGGGGTTGCAGTGTTATTACCGTTAAGGTATTTGGGTAAGGATTTTTGAGTATTCCCAAGAATGGTATTACCTGTCAACACAAGTTTAGAAATAGCACCCACATTAAAGAGTGTATTAAAAAACTCATCACTTTCAGTAGTAGATAGCGTTAGGGTTCTTAGATTATTATGGGGCCAATTGCCAAGAAAGAATATTGATCCAGATGCGGCATAATTCATATCAAGCGTAATCGGAGCTGACCAAATAAACAAAGATATTGGCTCCAAAAGTCTACCAATTGGTGGCAATTCAACATCGAACAGTCGATTTAAGAGAATCATAGGAACTAAATAAGGCGCTAAGAATGGATTTAGTAACAGCACGACCTCATAAGAGACAGAATTTTCCAAATTTAGCATCTTATAATTTCGCCCAGAACCACCTTTTCCAGCAGAAATATTTAATGGATTCTTAAAGTTTAACGATTCCACATTGGGGGTGTTTTGAAGAAAAAAGATCGTTCCACCAAGACCTGCTGTGCCAACATCGGTAGTGTCGAGGTCCGTTACGGCTGATCCGCCAGTTCCTCCAATAATTTTAACTGAATTAAGCGTTAAGGTTTTTAATGCAGAAAGATAGCTAAGACATACAATAGATTGTCCTTCCGTACCAGATTTTATGCTAACATAAGCCCTCAATCTGCCTTTTTTAGAATCAAAAAAACTCTCAGGACCATATTCAAACACTATTTGCGCAAACGTTCCTATTGAAACTAATGTAGAGAATCCTGTCGCCGCAGACTGAATGGCATTAAGTTTTGAGAGAGCACTGCCTAATTTTGCTGCAAAGTTTGGAAATTTCTTTGCAAGAAGGTATAAGAATGGTTTTATTATAAACATTGGTCCTACAGAGTTGCTTTTTAAAGCCCATAGTGTTTTAAGTAGCAGTATGGGAGCCAGAGCTTGAGACACATATCGACCATTACCAACACTTACCAGGTCTAGTGCTTGAATCATAAGGTCATCATCTTGGTCCAAGCCAGGAATCACACTTAATGGTCTGGAATCAAGGTTAAGAGAGATACGTTTCCCAGTATCTTCCGTTTTTCCATTAATTCCTGCAAAATCAATATTCAAGATGTTAACGTCTTCAAGCTTGGTGCAATAACACAAGAAATTTAACCCAACTGACGAAACAGTTCCACCATCAATATGTATTGTTGCAAACGGTGCTGAGAATGATTGCAATTTTGTAAGGTCACATAAAAAGTTATTTTTAACTGTAACGTCCCCAACATTACTGAGTGTAAGGTGAGTAATGGAGGTATTATTTAAGTCAAGATCTCGTAAATAGGGGTAATACGCACTTACGTGTGTAATCGTATTTGGCAAGTTCTCTACATAAGTTAAAGGGGATAAGGATAGATTCGTAAAGTTTGAGGGTAGTCCATTTAAATTAAAACTTCTGGTAGTTTCATAATTTAAATCTAAAGTAGAAACATTCGATGATGTTATATTTTTTATCCACGCTGGCAACGATGAAGATGCGATTGAGTCTATGGCAGATAATATTCCAATTGTATTAATACTGTCATTAATCTTTACGCTTCCCGTGTATGTAGGAAACACAACTGTTTTTATTTTACTGCTTAATCCACTTAAGTCGGGAAAATTCAGTCCTATGGTGTCTAACTGATTAAATTTACTAAGGTTTAAGACAGCCCCATCTGAAAAAAAACTATCTTCGCTTAACCATGCGGGAGACTCAAAACCATTTGTATTTCCAGGAGATCTTAAAATTACATTCTTTAATTTTGAAAGATTTGTACCGCTGATCCCAGACACTATAACGTTAGTATACTGAACTATTTTTAAGTCTGTTACGCTTGTTGGTAAAGAGAGCGTAACAATTTTAATGCTATGTGGACTACGAAACGCATTAACTTTTGTTAATCCCGTAACATTTGATAGATCAAGAACATTAATTTTAAAATTGAGCTTGTCAAAATTAATTTCTTGTGAAAGAGCATCACCGATGACGATTACATTTAACACCTTCGAAGCTTGTATGACCTGTTCTAAATTTAGCTGCGCAACTGTAATTTCTAATGTTTCCAGCTTATTGTATTGTGCTTGAGATAAATCCTGCCCTGTGTAAATCAATCGAGTGATTGCAGGGGCTGATGACGCCACAACAGCATTCGATACATTCGTTGATGTAGTTGTTGTTGGCGTTAATGTTAGAGTGGAATCACTTTTAATATTAACAGCTTTACCAGAGCTGTCTTTTAAAGTTGTGGCTAAAGATGCTGACATAGAATTTTGAACACTCTGTATGACGGAGCTTACATTGGTTAACCCAACACCAGCTGGTATACTTGTTTGCAAGGATTGCAGTGTTGTTCTAATTGCCGTTGTTAACGGTTGCGCATTTGTGTTTAAATTATCGCCTGTAAAAGAAATTTGCGCTGTCGGGCTACTTAATAGAGACACCAAAATTGCTGATGCAATTAATTGTTGCTGGGCAGCTGTATACTTTTCTCCTTCTCCTGCCATTACAATGTTTTCAGAGATTTTTTTAAGTAAAGTTAATCGCTGTTCAACTACGGCTTGTTGGCTTTGAACAAAGACTTGCTCTGTTTGGATAGACTTTAAATATTCGCTTGAAATACCATGTGCAACATCGGTATACGAAATCCAAACTGTCGCCAATAATATTGCAGCAATTCTGCTCTTTTTATTCTTTTTACTCTTATCATTCTTCTTATTTGCTTTTACAGAATCAACCATTTCGCCGTCTTTCATTATTTTTATTTTATTAATATTTTAAAGATTAATAGTTAATGTTTTGTAAAATTTATAAAAAGTTGGGCTATTTTCACAGATGTGATAAAGTCGTCGGACTATTGATTTCAAGTTTTTCAGCAAGTTAAGGACTTAAAGTGATTTTATTGCAAAATATTTCTAAAGCGTATGGTCGAAACACCCTGTTAAAAAGTATTTCATATCACTGTCCAAGTCAGGGGCGTATTGCTTTGATCGGGAATAATGGTGCAGGGAAGACTACGCTTCTTAACATACTGTGTGGTCTTGATAATGACTTTGATGGGTCAATGATTAAGCCAAAGGCTCTGCGCCTAGGCTATCTTCCACAAATTGCAAATCCAACACCTAAAGATACTATTTTAGCCGAAGCCCTAAGCGGGGCTTTGGATTTAAATGCCGTGATCGAAGAGCGCGATGCGGTTCTTGAACACATGGCTGTGGAGTGTGATCAGAAAATTTTTGACCGGTATGAACGCCTTGAACAGCAATTCCAAGATATGGGTGGGTATCGAGTTGTTGATGATACCAAGAAAATTTTACAAGGGCTTGGGTTTAAAGAAGAACAATTTGATGCCCCTGTAGATATCCTGTCAGGCGGTTGGCGGATGCGGTTAGAGTTTGTAAAAATGCTTCTAAACAAGCCTAATTTCTTGATCCTTGACGAACCCACAAACCATTTAGATTTACCAACCATTCTGTGGTTTGAAGAGTATTTAAAAAAGTTTGAAGGGACTATTCTATTTGTGTCGCATGACAAAGATCTTTTGAATCGACTGTCAACCCATGTTTTACATTTGAAACAAGGTGAAATGACGCCCTATGTCGGGAACTTTGATGCATTCTTAGACTCTTTTGCATTGAAGCAATCTCAGCAGGATCACATGGCAAAACAGCTTCGTTTGCAAGCGGAACATATTGAAAAGTTCGTAAATACGTTTAGGGCAACCCCAACAAAAGCAAAGCAAGTTCAGTCACGATTGAAGATGTTGTCACGCCTTCGTATGTTGGAAGATACGATTGAAGTTGATGAGCTGAAGGACACAATGAACCTGTCTTTACGGAATCCATACCCATCGTCAAAAGAAGTCATGAAGGTCGAAGATTTGCGAATTGGATATGATAAACCGTTAACACGTGCCATGTCGTTTACCATTTTAAGGGGTCAAAAGATCGGTATATTGGGTGCCAATGGACTGGGGAAATCTACGTTGCTTAAAACGCTTTTAGGGACTCATCCTGCCGTTGAGGGCGCAATTTCCAGAGGTGTGAAATTTAATCCAGGCTACTTTGCCCAAGAGCATTTAGAAGGTCTTAATGAAGAGCTCTCTATCCTTGAAAACGTTACGCAAAGTTCAAGCGATGCAACGGAAAATGAGGCGCGTGGTTTGCTTGGCAGTTTAGGGCTTACAGGGGAAGCTGTTTTTAAGAAAATAAAGATTTTGTCGGGAGGTGAAAAAAGCCGTGTAGCCTTGGCATCTATGTTAATTAAACGTCCAAATGTGCTTTTTTTAGATGAGCCCACAAACCATTTAGATTTATCGGCCTGTGAAAATTTAGCAAATGCATTATCGGTCTTTACAGGTACCGTTATTTTTGTGAGCCACAACCGTGCCTTTATTCATGAGGTTGCAACGCATCAGATTTATTTAACCGAAAAGGGTCAGGTTAGATTAGAGTCAGTAGAACACGATTAAACTGTTTGCAACGTGCCGCCAACCTGCGGTTGGATCCATTGAGTTGGATTGAGTGTGGTTTGAGATATAGCAACGTGCCGTTGCATGCGTTAGGTTAGATCCGATGTGATTGGACGCGGATTACAAACAACTAATTCTATTGAGTCCAGCGTCACGCTGGCGGTACGTTGCAAGTATCAAGTCGGTCTTTGGTTTTAATCTCAAATCCTTTTAAAAACTCTGTTGTTGGGAGCATTTTACCGCCGGGACGTTGCAATGATGTGATTGCAAGGACAGTACCGTTTCCGCAAGCAATATGCAGTTGATCGTTGAGGATTGTTCCTGGCGTTTGAGAGTGTCGGTCGGAGATAGTGTTTAATCCGCCGATTTTTAAGACAGTATTGTTATAGATCGTGAATGCGCCGGGCCATGGGGTGAATGCGCGCAATTGACGTTCCAATTCAACCGCTGTTTTTCGCCAATCCAACCGTGCCATAGATTTATCAATCTTGGGTGCCATGGTAACGTCATCCACGGGTTGAGGTGTCGCTGGATATTGATCAGGATGATGGAGATAGTCAACGATCATGTCTGCCCCTAAACGTGCAAGTTCATCAAACAGCATTTGACTGGTGGTTGTGGACGTAATGGGGACAGATCGTTTATACAGCATGTCGCCGGTATCCATCCCAACATCCATGTTCATGATCGTAATGCCAGTTTCAGTGTCGCCAGCTAAAATAGCGTGCTGAATGGGGGCAGCACCTCTCCATCGGGGTAAAAGTGATCCGTGAATGTTAATGCAGCCCAGGGGAGGAATATCTAATACGGCTTGAGGTAATATAAAGCCATAAGCTGCAACGACGCAGATGTCTGGCTTGAGCGCTTTAAGCTCGTCTTGGGCTTCAGAAGTGCGTAATGTTTTGGGATAATATACGGGAATATTATGGCGTTCAGCAAGGTCGTGCGTTGCTGATTTTGTAACCTCATATCCGCGCCCCACAGGTTTTGGCGGCTGAGTATATACGGCAACAACATTCAATTTAGCCTCTAATATTGACTGTAATGCAGCAGCTGCAAAAGTTGGGGTGCCCATAAAAACGATACGCATGTGTCCTCTGATATATAAATGCTTTAAGACACATACCATAAGCAACGTGCCATTGGCAACGTGCCGTTGCATCCTTTAAGTTAGATCGGATGTGATTGGACACGGATTACAAAAAAACAACGTTCAACGGTTCATAAATTTATTCGTATAATTCTATTGAGTCTAGCGTCACGTCGATGGATGCAACGGCACGTTGCTTAGATCGGATTCGTTCTGACACGGATTACAAACAACTAATTCTATTGAGTCCAGCGTCACGCTGGTGGATGCAATCGCACGTTGCTTAGATCCGATGTGATTGGACATGGATTATTGTCGTTGAGAATGGTTTGATTGATCAATAAGGGTTCTGATCATAGTGGGGCATAGTCCTGTATATTTTACCATGCTTGCTATTGGATAGTTTTTATCTAAGCAAAGGTTGATGATTGCAATAACATCTATTAATTCCTTTTGTGTTAGAGGGGAATGAGGGGTTAAAGAGTTGTAATAATATGCTGTAGCTTCTGCAGACCAATGATTTAAATCAAGGGCTGAATAAGCAATGGCAACGTTATCTGGGGTTTGTCTAGGAATATCCTGCATCAAGTGTGCTTGAGTTAAGAATTCAAGCCATGCTTTGGTTTCAGGATCTTTTGAATTTTGAAGGCGATCTGAGCCTAGACCCATTTGAACAACGCGAATAATTTTTTGGGTATGTGTGTGGTTTTGATTGTTGAAAACGAGTATCCTATCACTGTCACACTCTAAATCTGTTATCAAATTGTAAATGAATGTGTTGTGAGAAGCATCTGATGAGGGAGCAGGAGCTACCATCGAATTGTCGAGCCATACACTTGAGGATGTAATTTGAAGTTCGGTAGATAGGGAATATAAATCATGATGTTGGATAAATTCTAGAAAGCTATTTCGAACATCAGGTACATAGGGCGCCCACTGAGGTCCAAGAAGACCTAAGGGAACGTACTGTAAAAAAGCGTGGTTGCATAAATGCTGAAGAATTTCAGGAATCTTGATTAATTTATTGAGAGCTAGGGGGTGTGTTGCTTTGGCAAATCGTTGTATATTTCTTGGTGAGATGACTCGGTTGAGAACTGCGTTCCTTTTAATAACAGAGGCTCCACAAGGGAAATGATGTGCAGCAAATCCTGTAGAAATAAGGCTATTGATAACGATTAAATATTGCAGTGCTGTCGTAATAAATCTCATGATCACCCTGAAATGTAATAATGTAGTGGTATGTCTAATATAAAGATTCAAAGCCGTCAAGATAAAGTGAAACGTAAAATACATCAAACGTCAAAAAAATGGCTTTTTGCTGAAAAAAATGGTATAGTAATTTAACCATTTATAAAGGAAAAGCTATGGCTGGAAGTATTAACAAAGTGACGTTGATAGGAAACTTAGGGGCAGATCCCGAAGTTCGTATGGGGCAAGATAGTTCTAAAATCGTTACGTTCTCAGTTGCGACCTCTGAATTTTGGAATGATAAGCAAAGCGGAGAACGCAAAGAAAAAACCGAATGGCATCGCGTTGTGATTTTCAACGATCGCATTGCCGAGGTTGCAGAAAAGTATTTGCGCAAAGGATCTAAAGTTTATTTAGAAGGTCAGCTTCAAACACGTCAATGGAAAGATAATACTGGCGTTGATCGTTACACCACAGAAGTTGTGATTTCTCGATTTAAGGGTGAGTTGGTTTTGATTGATAGCCGCAATGGATCATCAGGCGGCGGTGACTCTTTTGGAGCGGATAATGGATTTTCATCTGGGTCAAGTTCATCTGGATTCGGTGGTCAATCTATGCAACAAGCATCGAGGCCCTCAACGCAAGCACAGCCAAAAAATAGTTTTGGCATTGATGATGAAATTCCGTTCTAAACTTATTAATTAACACATTGGATGTATTGTGAGCGATAAAAAGAATTCGGTATTGGATACGGATATTCGTGCTGTATCTATTGAACATGAAATGAAAAGTTCCTATTTAGATTATGCCATGAGCGTAATCGTGGGACGTGCCTTACCTGACATACGTGACGGGCTGAAACCGGTTCATCGGCGTATTTTATTTTCGATGAAACAAGATGGGTATGATTATAACAAACCCTTTAAAAAGTCAGCCTATATCGTCGGAGGCGTGATGGCAAGGTTTCACCCGCATGGTGACTCTGCTATTTACCATTCGATGGTGCGTATGGCTCAGTCGTTCTCATTAAGAGTACCATTGATTCAGGGGCAAGGTAACTTTGGTTCGATGGATGGTGACCCACCTGCATCATTCCGTTATACGGAAGCTCGTATGTCTAAAGCAGCACATGCGATGACCGAGGATATTGATAAAGACACCGTCAATTTCCGTCCAAACTATGACGAAACATTATTAGAACCCTCTGTTTTGCCAGCGCGATTTCCCAACTTATTGGTGAATGGTGCTGAAGGTATTGCTGTGGGTATGGCGACCAGTGTTCCAACGCATAACTTAAGCGAAGTAATTGATGCATGCTGTGCGTTTGTGGATAACCGGGACATTACCATTGAAGAGTTAATGGAGTTTGTGAAGGGGCCTGATTTTCCAACAGGTGCGATTATTCTGGGACGATCCAATATTCTGCAGGCATACCGTACAGGTAGGGGCAGCATTATTGTTCGTGGGCGTACGGAGATTGAGGAAATTCGCAAAGGCCGTATGGCGATTATTATCAGCGAAATTCCGTATCAAGTGAACAAAGCAAAAATGGTCGAGCGTATTGCGGAAACTGTTAAACTAAAGATTATTGAAGGCATTTCTGAAATTCGTGACGAATCCAACCGTACTGGTGTGCGCGTTGTCGTTGAATTGAAAAAAGATGCATCACCTGATGTTGTGTTGAACCAGCTGTTTAAATTCACACCGTTGCAAACCAGCATTAGCTTTAACGTATTGGCGTTGTATAACAACCGACCAGAATTGTTAAACTTGCAACAGATTATTAAAGCCTTTGTGGAATTCCGTGAAGAAGTGATCACGCGTCGTTCTAGGTTCTTGCTGCGTAAGGCTCGTGAAAAGGCTAACTTATTAGTAGGTCTGGGTGTTGCCGTTGCAAACATCGACGAAGTTATCCGAATCATTCGTGCAGCGTCTGACCCCAAAACAGCGAAAGAAAACTTGCTGGCTCGTGAGTGGGATACAAAAGACATTGCACCGTTCATTCAATTAGTAACGGGCGAAGAGGTCTTGCTTAAGACGTATCAGATGTCTGAAGAACAAGCCAAGGCAATTTTAGATTTGCGTTTACACCGTTTAACAGGATTAGAACGCGAAAAAATATTAGACGATTTGAAAGAGGTTGTTGCTGAAATTGAACGCCTGTTAGACATTTTGTCGGATAAAGCTGTTTTATATGCGTTGCTAAAGCAGGAAATGATCGAAGTTAAAGATCAATTCGGAACTCCACGCAAGACTGAGATTCAAGAGGGCGAATTTGAACATGACATCGAAGACCTGATTGAACGCGAAGATATGGTTGTGACGGTTACGATGAGTGGATACATTCGTCGTTCATCATTGTTGTTATATCGTGCGCAACGTCGCGGTGGAAAAGGTCGATCTGGTATGGCGACCCGTGATGAAGATGCTGTACAAGATTTGTTTGTTGCAAATACGCATACACCATTGTTGTTCTTTACGACCCATGGTCAATGTTACAAATTAAAAGTGTACCGTTTGCCAGAAGGTACGTTGCAATCTCGGGGTAAAGCCTTAGTGAATTTGCTGCCATTGGAAGCAGGTGAGCGTATTGCGACCATTATGCCAATGCCAGAGGATGAAGCAGAATGGGCAAACATGTTCATTATGTTTGCGACAAACCGTGGTAATGTTCGACGCAACCGTTTGAGTGATTTTACTCAAATTAGATCATCGGGTAAAAAAGCGATTCGTTTAGATGAAGGTGAAAACTTAATTTCTGTTCAGCCCTGTTATGATACTCAAGATGTATTATTGGCATCGCGTGATGGTAAATCGATTCGATTCTCTGTTACCGACATTCGTGTATTTGCTGGACGTGATTCCAATGGTGTTAGAGCGATCCGCTTGGCAGGTGAAAATGAAGTTGTGTCAATGTCATTATTAAACAGCATTGATTTCACAATCGAAGAGCGCAATGCATATTTGAAGATGCGTCGTTTGGATGATGATTCCGTTGCTGAAGATGATGACGAATCAACAGCAGAAGTCACCCTGACCGAAGAGCGTTTTAAAGAACTGCAAGCCAAGGAAGAGTATATCTTAACCCTTACAGATAAAGGCTATGGTAAACGTACGTCGTCTTTTGAATATCGCGTAACGCACCGTGGCGGGCAGGGGCTTACAAACATTGGCTTGTCGGCTAAAAACGGTAAAGTGATTAGCTCATTCCCTGTAGGTCATGGAGATGATATCGTTTTGATGTCGGATGCAAGTACAACGATTCGTTGCCCTGTTGAAGGTGTTCGTATTTGTGGACGAACTTCCCAAGGTGTAATCGTAATTCGATTGGCTGAAAATGAAAAAGTCATATCAACAACGCGTTTGGACGAATCAAAAATTGTCCAAGATGACGCGATTGATATAGAAGTAGGTATTGAAGAGTAAAACTAGTCAGCTTATAAAAAGCCCCCAAACTTTGGGGGCTTTTTTATTGGATATTCATTTGCTGTTAGGCTGGCAACGTGCCGTTGTACCAGCGTGACGCTGGACCCAATAGACTTATGCGAATAAATTTCTAACTGTCGTGACGCTGCTTTGTGTAATCTGTGTTAAATCACATCGAATCTAACCTAACGGATGCAACGGCATGTTGCCGGCTCAAGGGCGCTTTACGCGCCAGAGCGGCGGGTTGCCGCTATCAAATCGCATTGCGATTTGCTTGAGCCGCATAAAGACAGAGGCGGGTATAAATGAGAGAGTTGATACAGCCGGGAGATATGCTGAGAGAGATCTCCAAGGAGCATTGGGTTGTTTTTGTAATCCGTGTTAACGCAGAGTGGGTCTAAGTGACGGGGCTGCACCCTATAAGTTAGACCCGATGTGCTCAAACACGGATTATAGGTGTTTAGCTATATTTATTAATGTTAACTCACCTTTTTGTGAGAAAATGACGTATTGCTTCGTCTGTTGTTTTTACGATTTAAGGGGTGTGTGACATGTTAATTATTAACCTTCATTAACACAGGATAACGAGTGAGTATTTTTTAACCATTCGTATCTGAATTAAACGAGCGTTACTATATTTCTGAAATCATGTTATTGGGTGCTGGTAATAAATAAAAACCCCTCACTCATATAGGGTTGAGCAGGGGGGGGGCTTATATAAGTATAGATTATTGTGTTAAGTAAGCATGGGCTGTTTGAAGGCCTTCAGCAACGGCTGCGGCTGCTGTATACATTAGTTTTCCACTAAACCAGAAGATTTTAGTTAACGACACACTTAAGGTTGCAACACTAATTGCGATATTCGCGATTGGCGCAACTAAACTAACTATGCCATTTAAAACCTCAGCAACAGCTAGAGTACTTTCTTTTAGAGCTTTTTCAATTTCAGATAAACTTGCCTTAAGCTCTTCTGTGTGACTGGAAAGTTTTACTTCTTCTATTATTACCGCAGTAGTTTCAGTAGTTGTTGTGTCTGCTGAAGCAGCAGAAACTGTAGCATCATTTTCCGTCGGTTTAGCAACGGTTTCAGTGTCTCTTTTTATATCTGTTAGGGTTACTGCTTCGGTTGTTTCTGTAGAAGCGCGTACATAATCCTGTTGGCTGACAGGATCTAAGTATGCATCAATGTGTGCGCCGAATAATAAAGCAGCTGTTAACCCAATAACGTGTAGTGATAATCTCATAATTTTCATCGTTCCATTAATCCTTAAGGGGTTTATAGGGGTAGATAGAAATAAAGTCAAGTAAATTTACACAAAATTAAGAATTATATTTATTAGTTCATTGAACGGACGTTATTAAGCCTTCTGAAGAGGGATGATCCCTGGACTCCATAGGGCAACGTGCCGTTGCATCCACCAGCGTGACGCTGGACTCAATAGAATTATACGAATAAATTTCTAAGTGTCGTAATGTTGTTTTCTAATAATCCGTGTCAGATCACATCGGATTTCATCTAATGGATGCAACGGCACGTTGCCAACCGCCTTGAACTTGTTCTTCCCAAACGGTGAGATCTCCGATGGATTGAGCCCATTGAGTGGATTCATTTGACCATGCTGAATCCAAGATTAATACTTTCTCAAATTGGCTTAGGTTAGTTGGGCGGACGGCATCGATTAAGACGAGCACTTGCGCGCCATTTGGATTTTCATCGGTACATGTTAGCCAGATAGGTTGGTAGGATGGATTGCCATCGTCAGCGGTTCCGTGGGGAAGTAGCTCTGATTTAGAGTATGTCCATAGGAAAGTATCAATGATTTTTAATTGATCTTCCGAAGGTGCCATCACCACGGCACGTTGTCCTGCGGCTAAGACTTTTTCTAAAAGCTTAGGGAGTACTTTTTCTAAAGGACTAATACTGTGGTGATAGCCAACAATCTGCATGGGGTTATTTGCCTTCGTAATAAGTTGAAACCAGTTGATCTAATAAGCGAACACCAAACCCAGAGGCTCCTGCAGCGCAGAGGTCACGAGCTTTATTAGCCCAAGCCATACCTGCGATATCTAAGTGAGCCCATGGATGATCGTTCACAAATCGTTGTAAGAATTGAGCCGCGGTGATGCTGCCACCCGTTCCAGAATCCCCTACGTTTTTCATATCGGCCACGGTTGAATTGATGGCTTTATCGTAGGCCTCACCCAAGGGCATGCGCCATACTTTTTCACCACTTGTTTGTCCGATTTTAAACAGACGATCTGCAAGTTCATCATTGTTTGAGAATAATCCTGCGTGTTCTTGACCAAGCGCCACAACAATCGCACCGGTTAAGGTGGCTAGATCGATCATAAACTGAGGTTTGAAGCGGTCTTGTGTGTACCACAATGCATCTGCCAATACCATGCGACCTTCGGCATCTGTGTTTTGACATTCGATCGTTTGTCCCGACATGCTGACCCATACGTCGCCTGGACGTTGAGCATTTCCTGAAGGCATGTTTTCCGCAAGCCCTGCAACACCAACCACATTGACGTTTGCTTTACGGCTTGCTAAGGCTTTCATAAGTCCAAGAACAACACCAGCACCCGCCATATCATATTTCATATCATGCATGCGGTCTGCAGGTTTTATGCTGATTCCGCCGGTATCAAAGGTGACGCCTTTACCCACAAAAGCAAGTGGAGCATCGCCTGATTTTCCACCGTTCCAGCGCATGATGCACAACTTTGATTCGCGGACGCTTCCTTGACCCACGGCCAATAGTGAGTTCATACCTAGTTCTTGCATTTCATCTTCGCCAAGGATCTCAACTTCAACACCCAGTTGGCGCAGTTCTTTTGCGCGGTCACAAAATGTTTCAGGATACAAAATATTTGGAAGTTCGGATACGACGTCACGGGTTAAAAAGACGCCGTCAGTTATACTAGCAAAATCGGCATACGTTGTTTCAAGCTCAGCAACGTTGTCATAAGCGATGATAAGGGTTTTGAAAACGCGTTTGGGTTTTGTTTTTTCAGTTGTGAAATATTTATCAAAACTCCAACTGCGAAGACGAACCCCTGTTGCAATTAACGCAACGTGACGAGAGTTAAGACCTGAAAATAATGCAAAACCATTTGTTTCTTTACCACTTAATAAGGCTGATGCTAAAGCTCCACCAATGGTTTGAAGTTCGTAATCAGTGAGCTTTTCTTTTTCACCCAAACCAATAACGATAATACGATTATATGCGATATCAACGGGTGCAATCATATCCATTACGTCTTTTGGTTTTGCTTTAAAGTCTTTTGCTTTAGCCGCTTTTGCGATTAGAATAATGACTTCTTGGCTAAGGTCATTGCCATGCGTGTGTACAGTTCCATCGGCAAACATGCCAACGACAATTACTGAGTTTTCGGTAGGTTTAAACTCTGGTTGAAACCGCAATTCCATATTATCTATCCTTATATTTGTGATTGTTTAATACCATGGCTTGATTATTTCTTTTTAAGGGTAATAAATCAAGTCTTATCAGCGAATTTAACGAATGTTAATGACTAATCCATCGTAAGCAGGACGAATGTGATCGGGCAGTTGCTTGCATAAGGTGTCATAGTCTAAGTCTTTACTCATCTGCGTGAAGTAGGCGTGTTTGGGTTTAACGCGATCAATCCACTCTAACGTTTTATCCAGATGTGCATGAACGTTTGAGGGTGTCAACCGCAGGCAATCGACGACCCATATATCAATACCTTCTAAGGCTTTAAACGCTGCATCATCCAGATGAACAGCATCTGTTGAATAGGCAAAGTTATCAATCCTAAACCCAAGGGTTGTAATGGTTCCATGATCTTGCAAAAACGGTTTTAGTTCGATATCCCCAATTGTGAGTGGAGATAGGTCGATGAGGTGCGGTTCAAGAAACGCATTGAAATCTTTGGGAGTTGCTGCGTTTTGTCCAATCCCAAAGAGATAGGGAAAGCGCAATTGCAATTCGTTCATGCACCGTTCATCCGTATATACCGGGATTGATTTCTGATCGTTAAGATAATAAATAAGCCTTAAATCATCAATGCCGTGGGTATGATCCGCATGTTCATGGGTGTAAAATATGGCATCAAAATTTGAAATATTATTGTCGAGGAGTTGTTGCCGCATATCTGGACTGGTATCCACCAACAGTTTTGTTTCATCATATTCAATAAAAACAGACGATCGTGTGCGACGATTTTTAGGATTATTCGGATCGCAGTTGCCCCAGTTGTTTCCAATGACAGGAACACCAGCAGAAGCACCGCATCCTAAAATTGTAACTTTAAAGCTCATACCGTTCCTTTGACAATCGAATCAAGCTTAACTTACACTATTTTCAAAAGAATTGGGTAGGACATTTTTGGCAACGTGCCGTTGCATCCGTTAGGATAGATTGGGTGTGGTTGTGACATGGGTTTCAAATAACGAAAACCGTGAGTGAGATATGAGAGAATGGGGAGGATTTGATTCTTTGAGTTGGATTGATGTGGTTGGGCACGGATTTAATTTTTCCAAACCGTATTACCTAATGAGTCCAGCGTCACGCTGGCGGCTTAAGGGTGCTTTGCGCACCAACGCGGCATAAAGACAGAGGCGGGTATAAAAGAGAGCTGATACATCTAGTGGATGTGCTGTGTGAGAGCTTCGAGGTAATGTGTTGGTTGCGTATAATCCGTGTCAGGTCACATCGGATAAATCTATTGGGTCCAGGGATCATCCTTGGTGCAATCTAGCAGGTTGCCAGTGTCACGCTGCCTTGACAAAATGTATTACGTGTGATAGTATACCTTATCAAAACAAAAATGAGGTCTATCATGCAAAATCTAGAATCGTACACACCAGGATATGTGGGATTATAATTTTTTGTTGATGACTCGTTAACTTTTTTACTCTATTTAATCGTCTAAAAATTCAATCCTGCAGATTCCTTAAATCACATGGCTAATTTATATAGCTTATTTTAATTATTCGCACGCGTTGTGCGGTATAGCTAGATTAATTTATTTGGGTATGAGGGGCGAAGCGAGACATGTACTACAACGTGACGCTGCACCCTATAAGTTAGATCCGACATGTTCAGACACGGATTATAAGAAGTCAGCTATATATAACGTATAGAGAAAATTATGTGCACTTATACACAAACGTCAGGGGCAACTGTTACAGTAATTGCGTCTGAAAAAACGTGGATTGAAGACGAAGCGATTCAACAACTTAAGACAACTGCTGAATTAAACGGAATGAAAAGAGTCGTGGGCTTACCTGATTTGCATCCCGGTAGAGGGACGCCGATTGGGGCAGCTTTTATGTCTGAATCGTGGATTTATCCTCACTTAGTTGGGAATGATATTGGTTGCGGAATGGGTCTGTGGAAAACAGATTTATCCGTTCATAAACTAAAACTGGATACGTGGGTGTCTAAACTGGATAATCTGGATGAACCATGGGATGGGGATACATCTGAATGGTTGTCAGACTATCAATTGGGTTCAACTCCCTTTGATCATTCACTTGGAACGATTGGGGGTGGGAATCATTTTGCAGAGTTGCAAAAAATTGAATCGGTGCTGGATAAGGAACTATTTGAAACATTAGGGTTATCAACAAAGCACTTTTATCTGCTGGTGCATTCTGGATCCAGAGGATTAGGTGAATTCATTTTACGAAAACACACGGATGGATCAATAGGATTATTGGAAAATTCACCAGAAGCTATTGATTATTTGACTCAACATGATATGGCGGTAAGATGGGCGGGTGCTAATCGATCCCTGATTGCGCATCGATTTCTGAGCTGCTTAAAAGGCACTGGATCCAAGGTCTTGGATGTCTTTCACAATACTGTTGAACCGTATAATGAAGACAATCAATCCTATTGGCTGCATCGCAAAGGGGCAACGCCTTCTGATCAAGGGGGTGTCGTGATTCCTGGATCTAGGGGGAGCTTTAGTTATCTAGTAATGCCCACGGGATCTCAAGTTTCAAACGCATATTCATTGGCGCATGGAGCAGGGCGCAAGTGGAAACGCACGGATGCAAAGTCTAAATTGTCGAAATTTCGAATGGACGATTTAACCCATACGGATCTTGGAAGTCGAGTCATATGTGAAGATAAAGACTTGATTTTTGAAGAGGCTCCGCAAGCTTACAAAAAAATTGATACCGTGGTGAATGATCTTGTAAATGAAGGGTTAATCAAGGTGGTTGCGATTCTAAGGCCTGTCATTACCTATAAAACGAGGAGGGGTAAATGAGTCAAGACACTATTCTGAGATGGGTTCAAATCACATCGGGACAGGGGCCTGCTGAGTGCGAATTGGCAGTACAACACGTTTTAGATCGTTTTCTGAAAGAGGCTTTGCAACAGCATCTTAAAGTGGATGTTTTAGAAAAAATACCCGGAGAGAAAGGCAACATCTATCAATCCGTACTGTTGAGTGTCAGTGGTGATAGCCTGATTCCGTTTCTGAAACGATGGCAGGGAACGATCCAATGGATTTGTGAAAGTCCGTATCGTCCAACCCACAAGCGTAAAAATTGGTTTATCGGCGTTAACATATTGAATGCGTTAGATTCTCACAAAGATATTAACGTTGCCGATTTGAGGTTTGAAACAATGCGAGCATCTGGAGCCGGTGGCCAGCATGTGAATACAACGGACAGTGCCGTTCGTGTGATTCATATTCCAACGGGGCTTACGGCATTTGCTCAAGAAGAGCGTTCTCAACATATGAATAAAAAACTTGCGCTTGCTAGATTGTCCGCTGCGTTTGATGAGCGATCTATGGCTGCACGATTTGAGAAAAATCACGAGAAACATAGCAAACATTATGAGTTAGAGCGTGGCAATCCAACACGTGTGTTTGTCGGTCAAGACTTTAAGGAGAAAGTTAGATAACTTAAGGGTGGGAAATCGAGGGGAAGCCTCTTTGCTTCATCCTCGATTGGGTGGGCAATGAAACGTCTCCTGAGCTTACTTAGCGAGGGAGCCTATTTTTCTGCACCTTTGGACACACATTCATAAAGTTTTGCGTTGTTTGATCAATCACGTCTTTTAATGGCAGGCCTTTGAGTTCTGCGACTTTTTCTGCGACATGAACAACGTACGCAGGTTGGTTGGGTTTGCCTCGATACGGCATTGGGGCAAGATAAGGCGAATCGGTTTCAATCAAGATGCGATCCAGCGGTAACCACCTGACGATATCTTGCAGTTGAGTTGCCGTTTTAAACGTCGCAATTCCTGAAATAGAAATATAGTATCCTAAATCTAAACACGCTTTTGCCATTTCGGGACTGCCCGTAAAGCAATGGATGATTCCAGTTACGCCTTGCGCTGAGTCTGATTGTAAGTATTTTACCGTATCAGTATCAGCATCACGGGAATGAATAACCAAAGGTAAGTTTTCGTGTTTTGCTGCATCGATATGTGCTAAAAAGCTTTTGTGTTGGGTTGCTCTGTCGCTGTGTTCGTAATAATAATCCAAGCCTGTTTCGCCAAAGCTAATCACTTTATCGGTGACTTCGGCCAGCAATGCATCAGTAATTTGGGTTTGTGATAGGTGTGTGACTTCCGATGATTCGTTGGGGTGAACGCCGATAGAGCAGAACACATTATCGAATTGATCTGCTATCCCCTTGATCATCGCACTTTCATCTAATCGCGTTGAAATCGTATGCAACAAGCGAACATTGGCATCCCAAGCAGATTGGACGATGTCTTTTAAATCATTGTCTTTTTGCAAATAATCAAGATGGCAATGGGTATCAATGTACATGGGTTAGCTTTCTTCTGTTTCTAAGGTTCTGCGCGCTGCCAGTGCTGTAATAAGGGTGCCGGAATCTAAATAATCTAATTCTCCACCCAATGGGACACCATGGGCAATCGACGTTATTTTAAGCCCCGGGCTTGCAAGCTCTGCCGCCAGATAATGGTTCGTTGTTTGACCTTCTAACGTTACATTCAACGCTAAGGTCAGTTCTGTCGTTTGATTCGATTGAATGCGCTGTTTTAGGTAAGGAATGCGCAGTTCATCAGGACCAATACCGTCTAAGGCAGATAAGGTTCCGCCCAAGACATGGTAAATTCCTTGGAAGGCGCCAGAACGTTCAAGCGCCCACAAATCAGCAACGTGTTCAACAACGCAAAGGTGAGCTTTGTTGCGACGCTGGTTGCTGCAAATTGTACAGGGATTTTCAGTGTCCAAGTTGCCACATTCAGTGCATTCAGATACATGTTCTGCTGTATGTGCAAGCAAATCGATTAAAGGCAATAGTTTTTGTTGTTTGTGTTTTAAAAGGTATAGCACAAACCGCCGGGCAGAACGTGGTCCAAGCCCCGGCATTTTAGAAAAAAATTTAATTAACCCTTCGATATCTGCGCCAACCATGATGTGTCCTTAATTTAGAACGGTAATTTCATGCCGCCAGGTAATCCAAGACCTCCGGTTACTTTTTCCATTTCAGAGCCTGCCCGCGCATCTATTTTACGCTTTGCATCGCTGAGTGCAGCCACCAAAAGATCTTCTAACATTTCTTTGTCGTTAGGATTTAATAACTCTTCAGACACCGTTATTTTTTTAACGTCTGTTTTGCCATTCATGGTGACTGTCACCATGCCTGCCCCTGCAGAGCCTTCCTCAATAATATTGACAAGATTGTCTTGCATTTCCTGCATTTTCTTTTGCATTTCTTGAGCTTTTTTCATCATTCCAGCAATATTCATGAACTGTCCTTAATTGAGTGTTGAATGACAATAAATTATCTGAATATGAAACACATCGCAAGCAAAACGTTTTCTTTTTCAAGTTAAGTATAGTTGATTCATTACGTTAGAGAGGATAATGGCGTTCGCAACCAGTATCAACGCAACGTGCCGCCAGGGATGATTTCTGGATCCAATAAATTAGATCCAATGTGATTTGACACGGATTATCTGCAGTAAATACAGGTTCATTTTATCTGTGATTTGCTATATTAAGAGAATCGCATCATGTTTCTTGACTTTTGAAAAAATATTCCCATATACCTTATATAAGATGGAGATTGAAATGAAACCTTTATTTGCGTGTATCGTCGGTATGATGATCGGGAGTATCGTCCTGTTAAGTTCTGCATTTTACAAGCCCCACGATTTAAGCCTTTTTCAATTACAGCGTGCCTCCAGCGTGACGCTGGATCCAATAAATTAGATCCGATGTGATTTGACAGGGATTATATGGAGCAATCGCAGGTTCATTTTATCCGTGATTGCCTATAGATTATAAAAAAATCAATATTATTTAAAAAAAATAGATTGACTTATCAAAATGAATATGTATAATTTAACTATAATATGCATATTAGTGTATTCTTACAGCTCTCAAATGGGGGCTTTTTTTTATGCGTCGATCATTCTGACGCCATTTAGAAAGGACTTCATTAAATTACAAGGAGAGTGTGAGAAGATAGTTTTACCGATCTGTGCGTTAGGTAATGACGCCTAAAAAATTCAATAGTGATCAATCTGTTGAGATTAATAATTAATCTAAGCCTCCTAATCGGGAGGCTTTTTTATTTTAAGGAGAAAACCATGTGGAATTGGATAACAGGACGAAAAACAGCGCCGCGCCCTCAAATGGCGATGCCCAGTCAATTAAAGGCGCAATGGACATCGCGACATTATGCTCCATTGGTAAAAGAAGGCTATGAAAAGAATGTAATAGTTTACCGATGCGTAGCGATGATTGCACGGGGGATCGCGACTGTACCTTGGTTGCTGTATGACGGGGATACAGAGCTAATGTCTCACCCTTTATTAGATTTATTGCGACGACCAAGCCCTGGAGAATCTGGGGCTTCTTTTTTAGAGAATCTTGCAACTTCATTTTTATTATCGGGCAATGCCTTTGTGCATGTTGATATTGATCAACACGGAATTCCTATACAGTTAAAGGTTTTAAGACCAGATCGCGTGCGGGTAATTACGGAAAATGGACAGCTTGCTGCATATGATTATACTGTGGACGGAGCGACGCGTCGCTTATCTGCGGAAGCTGTATTGCATTTAAAATCCATTCATCCGTTGAATGATTGGTATGGGTTAAGCCCCATTGAAGTGGCAGCGATGGCTATTGACCAACACAATGCTGTCAGTACCCATAATTTGGCGTTATTGCAAAACGGTGGACGTCCATCGGGCGTGTTCATATGGAAAGGCACTGATGATGGGTGGGGGTTAACAGATGAACAAAAGCATTCCATCCGGGATAGTATTACTCAGGTGTATTCTGGGCAAGGAAATGCCGGACGCATTATGGTGTTGGAAGGTGACGTGGAGTGGAAAGAACTGGGATTAAGTCCCAAGGATCTTGATTTTTCCGAGGGGAAACATATTGCTGCACGAGAGATATCCCAAGCATTTGGGGTGCCGCCAATGTTAGTGGGCGTACCAGGAGATGCAACATATACCAATTACAAGGAAGCCAGGTTTCATTTGTGGGAGGATACAACACTGCCCTTGTTAGAACGGTTTCAGCATGCGTTTACACAGTTTGTAGCAAAAAAATATGATGAAAATCTGAAGTTTTCTTATGATGTGGATGCCATTGCAGCATTGGCTCCCCGACGTGAAGCGACGTGGCGAAAGTTATCTGATGCGTCGTTCTTAAGTGAAAATGAAAAACGTCAAGCCCTTGGCTACAGCCCTGCCAGCGTGACGCTGGACCCATTAGGTTAGATCCGATTGGTAGAGATGATTTCTGTTAACTAAGAGCTGTGACTATGTCGTTTTTATGAAATATGTGTCGGAACAAATCGGATGTAATCTAACGAATGCAACCGCAGGTTGCCAAGGAGAATTTAATGCAAAACGAAGTGCGTACAATAAAGATAGAAGGATACGCGAGTATCTTTCACGAACCAGATCAATTAAAAGATGTGTTATTGCCGGGTGCGTTTTCAATCGATAAGAGTGTGGGTGTTCCAGTGTTATGGCAGCATTATCCCGGCACACCCGTTGGTAGGGTGGTATCTGCAATAGAAGATAAGCTTGGACTGTGGGTGACCTTGGAATTATGTTTGGAAACCCAAGTTGGAAAAGAGGCGGCTAAATTGATTCAAAGCCGCATATTAAGTGGATTATCTATTGGATATACAGTGATAAAATCTGCACGGGGGAGCGGCGATGTTCGCCGTGTTTTACACAAGGTTGCGTTAAAGGAAATATCCTTAGTGACGTTTCCAGCACACGTAAAAGCACGCATAAAGTTTGATTAGAAAAACAGTGCACGTTCATTTTATCCGTGATTTGCTATAACTGTTATATATAAGCTAAAGATGTGTGTACGAAATAATAATAAAAACAATAGATGATGGATATGCCCTTATTCCAGATTCTCAGGTGTTTAAAGGAAAAATTTCTGTGAGGCTAAGTGTAACATTAATAAAAATAGCAAAGGCTTCCGAAGAGGGATCGCCAAGATCACCATCATCACCTGGAGAAAGAAGAAAATAAGGAAGCATTATTTAATTTTGTCTGATTGTTAAGAGAGCAATTCTAACTATTGTAATATTTTTTCTAGATAAACGGAGTAGATTCTATTATAGATAGGATTCTAAAAATAAGTTAATACGGAGAAGAATAATGAATAAATTTTTATATGCTATGTGTCTGCTTGGAACAATGTCTCACGCGGCTGAGGCGGCTGCTCATGAGGGGGCGCTTTCACCTCAAGGGCATCATGGTGGGAAAAATGGTGGGATGTGTGGCACAGCTTTCAGACATTGCGACGAGGCTGCTACGCTAATAATCACAGTTAGACAGCTAGACGAAACAAGGGGAGTAATTGGTAAACCACGGGATTTTCCAATTTCTAGCAATATGACGGTCCCTGATTTCAAAGCTATTTTAATGGAGGCTTTAAGAATTCCTGCTGCCCACCGTATAATGTGGAATGGTGTTGAAGTTATGAGAGAAAATGTTGATGCAGAGCGCGCATTAATTACTTTAGCCTCTATATTTAATGGGGTATCTGGAATACTTACTATTGATGTAATAGTGGATCATGGTCGATCACCTATGCTGACACCAGTTCCGGGATTGAGTGGCGATGTGTCTCCATTGAAGGTTGATGAATCCGACTAATTGCGTTGTGTAGATAGCGTACCAAAGGGAAGAGAAATCTTCCCTTTTTTTGTAGTGTTTCAATATCTGAGGCTAACAATAAGTCAGAATTAGTATAGCACTTTAATAAAAAAGCCGCCTTTGGGCGATTTTTTCTTTATACTAATAAATGCATAATAAATATAAGGTGATAAAATGCGGTTTCTTATAACACTATGGCTGTTTATATTCGTTAGTTTTAGTGCATTTAATAATGTTCACGCATCACAAGCCATCGATCTTTCGTTTAGTGTGTATTTAGAAATTAATGGTCGATTTATCTATCCAGCAGGTCAGATCGCAGAAGATATCAATAGTAAACCATTTGAAATGATAGTGAGTGTTAGAGGGTTAACAAATCAGACTCTACAGAGAATATTATTAGATTTTTGCTTGGGTAACCTAGAAATAGGTTCAGTTAGTACTATTCAAGTGAATATAGATCCGCTTTTAAAGAGTGGTATAGTCATGACACGTGTTGAAAGCTACATGACATCAAGTATGGCGAGCCCTACAGCTTCTGAAAGTATTCATTCGCTTTCAAAAGAATTAGATCTATTAGTCTTAAGTAAGTGCGAATTAATCGAACACATTTATGAAAATTCATTACGTGTGAGCATTCAGTCGTCAACGGATTCTATTCATACGGTTGGCTATAGGTTGAGACAGAAAGAATTAAGTCTTTTATAATATAAAAGTACCCCCTTACTAAGTTTGTTTTTAAGTCATAAAGAAATTTGACTTCTTTGTTAAATATATATAAAAATCAAGCAATTTACAGTTAAGAAAGGATAAATAAATGAGAATAATTTTAAATCTAAGTGCCTTTGCCTTTATGTGGTTAAGTTTGGTAAGTGGATCAGCTTGGGATCTAGGACACGATCAAGATACGTTTAACATTGATATTGACGTAAAACTTGTCTGGGATGGCGAGCCTGTTAACTGTGTTTGCAATCATGGGTCTGCATCTTGTGAGAGTCCATATTTTAACATTGGTTTAAAGCGTTTATACTCACAGCACGGGGATAAATCTTTTGAATCAGTAGTGGCAGCAGCTATGGGGTCCATTATTCAACAATTTCAAAGTGCGGGTATATTACCCGGACGCAATTTTACATACACTTCGATGCAATTAATCAGAAAAGATTTAGAGCCTGATTTAGAGCCTGATTCCGATGATGAGTGTGCGGTGTTATGGCAGGCACCTATGTCTGAAATAGTTGATCAAATAGATGTCCTCAAACCATTGGCTTTAGAAAATAGATTAGCTCAAACAAACCTTGACGAGCGTTCTGGATTATGAAATACGCACTTATATTAAGCCTTATATTCACCATACGATGTGTTGTTGGATCTGAGGCTTCTATAACTATGAATGCAGAAACCACTGACCAACCTCAAACAAAAAAGGGCTTTATGTTTAAGCTAAAAATTAATGAGAACGCGGTCTTGTCGAACAATAACTGTCCTGCAATATTTCAAATTGAGTGTGCAGCATCTGTAAGCAACGTTGAAATACCTACATTAGTACAACAAGCATTAATATCAATGTTTGGATTAAATATAGATAATATTGAAACGATGACTTTTGTTCTTTTTAACAGACAGCTTCATCTTCTTAATAACAAGTTACACGAGCCCTTTAAAATGATGTCTATAGCATGTATTCCAACGTGTGAACTATTAACTAAAGATTATCCTAAAAAGGGAGTTGAGAGAGACAAGTATATAAATTTTGCTCCATTTTTTATACAGCAGTATGTGGATGGACAATACACATTGCATCACAGGCAATGAATAACCCATGATCAACTTACTAAAGGCAGTGCTGTTTGTTTGTCTGCAAGGAACTATGATTTCCGCAAGCACAGAGATGACTATTATGGATAATGAATCTTATATTCAATTAAGATGTATTCATATGCCGTCGGTTCATGTTGCAAAAGAGAATATAATTACCCTTAATGTTCCTAGGCTTGCGACCAATCAAACACTAGCTCAGTTTATTTTGGGAGCGTTGTTGGCGCAGGGAAGGGTTTCATCTACAGCAGCGCGAGTTCATATGTCCTTATACACGCGAGACTTAAATAATACCATCCGTGCGTTGACGATGCATGAAAAAAACGTGTTTTGGTTGCGCGTGGCTGACCGGGATAAAAAGATGGGGCAGGTAAAGGAGTTAAGCCAGTTACCTTTATCATTTGTAGATATGTTGAGATCCTACTTTTTAATCTTGCACGTGGACGAAACCTTTAGCAAATTGTGAAACGTGGCTTTACATAACATATCTAAACACAGCACCCTTCGGGGTGCTTTTTTTATATCAAAATTCTACCTTTCGGCGGGCTGAAAGCTCGCCGTTAGTGGGAAGGCAGACAGAGGCGCGAAGCGACGGTCTGCCGGGGTGGGTGGGTGAAAATGTCACTTGACCAAAGGGCAAGTGCCCATTGACGCTTACCTTTCTTATTAATTAAATCAACACTTTATAAACAGGAGAAACGAATATGACACCATATTTAAATGATCAATCAACAACTGAATTCAAAGACTTTGTTCAAACTGGAGCAGTAACTTGGGAAACAAAATCCCTAACCAGTGAAAGCGCAGAAGGCGGATTGGTAATGCCAACGACGATTGGAGATCAAGTTAAATCTAAAGTAGATGCTTTATCCCCCTTACGTCAATTGGCATCCAGCACGACTATTTCCAGTGATAGTTTAGACATTGTTGTTGAGCGTAATTCACCCAATGTTGGTTGGGTAACTGAAACGGGAGCTCGCAATGAAACAGATCCGTCTCAGTTAGAAAAACGCCGCATCGGTGTCCATGAACTGTATGCCAAATTGCGATTAAGTCAACGCTTAATTGACGATGCGCAAATTCCAATTGAGGAGTGGTTAATGGGGCGTATAGCCTCACAAATGGCGGCCATTGAAAACAAAGGGTTCATTCAAGGTGACGGCATCAATCAACCCAAAGGACTCTTGAAATATGTAGGTACACATACTGCAGAGTGGGGGAAACTGCAAACGTTTTCAACGCTTGTCAATGGTGGATTTATAGATGATGCATCTGCTTTAGAAGTTTTATTTAAGACGTTAGATTCCGTTAAAAGTGAATACTTAAACAATGCATGTTGGATAATGTCCAGATCTGCTCAATCCAAACTGCGTCAAATTAAAGATCCATCAACGGGTCATGTGTTATGGCATACCGGAAGCGGTCTTGCTGGTGAAGCAGCAAATACGTTGTTGGGATATCCTGTCGTCATTTCTGATGATATGCCAGCATTGGATCCTGCAAATTCAAGCATTTCCGTGGCATTTGGTAACTTTGAACAAGGATATCAAATTGTGGATCGTCAGGAATTATCTATTTTGCGAGATCCATACAGCGCAAAACCCTATGTAGAGTTTTACGCAACCCGCAGAGTTGGCGGCGATGTCGTTGATTTTGATGCCATTAAATTGATCCATTTTGGAGAATAAGAATGACCTGGCGTATTATAGAGGAGGGGGAGACCCCCTCCTTATCCTTAGGGCGGCTTAAAGCTGCCTTTCGGATTCACCATGATCATGACGATGATTTATTACGGCATTTAACGTGCGTGGCAAAGCAGTACATCGAAACGTATACGCAATCTATTTTAGGCGATGTTCGATTAGAGTTAACCCTTGATCAATGGGTAAAATCAAAACACCGCCTTAGTAGATTATCTCAAGCCTCGGAAGGTGTGGCACTATGGATTCAATTGCCAATCGGTCCAGTGCGCTCATTGGAATCAGTTAGCATCTGCACTGCATCGGGAACATGGACAACTTTACCATTAGAACGATTCAGTGTTGTAGGACATCGATTGGGGATTAAGGCAGATTGGCCACCGATCGCATCAGAGATTCAAAGTATTCGCATTATTGCACGAGGAGGGATAACCCCAATTCCCGCATTAATCGAAGGCATTTGGATGAATTTAATTCGATGTTTGTACGACAGCGATACACCGGATATGTCTGTCGTACACGGCGCCTTAGCCCCATTGAAAGCAATGAAAGTTAAGACTCTTCTGTAAGCATATGGGGTACTGTTGGCGGAAGGGGTTCTTGACTATCTGGAAATGCTGGTTGGGTTTGTGGTGGAAGAGATTCTTGACTGTCTTGACTGAAATTAACGACTACAGTTGATGCTACCGATGGTTGAGAGTCTTGCGTTGATTGAGTTAAACCAGGTTCTTCTTTTATAATAATAAAGCTAACATGAGATAACCCTGCAATTACTGAACAATGAGCATCGTACTGAGCTTGTGTAAGGCGCAGCAGTACATTATTAGAAATCCCTGGAATGTTTTCATGGCACACAAACTGTTGTAATTCAGGAGGAAGTGCTTGTGCTAAACGATTTATTGATCCAGGTAGTGGAGAGTCCGCGTTACTGCCGTTTATGGCGTCTGCAGCAGATAACGTAGATACAAATGCTCCGATAATTACAGAGGCATAAAGTGGTGTTTTCATCATAAATATTCTCCTAATTGACATGGTCAACTTATCAGAAACATCAAGGTCTGCAAATAAGTTTCTTCTAATGTTTGTTTACGTACGTGATGATTAAACGAGCTTTTGACACTACCGCCGCAATGCCATTTAAGGCAATAAATATTTTTAATAGGAGACGGATTATGACAAAACGATGGAAAGATCGCATTCAAATTTTAGTAAACACAGCTGGAACTTATGATGCCTGGGGACATTCAAAACCAGAGTCCTGGGATGCAACACGTGAGGTTTGGGCGGACGTTCGCCCTCAATTTAATTCAAAATCCACGGCATGTGTTACAGTTCGCGCCCCATTTGAATATACAGATAACATGCGCATTCAATGGAATGATCAGGTATGGATGTTGATGCAAACACCCGTCTGCTTTCCAGACACTCAATTAGTTCAATTTAACATACAGCGTGACGCTGCCAACGTGACGTTGGATCCAATAGATAATACGGTTTGTAAAAACTGAAATCCGTGTCTAAGCACATCGGATCTAGGCTATGGGATGCAACCTCAGGTTGCCACGCTGCCTATTTTTAATAAAAAAGGAAAACTATCATGACAGATATCGTCGTCGATTTTATGGATCGTTTGCGCCAAGAATGGCCATCGGTTCCCGTTATTGCAAGCCACCATGTCGCCGATCAAACGAATGTAATGGGGGTGAATATCCAACGATGGATTCAACGTCCAGAAAGTTGTGAGGTTTCATTGAATGTGACTTTTTATCCCTCAAAAGAGACTCCTATGCAAGCAATGTTGCAGTGGTTGAATCAATTTCATACGTTAATTCGAACTACTGATCCCGTGGATGTTTTTACTCAGTGGTGGGGACAGACTGCGCAGTTTTCTACGGATCCTTTACACGTCACCTGTACGGTATTAATTCGTTACGCAATGGAGGTGGTCTAATGACGGATCGCTATACCAAGATTGAGGGATTATCGTTTCCCAAACACAGTGACCGGGAATATCAAGAACACTGGGAAAGTAGATCTGATCATCTTGTCATTCGCAAAACTATTCAAGGTGATGCAGTCATTGAGGGGCACGAACTGCGGACGTTAACTCTATCTGGAAACGGTGATGTTCTGCCAAAATGTACACTAAAGGTGGGGGATAGCGTCACGATTAAACCGCGGGGATTTGATGAGCTTATCGTATTTCGATTTGAAAAATGGGGACATAAATACAGCCCCTGGGACTTTAATTACAGTTGGAGGTATGTGTTTGCAGAGGTGGCATCATGAGTTGGTCGCTTCTTAACGAATACGGTATGGATGTACCCGGAGTCGTGTCATTTCGGTTGGAACAGTCCAAGGAAAAACCCGCAACCTTAACGTGGGAGTTGCCGACAACAAACGCTATTGCTGCATCAACTGTAAGCTTATGGCGAGAGGATGAATGTATCTTTAAAGGTCGCGTTTATGAACGTCCCACTCACATTCAAGATGGGTTAAGTACGTGGACAGCGATAGCACTGGATGATACGTTTCAAACTCAACGTTCAACCATAATTTCAGAATTGAACAAAGATTTTAAATTGTCCGCAAATATCAAAGAGTGTGAAGGCGCTAACGCAGGGCATCTGCACATTGATCGGGTGACCCATTCTGTAAGTTGGGTTTCCGTAGATAAGCCGCTGACTGTCTGGGATACACAAGGATTACATGAACGAGACAGCCTTTATATTACGCCAATCGATCAGGCATTAAAGGGGCTTTCCGGGTCATTCAAATTGCAAAATAATCGTATGGAATCGGGCATGATGGATGTTGGATCCCATATTACTAGCAGGCTATTTCACGACATTGAAACATACTCTGGTGCAGCCCTTGAAGATCAATGGACAAAGATTGCCCATAAAGCCACGCATGCAGGGTATGATGTTCAACATGCAGAGTTATTGCCGACGACGTATCATCGTGCAAGTGTGCCGAAATCCCTGACATTTCTGGATAAGAATGATCAACTGGTCAGTATTCCATATCAAGCATATTCTGTTAAACTGTTGCTAAGTTGGGCGATGCCCATCATAACGCATACCACGGTTACAGTGGCAACAGAAGCATCTGGTGAATCGATCGGACTGACAGTTAAAGATATGGAGTCTGCCAATGAGCCTGAACTTATCCAAGAGTTGATTCAATGGATGAACGCCTATGCTTTGAATCGATCGTTTACCACACAGGTAAAATGCAGGATTTTGGTCACCGAAGATACCTCAGTTACCCAGCTTAGTACACAAAACTGGTGTAGGGTTCTGGATTCAAGAATTCAATCATTGCCGATAGAAGGGCCCATTGTTAGTTTCGTTCTATCGAATGAAGGTGGTATAACGTGGGCAGATGTAACCTTTATGTGGGCACCTGACAAAGCCTTTTCGGTGAGAAGCTCTGCAACGTTAAAAGAAACAACAGGTGATCATGTGCTTCCTCCACAAACGCCAGATTACATCGTTGCGTGGGTTAAAGTGATGCGTGATGCTGATGATCAATACCAATATTATCAGCGGAACAAAACATTGCCATTTGAAACCTTTGCTGCTGGTTTTCCAATGACTCAGTTAGAAATCGGATTGCATCCAGTTTTAAGTGAATCAGTAGAGTATTTAGAAAAAAAATACACAGTACAGCGTGACGCTGTACTCATGAGGTAGATCCGATATGATCTGACACGGATTGAAAAAATAACATTACGACAACTCATAAAGTTATTCGCATTATCTAATGGATCCAGGGATCATCCCTGCCAACGTGCCGTTGGATCCGTTAGAAGAAAGTCTGGAGCAAAGGGCGCCGCGTAATTGTTTTATGGGCGTTTAGCTATAAATACGGTTGGAAAAAATTATAATCCGTGCCCGAACACATTGGATGCAACGTCACGTTGCTCGAATCCAACCGCAGGTTGGCACATCACCCCTGTACGGAAACGTATGGGGGCTTTTTTTATGTCACAACACAAGGAGAATAAAATGTTAAACAGATGGATAAATCGACTGGTTCGATCGGAAGAACGACGCCATCAACTGTTACGAAAGCCTCGTATAAGCTGGCCTTCATTACTGCAAACAGGATCTGGCGGAAAACTTCAAGCCCTATGCAGGCATCCATTTCCTGAGCGGTTGTGTATTCAGGTGGAATTAAAGCCAACGATGGTGCTCCATAAAGAGATTACCGCAACTGTGAATGTGGATGATCAACAGTATTCACCAACGCCTATTTATCAACAGTTGGACAAAGACCGCAAACGTCTGTATGGACGATGTTCATCAATAGACTTGGTGATTAAAGCATGGCATGCCGTGGATCACGAAAGCATAGGGGTTAAACTAACTCAACCCAGTAACAAGATACTGTATACCAAAAACTATTTTACGTGCAGCACCAGTATTGTGGATCAACAAACGGTTGAAAATCACAGAATGGCGAATGCCGCATCAAAACGAAAACATATTCATCCTTATGGTGGGTATCTTGGTCCTGATGCACACGTCGGGGATGCTTTGTACATGACGTTAACTCCAAACGATATTGAGACAAAGATTAACATTCATTCGTATGACGAATTACTAGAGCAACGCATTAATCTGTTTGATGTGAATTCTATGTACGGGGTGCAATGTATAGATCCAACAGAACGGCATAAAATTCTGCCCTTGATGTCTTTAATTAAACAGGGGGAAATCCCCACAACTGTTGAAAGTGATCATAAAAAGAAGCTATTGTTGAGAAAACAGTAGAAAGGCTAGGATTTTCAATGGAAACGATTGAAGGCATAATGGAGCTCGTAACGAAAGACGACTTAGAAGACTTGGCAACAAGTTACGGGGTGAATCGATATAATACAAAACTAACAGGAGAGTTGATATTTAAAGGATTAATGCGGCTGATATTATTAGGAAAGAAAACAAGCTTGCGAATGTTGGAGACCTTAATCAACGAAGGGATCGATCATTTTGAACCCACTCCGTCCGTTAGCTATAGTGGGATATCAAAACGTTTAAAGGACATAAAGTGGAGTTATTTTGAAGCCATTTACCGGACACTAGTAAATAAGCTGTCATCTGATCTTGGAACCATCAATGAACGAACGTTGCATCGGTTTGACTCAACCATCATTAATTTGTCTGGTCGTTTAATTAAAGATGGCTTAAAAATAGGTGGGAAAGCCTCCGACAGTCAAATTAAAGTCAGTGTAGGATTACGGCAACAACTCCCAACAAGTATTCGCTTTTGTACGTTACAAGAAGAGTCCAGCGAAGATTTGGCTCTTGTTAGAGCCATTAATGAGGCTCGAGTTGATAGTGAAGACATCTTACTCTTCGATCGAGGGATTAGTAAAGCTGGAACGTTTGGAGAGTTTGAAGCCAAAGACTACAAATTTATAACGCGGCTGAATGTCGGAAGACGGTATCACATAGTTAAAACACACTCAGTATCCAGCCCTATTATGGAGGATTTAACCGTTGCCCTATATGCAAAAGGAAACAAAGCCCCACTTCCCACATCTCTTCGCTTAATTAAGATGCTCAATAAAGAAGGAAACGAACTATGGTTTTTAACAAACCTATTCGATATGAGTGCTTTAGAAATTGCGGAGCTCTATCGCAGACGATGGGATATCGAGGTGTTTTTTAAGTTTATTAAACAAAACCTAGGATATAAGCATTTTTTAAGCCACTCGATGAATGGTATGAGAGTTTATATTTATATGGTATTAATTACAGCGCTTGTGTTTTTAGCGTATAAAATAAAAACAAAACTCCAAGGTTTTAAAATCCCTCTGTTTCGTTTTAATCTTGCTCTTGAAAAATCCTTTGTTAAGTCGATGATACTATTATCCGGGGGCAACTTTGATGCTGTTAAACACCTCTTCTGATCACTTTCAACAGTTGTGGGGAAATCCCCTGCGAATTAACGACTCAGATGGGCGATGATACTTGGATTCAGGCGTATCAATCTGAATCCTTTGTTCGAAAAGATGGAACTTATGAGGGCACATTAACGTTACGACGCAAAGGTAAACCAACATTAAGGAGCATCGCATGATCGATACATTTTCAGATGCAGACATTGTCGCACGCACATTATATGGTGAGGCAAGGGGCGAAGTTGCAAAAGTTGGGCTAATCGGATTAGAGGCCGTGGCTAGTGTGATTTGGAATCGTTGGCGCATTCAACCGTCGTATTTTGGACAAACACCCAGAGAGGTCTGTTTAAAACCGTATCAGTTTTCATGCTGGAATAAAAATGATCCAAATTTAAAACTACTGTTATCTTCAAACATAACTGATGAAACCTATTCGTTATGCAGAATGATTGCAGAGGAATTTTTAGCAAGCAGGGGTGAGGACGTTGTTAATGGATCAGATCATTATCACGCAGTATGGCTTAGTCCGCCCTCGTGGGCATTAGAAAAACACCCAGTTATTGATGTTGGAACTCATAGATTCTATCGATTAATATCTAAAAAATAGAAGATTATTAATATATAGTTGTGGGTGTTTAAAATAATAAAGGAAACAAATATCACATGACTATTAAATCATTATTTCTTGCAATGGGAATAATTGTATCTAACCTGTCTGCAGCTGATGCTTTGGGTGAAGACGCTATGGACCCGAATGCTGACTTAAATCTATTGATCGCTGCTTATTCAGCTTCGGCGAATGATCAAACTATGATGGCGTTGCGTTTATATGTACACTCATTACAAGCAGAGATTTCTCATTTAATTAATTGCGGGAAAATTACTGAGGCTACAGTTAAAGCTGAATCCGCAATAGCACTTCTGAATCCACTTTTCAAGAGTATGTCGGAAGAACAGCACGAGCGCCTTGGTTCAAAAGAGTTGAAGAATATTAAAATTTTTATACACATGTACATACCTAATATGTAATTTATAGCAATTCAAACCCAATATCCCCATCCTCTTCATCATCGCTAAATGAGATGGGGTCTCTTGTGTAAATCGCTCCACCAGGACGTTTATACCTCAAGGGCTTCGTTAAATCATGTATTGCAAACATTTCAAAATATGCAATAACTTCAGATGTTTCTGAAAGTATGATGGTATCCGAATTATACCGTACAAACGATCTGGATAATTTATTGGAACGAAGGTTAACATCGTCATGTTCATAGTTTGCTTCAGTTGTTACTGGCAGCTCTATACGTCGTGAAAGTTGAATAGGAACGCTAGTATCTGGACGAAGCCATTCTTCTGCTGTGATAATCGATATACGATCGGGCGCAATATGTTCGATGCTGGATTGATCCAAACGCCCTCTACTTACATCACACCGGCGATACGGTACGGGTTGAGTGGATGTAAACTCTTTATTCAGTACTTCATATCCTTCATGAAAGGCAGTTAAATGGTATATTGGATAACATTCTAGTTGTTCGTCGGCATACTTATACCCCAATAACGTTCGATGAGTAGCTGCTGTCAGTCGGCGAGAGCATACGCAGTCTGAACCGTCCAACGGGCGCTTATGGTGGGCTTTATACGTAAACATAACACTTAACGACGGCTCATCTATTTCAATGTCAGAGTATGTTGTATTTTCAGGCAACAGTGTATACGGTGTTATAGATTTAATTTCTGAGGGTAGATGATAAGATTTATTTGCAAAAAAACAATATCGATATATGAATACTTTAAGTTCTAAGGTTTCATCATCTTGATGAGATAATGTATCGATGTATAATTCTGACTGAAATATTAAGATCAGTGGAGTCCCGCTTTTGCGTGTGTAATGAACGTCTCCTAAAACAAAATCTGAATGTTCATCAGAAATCCTAAGGTCAGATACACTTTCAGGAAGATTCCGTTCTAATATTTTATTAGTCGAATCCACCAGGACACTTTCACCCGTCGTATAATCTAACCGCCACTCTGTATTAAGAGCAGCGGCTGATGTTGGATCGATATGAACAAGCATGCATACTATTATGCATAAAAAAATGATCCATCTCATAATAAGAATTAAGCTGTTTTTGTGGCAGATTTTGGCGCTAAAACTGCTTTTCGTAAAGAGTTTAATGCACCAAATGTCCACGTTATAATCTCGCCTGTCACCCACAAACATGTAAGGGTCGCTGAGATCACAAATACTTTCAAAGCATCCATATTTTGGTGTGTGAAAATTTGAAGTATGGTGTCTTTTCCGGATATAGCAACTTGGCTGATTTTGAGTGTGATTTTAGATAGAACACTATCGGATGCCAAGCCAAAACTTTTTGGAAACTCCAAAGGAGGTGGACGTTTTACCGTTTTATGTGAAACAGGTGCAGTTGTTGCAGAATCTAAAGCAGAGTTTTCATCTAAAGGCGTTTGAAGATCTGCGGCAAGGGTAACAGTAGAGTTTAAGATAAAAAGTGTGATTAAAAATAGAATATTTTGTTTCATTGTTTTTTTCCATTCTATGCTTAAATAACACTATAGCTTGAATCTGCTTAACAATACATTAACATTATAAGATAAGGACTTAACATCATGCTAAAACACAGTTCAATACTAATGCTACTTATTGCTTTTTCCCCGATGAAAGGCGCAAATTTGCTGCAATCAAAATCAGAGGAGCCTAACATTCAACGTTATCACTCAATAGCAACTGATCTTAACAAAACGCTAGAAATCAGACTGTCTCACGCGGATAGCTTGTTAAAGCTTCAGCAGTTTGACCTTGCAGCAAATGCATACGCTACTATTTTAAATAACACACAAGGTGATGAGGATTTGGATTGGAAATTGCTAGCAATTGAAGGCCTTGGAAAATGTGGCTCAGATTTTAAAGGCAGAGCAGTCTTTTTTTTGGTGGATATTGTTGCTAACGCTACCGCAACGAAGAAGCAACAACAAAAAGCTCACACTATTTTTGAAAAATGGAAAATAACGATTAAATAGACAGTTTCGGTAACACGTTTTAGATAACGTATAGACCCGATATTAACCCACGGCTTGCAATTGTCAGCCATTAACCATCCTCCATTTCGGAGGATTTTTTTATTTAAACATAAGGAGAACTAAACATGTCATCATTTGTAACTATGGCTTTAGGCCTTTTAGAATTTGCCCCAGTAATTGCAAAATTAGTGGGTGGAAATGAGTCTGGAGACGTTGCGGAACGCATTGTCGAAACGGCACAAAGCTTAACGGGCACGAACGATATTAACCATATGCGAAATACATTGCGAAATTCACCCGAAGCACAACTTCAATTTCAGCGTGAGATTGATAAGTTGATGGTTGAAGATCGTGCAAATGCTCGTCATCGGGATACGTCATTATTTCAATCCGGTCGAAGAAATTTTAGAGGAGATATTATGGTTTTAAGCGCGTTATTAGGTTTATTAGGATGCTTAGCTGCGCTGACGATTTTCAAAATGTCATTGTCAGGTGAGGTCATCGGCATCGTATCCACCATTGCAGGTATTTTTGGCTCCTGTTTAAAAGATGCATATGCCTTTGAATTTGGATCATCCCGTGGCAGCAAAGAAAAAGAATCACATTTGATTGATTTATTAACAGGAGCCTTAAAACAAAGTTCCAAATAGCAGCGTGACGCTGGCAACCTGAGGTTGCACCCTATAGCTAGATCCAATTCGTTCTGACACGGATTACAAAGCAGCCTGAGGCTGCACCCGATGAGTTAGATCGAGTGTGATCTGACACGGATTGTGAAACACAACGTTAATTTATTCCTATAACTCTATTGAGTCCAGCGTCACGCTGGTGCAACGGCACGACACGGATTACAAAAAACAACGTTGCGACAATTCAGTAATTTCAACTTTTAAAAACTCTTCACCTAATGGGGTCAGGGATCATCCCTGGCGTCACGTTGAAAACAATCTTCTTTTATTCATTGTCTGTTAACGTTTGTACGATATTCTATCTTTAGTGCACTTGCATAGTTTATTTTTAGCCCACCGTTTCGTGAAGAAAAGACGGATTGCTTCGTCTATTTAGTCTCGATTTAAGGAGTGGGTTTTGTCCCCCCACCCGAAGGTCACTGAGGGTGACTAGGGCGGGGGGTGGTAAAAAAATCGCGTTAACTAACTATTAACCTTTATTAATCCCAGATTAACGGCAGCGCTTTTTCTTATAATTCGTGTCAAGAACCAATCGGATCTAAGCTAACGGATGCAACGGCACGTTGCCAGCGTGACTCTGGACTCAATCGCTATATCCGATGTGATCCGACACGGATTACACAATAAAACGTAGAGACTGTTTTAATTACTAATGTTTTGAAACGGTGAAAAATCAGATGGATGCAATCTCGCACACGAAGCCTTGCGCCCCCAGCTGAAGCATACCGGCGCCAACTGGAATCAAACCTTGCTGAAATTGAGGAGGGTATTTCGGCAAACGTCTTAACATCTAAAAATAGACACAAAACTTACCAAATTAATAAGATGTTAACGTTTATTGCTTATCATGAGCTTTGATATAAGGAGACGCATTATGAATCGATTTCTTATTACGCTTATGGTAAGCTCATTTTCAACTTTATCCGCAGCAGAACCACATTCACCAACTCAACAGTATCAGGCTAATCTTCAGCGTATTGAGAGTAGAATCCAATCCAGTCACGAAAGACAGGAGACTATTCGAGAGTGTTTAATATTATTGAAGTATAGCGATCAACGGGACTTAAATAAACCAGAAAGCGATGCTTTGAAAGTATTTCAACTGCAAAAAGAAATTAACCGCAAAAAATATGCCCAGGAATTAATAAAATTGAAACGAGAGATCAAAAAGCTTTCAAAAGAAAAGAAACAGTTGGAATCAACTCAGATTTACAGCTCATCACGAATAAAATGAACCTGCGCAAGTTGGATGCAACGGCACGTTGCTCGGATCTAGGCAATGGATGCAACCGCAGGTTGCCAGCGTGACGCTGGACTCAATAGGGGTATGCGAATAAATTTCTAATTGGTTGCAAACTTGCTTTATGGAATCCGTGTCACAGACCACATCGGATCTGCCTAACTAACGGATGCAACGGCACGTTGCTCGGATCTAGGCAATGGATGCAACGGCACGTTGCCAGGTTGCTAGCCAGATCGGACATAACGTAAGGTATCATCCCGGTTGTAGAGCTTCAATAACAGGCGAACAGCATCGCCAGTTATACCACTTAAATCGGGATTTTCTTTAAGTAGTTTTGTTGCGTTGTTATAGGCAAGCTCCATCAATTGTCGGTGTTCAAAAGGGTCTCCAAAGATATAATCTGGAAATCCGCTTTGACGAGTGCTGGCGACTTCACCGCCACCACGCAGTTTTAAATCTTCTTCGGCAATTTTGAAACCATCATTGGTTTCGCGCATGATTTTTAAGCGCGATTGAGCAATCTCCGTTGGGTTAGGGGCATACAATAAAATACAAGTTGACTCTTGATCATTACGACCGATGCGCCCACGCAGTTGATGTAACTGAGCTAATCCAAACCGTTCCGCATGTTCAATGACCATAACCGTTGCTTTTGGAACATCAACACCCACTTCAATGACGGTTGTGGCAACAAGAATATCTAAATTTCCTTGCTTGAATTCTGCCATCACGGCATCTTTTTCAGGTCCTTTCATGCGTCCGTGCACCATTCCAATTCGACGGTGGGGCAGGGCTTCACACAACTGTTTGTAACGATCTTCTGATGCCGTCAGGTCTAACACCTCGGATTCTTCAATCAACGGGCACACCCAATAAATCTGATTCCCAGTATTGATAGACCGATCAAGAGACGCAATCAATTCTGCTTCCTTTGTCACTGGCATCACCAATGTTTTAATATCCTTACGCCCTGGGGGTTTTTCCCCAATGATCGATACATCTAAATCACCATATCGTGCCAACACAATCGTTCGTGGAATTGGCGTCGCACTCATGAATAAGGTATCAATAAAGTGTCCTTTTTCAGATAAAGCAGCACGCTGAGCCACTCCAAACTTATGTTGCTCATCAATCACGGTCAGTCCTAAATTTTGAAACTGTATGGTTTCTTGAATCAATGCGTGGGTTCCAACGGCAATTTGAATTTTCCCCGATTGCAAATCTTCATTATTTATACGTCGTTCTTTTGTTTTATCGCGACCTGTGAATAAGCGAATCTCAACCCCTAATTGATCACACATAGGCTTGATCGTTGCAAAATGTTGACGCGCCAAAATATCCGTTGGTGCCAATAATGTCGCTTGAAATCCAGACTCTACAGTATGCAACATCGCCAATAACGCCACAATTGTTTTACCACTCCCCACGTCTCCTTGAATTAATCGATGCATTTGATGCGTATCTTTTAAATCGTCCAATGTTTGGTTAAGCGCCATCACCTGAGCATTCGTTAACTTAAACGGAATAAGTTCTAATGCTTTTTGCACCAAGGCTCCCTGGCATAGCTTTGGAATTCCTGCAGCACGATGATAGGCTTGCTTTATTAAAATCATCGATACTTGATGAGCCAAAAATTCATCATAAGCTAGTCGTTGGCGGGCAGGGGTTGTTGGCGCTAAATCCATATCTGAATCAGCAGTATGCAATGATTTTATAGCAATTGTCCAATTTGGCCAATTGTGGTCTTTAACAGTCGCGTCATCCCATTCAGGAATATTTGGTAATGCCCCAATAATACTTGGCATTATTTTTCGAAAGAAATTCTGACTCAACCCTTTTGTCAATCCATAAATTCGATCGTTGCCGTCTAAGGTACTTTTTTGAAGTGGGTCTAAAATGACATCCGGCTGCACCATGTGAATGCGTCCCAGATAAGTATTGATTGCACCTCCAAAGGCAAAACGTCGTCCCACAGGTAATTTGGTCAGCAGGTATGACGGTTTGATATGAAAGAATATAATCTCCATTCCTCCCGTTGCATCCTTTACAACAACGCGGGTTGGAATATGGTTCACCTTGGTCGTTTCATGAACAACAACCTCGCCAACAATTCCAGCCTTTATTGATATGTTTTTGGGGTCAGAATAAAACGTTTTTAAATCCTGAATTGTTTCAAAAAAACGCCTAGATTGAACAGAGTTTGGTAAATGAAATAATAGATCTTTAACCGTAAAAATGTTCAGACGCGACAAAATCCCCTTGTGGTAAGGGGATAATTTTAACCGACGCGCAATCGGTTCAAACAGTATTAAATCGGGTCTGATGGTGATATCCACGGTCTTACTTTCCGCTCCTTAATTGTAATCACTCGATCCATTTTTTTAGCCAAGGCTAAGTTATGCGTTGCAATCAATGCTGTCATATTATGTGTTCGCACCAGATGAATCAATTCCTCAAATACAATCTGTGCCGTATCTTCGTCTAAATTTCCAGTGGGCTCATCCGCCAATAGGATACTGGGAGCATTCGCCAATGCCCTTAAAATTGCTACACGCTGTTGCTCTCCGCCAGATAATTCAGACGGGCGATGCGTATACCGATGATGAACATTCAAACGTTCCAATAAAAATAGGGCGCGTTCTTTTGCTTCTTTATAATCTGTTCCTTGAATTAACTGGGGCATCATGATGTTTTCCAATGCCGTAAACTCAGGCAACAAATGATGAAACTGATATACAAATCCCAAATGATTCAACCGCAACGACGTGCGATCTTTGTCCGATAATTTTGCCGTCATCGAATCCATAATCCGAATGTCACCTGCGGTTGGTTTTTCTAACAAACCAATTTGATGCAACAGGGTTGATTTTCCAGTTCCTGAAGGGGCTACCAACCCAACGATTTCCCCAGGATACAATTCTAATTCAACATCATCCAGCACCAACAGTTGATTTTGCTTTGCACCATAGACTTTCTTTAATCCAGTTATACTTACATAAGGTTGTTTCTTATTCATAACGAAGAGCCTCCACTGGATCTAATTTTGCTGCTCGCCAGGCAGGGTATAATGTCGCAAGAAATGAGATTAACAATGACATACACGTGATCGTTATAACATCACTGGTGACGACTTTTGCAGGTAAATGTACTAACCAATAGACATCAGCATGATACAATCGAACGCCAATTATTTTTTCAATCCACAGACGAATCGTATTTAAATTGAATGATAATAACAATCCTAACCCAACCCCAAGCATCGTTCCAACGATTCCAATCAATGATCCCATAATCATAAAGATTTGAATCAATGCATTGCGTCCCATACCCATGGTGCGCAAGATTGCAATGTCTTTTGTTTTGCGTTGTACTAACATCGTTAAACTTGAAATAATATTAAAGGCTGCAATTAAAATAATCAGGCTTAATATCAAGAAAAAAATCTGTTGTTGAATTTTTAATGATGCAACAAACCCTGTATTAATTTTCTGCCAATCATATACATTATAACGATCTTCGGATGCGTGCCTTAGATCCGTTGCAAAGCTTTCTGCATTATCAGGATTATCTACACGAACCTCAATCCCTGTGACTGCACCTTCAAAGTTATAAAATGATTGAGCAATCGGTAATGGCATAAATACAAAGTTAGCATCCAATTCGCGGTACCCAACATCGAATATAAATGCAACGGAATACGTCCCAGTTCGTGGCATTGGCCCAAACGGACCTTGAACCCCCATCGGGTTTACAAAGGTAATTTGATCCCCAATATCCAATCCGAATTTTTCAGCCATAATCTTTCCGATACCAACACCCGTTGCCTTTTCATCTAATGGAATTTCCCCCATGATGACTTTTTGCCCAACTAAAGATTGTGTTTTCAAATCATTAAAATTCATACCGTGAACAATGGCACCTTGAAAATGATCCTTAATCGTAATCAGTGTGTGTTGTTCTAATACCGGAACAGCAGATGTCACAAACGGATATTTAGAAAGCTCTTGTTGTAGGGGAAGATAGTTTTTCAATTCCACGGTGCCAGAGACTGGAACTATGTTTAAATGCCCTCTGAATCCCAGGACTCTATCCATTAAATCATCACGTAACCCCGTCATAACAGCCATCACGACAATCAATGTGGCAACGCCCAAAGCAATCCCCACCATTGAAAATCCACTCATCATCGACACAAATCCGTCGCTTTTACGGCTTTTAAAATATCGGCGTGCTATGACCCACGAAATACGGCTCATGACTTATCCTTATTAAACTTCTCGATGATATGGTCAAGGGTCATTTCTTGAACTTGACCCGTTTTTCGATGCTTCAACTCAACCAATCCTGTTTCAGTAGATCGTTTTCCAACGATCACATGATACGGAATACCGATCAAATCAGCTGTCGCAAACTTAACACCAGGACGTTCATTGCGATCATCATACAAGACGTCTATGCCCATACTGATTAAGGCTTTATGCAACTGACAGCCCATGGACATCGTTGCATCATCTGAATTTACTAGGTCGATAATCATCACTTTAAACGGTGCCACAGCTTCTGGCCAAACAATTCCTTTATCATCATGAGATGCCTCAATAATCGCGCCTACTAAACGGCTAACACCAATACCGTAAGATCCCATTTCTGGATGGAATGGTTTACCGTCAGACCCTGTAACTTTTAACCCCATGACCTCTGAATATTTTGTTCCAAAATAGAAAATATGCCCGACTTCAATTCCCTTCTTAACCAACAATTGGTCTTCAGGAATGGGGCAGGTGGCAGGATCATGCTTTTCAGATTCTACCGCATATAAACTGCTTAATTCGTCAAAATCGATATTTGCACTGTTGGCTAATTCTTCATATCGCTTATCATAGTATACTGTGCTTTCGCCTGTTTCAGCCAAAATTTGGAACTCGTGGCTCATGTTTCCACCAATGGCTCCAGAATCCGCTTGTACCGGAATCGCTGTTAAACCAAGCCTGCGGAATGTACGCAAATAGGATTGAAAGATACTTTGGTAGGTTTTCTTTGCTGACTCAAAATCAACGTCAAAAGAATATCCATCTTTCATTAAAAATTCACGACCTCTCATAACACCAAAACGGGGTCTAATCTCATCGCGGAATTTCCACTGAATCTGATACAAATTTAACGGTAAATCTTTGTAGCTTTTCAGATGCGTTCGAACAATATCCGTTACTTGTTCTTCATTGGTTGGTCCATATAAAAAATCACGATCATGGCGATCTTTTATGCGTAACATTTCTTTACCATACGCATCATACCGTCCGCTTTCAATCCAAAGATCCGCCGGTTGAATGGTCGACATTTTGATGTAATGATTGCCAATACGATCCTGTTCTTCACGAACAATACGTTCAATGTTTTCAAGAACACGTAAGCCTAAGGGTAACCAGCTATAAATCCCAGCACTTGTCTTATGGATCAATCCAGCTCTGTGCATTAAACGATGGGATATAATTTGAGCGTCTGCTGGTGTTTCTTTCATCAAAGGTAAAAAATAACGAGATAAACGCATAACGAACTTTCTATTTAATTTAAAATACATTATATTCGCTTCAGGACGCATTTGAAATGAAAAATCAACAACTATGTTTAAAAATTTCTTTTTATTAAGAAGAATCATTTCTTTTGTTATTACCAAGTAATGAGTAATTGCTAAAAAATGAAGCTCTATATTAATCTTAAAATTTATGATGTGTGGCGCAGAGTTTTTTTAATAATAATGGAGTTTCAAGTAGATGACGATTACCCCCGGTGTTGATATAGATATTATTGCAGAGGGCATTATCCAAAAAGTCCAAATGAACGAGGGGTTATTAATTCCTTCCTCTGACATAATCGACTTAATTCATCAATTAAAAGAATTTGATCTAGGACGGGCAATGTTAACTACGGGTGTCATAACATCGTCATGGGTTGATTATGTTTGTCATAACGAAACATCTCCAACAGACCATCCTCTTGAAACATGGTTTTTATCTAAGTCTCCTAAAATTAAGGCCGCCAGAGAACGCTATTATATCACACGGGACGCACTGCAATCTCATTTAAGATCCAACATGGTTTTCTGTGTCATGCCGTGTGGTGTTATTTCAAAAGTTGCAGAATTAGACTATTCCAACATAAGCAATATTAAAATTATTGGGTATGACAACGACATTCAAGGATTGGTGCGTGCAGAAATGCAAATGCAACCGCTTGTTGATCAACGAAAAGTTAACCTTTTGCTGTTAAAAAAGAATATATGGCTGTTAACTGACTGCAATCAACATGATTTAATTATTAGTAATCGATTGTCAGTCTTGGAAGCAGATCCGCAAAAAGTGTTGGAGCTGTTTGAAAAATACTATGCTGCATTAAAACAAAACGGAATTTTTATCAGCAGCTTTTTCACTCCATCTCCTTTGCATAACCTACATGCATCGCCTTGGAAAAATGTCGATGTAAATGATGTGTTAACAGAGCACAGTATTTTTGTGGATATTATGGATTTCCAACCAGCCTCTCGCCCAGAAAGCAAAATGATAACATTATTACACAAGGCTGGTTTTGAAATTGTTGACATATTTTACGACACACACCACATATATCCGACCATCGTTGCTCGCAAAGCATAAGCGGTTTTTCATTCTAATATCGTTTTCATACTTGATTGTATGCCCCTCTATAAGTGCAGATGCCATCCCTCCAGAAGAAAGTACTGGGTATCTGCCGCGCGCATGGACTCCTCCAGGGGAATTAACCCCAGAAGAACAAGCTCAACAGATTTTAGACGCGATCAATGATGCTATTAGTTCAAGTGCAGGTACATCTTCAAATAGTTCAAACTCTGTAATTACATCTATTGTACCCCCTTTGATTGTTCCCAAACCTATACTATCATTGCCCGTTGCAACGACAGAGCAACAAGTTCTTTCGCCAACACTAGTTACAGTTAAGGCTTTAGAACAAGCTGGTCCCGCACCAACGACTTTGGCTTATCAAGCTAAATATAAAGAACTACAATCCTTATGGAAAGCAACTGTGAATGGAAAGTCCCTGACGGCCGGGTATGAGGTGTTTTTTCAACAAGATGATCTTCCAACAGGCAGTACAGCCATACAAAAATCAAGTGATGATCCCTACGGAACGCATACCCCAGCGCCGGATGAGGTTCACGAAAGCGTCGAAGCTCTCAGTTCTGGAAATCTTACATCCAACGCAATACAAGCGTTAATGTTAAGGTATTTGGCTGATAACCCTAAGATCGATATTCCAGTAAATTGCATTAGTGCCGCATCAGTTATGATTACAGATGCTTCTGAAAATGCCGTAAAAATTAATGACGCTCTCTTAAAGTCAGCAATGCTTGATCCAGCTCTCGATGCATTTACAAAAAAGAACCGCTCTATGTATGCCAGCATTATCAGATTAGACGGCGCTGGGAAAGGGCAATATGTCATTGTGACCCTTGATAAACACGGAAATGTTTCGTTAATAGATCCAGCACTTGCCCAAAAAAGTTACGACAAAAAACTTTTGGCTCAGATTGTAAGTACTCTCAACAAACAAAGGAAAGCTACAGATTTAAAGTACGTTGCTGCAGAAACAGACAGTGTCGTATACACAGGTCTTAACGGAAAAGATTCAGATAATACGCGTAGCGGTCTGTATGCATTTGCTTATTGGGCAGCCTTTATGTCTGTTGATAAATTAGACGCATACCAAAGCGTCAATGGTGCCGCAACAGAAGAAACCAGCCCATTAGATTCCTATGATTCTATTAATTTAAGCGCCGTCTATTCTAAAAAAGTAAAGCAAACGCCAAGTATTAAAAACTCTACCGCTTTTGAATTAGATCTTAGAGAATGGCTTCGAACTCAGGTTAGTTTTGATTAAAAATACTCAACCCATAACTATCATTATTTAATAATCGTCGAAAGGGTGGAAAGATTTTATCGGGCAAATCATCAAGATTAAACCATTGCCATTCAGTAGTTTTATGGTGTTCTTTATGAAGAATTTCTTGCCCTTCAGGGTACGTTGCTCTCATAAAAATAACGATGTAATGCTTTGATTCTTTTTCGAATATATTGTTGGTTACGGCTACAAACGTTGGATCGGAAATTGTTAACCCGGTTTCTTCAAAGGTTTCTCGAATGGCGCACGCTTCAAAGGTTTTACCAAATTCTAAATGCCCGCCTGGGGGACTCCATCCACCAGCACCGATGCTATTTAAGCGTTGCCCCCCATCAATATTTGATTTTTAGAGTTAAAAATTAATACCCCAACACCGACGCCAACTGCACTAGCTTTACTCATGGTTCAACTCCTATGCCTTTAAAGAAGTGCCATATTTTTTATGATTTATCAAATTATTTAAAGACAAACACATCCAGCTCAACTTTTGAGAGCAACGATGCTCAGTGGCTATATATCTAAATCAACCTCAGACAATGCATTTTCTTGAATAAACATCATGCGTTCTTCGGGTTTTTTCCCCATTAAACGTTCTACGAAATCGTTCACGGTTTCATCACCTTCGATGCTGACTTTAATCAATGAACGCTTTTTGTAATCCATGGTTGTCTCTTTAAGTTGGGATGGGTTCATTTCTCCCAACCCCTTAAATCGACTAATATCAATATTTGAAAACTTCTTGAATGTCGTCTTCATTAGTTCATCTTTGTGGGCATCATCCTTTGCATAGGCAATGGTGCCACCCGCAGACAGACGATACAATGGCGGTTGAGCCAAATACAAGTGACCTCTTTTTATGATTGCATGCATTTGCTGGAAAAAGAATGTCATCAACAATGACGCAATGTGCGCTCCATCAACGTCGGCGTCCGTCATAATGATAACCCGCTCATACCGTAATTTAGCTGGATCACACGTCTTACCATAACCACAACCCAGTGCTTGAATCAGATTTTGAATTTCTTGGTTCGCCATCATTTTATCCATTGTTGCTGTTGCAACGTTCAGGATTTTCCCGCGCAAGGGTAATATGGCTTGGGTTTCTCTGAACCGTGCTTGCTTTGCCGACCCACCAGCAGAGTCTCCTTCAACGATAAAAATCTCAGTCCCTTCAGGCGTACTTTTTGAACAATCTGTTAACTTGCCGGGCAGGCGCAATCGCTTTGTAACCGATGAACGTTGAATGTCTTTTGCTTGTTTCTTTGCCAAACGTTCCTCAGCTTTTTCAACAAAGTACTGAATCAATGACTGGGTAAATTCTTTATGTTGAATAAAATAATGATCAAAAAAATCACGAATCGATGAATCTAATGCTTTTTGAACAGACGTCGTTACCAATTTTTCTTTGGTTTGACCTTGGAATTGAGGGTTCTTGATGAACACCGAAATAAAGCCCAAGCATTCTGCAAACACATCATCAGCGATAACTTTTTCAACGCGCTTATCTCCGCTCAGTTCTCCAAAGTTGCGAATGCTTTTAAACAATCCGCTGCGGAAACCACTTTCATGGGTGCCCCCCAGTGGAGTATGAATCGTGTTACAGTACGATCTAAAATATGTTTCATCATCTGGAATCCATGCCAAAGCCCACTCAATTTTGACTTCATCGTTTTGAGTGTTTCCAGCAAGCTTTCCAATGCTTTCTTTAGTCTCAATCAAAGAATCTAAATAGTCTTCGATACCTTTTGGATAATGAAATACAGCTTTGTTTGGAATCGAATCTGGACGTTCCACGCCTTCATCGCACTCCCAATAAATCGTAACACCACGAAACAAATACGCTTTTGATTTTAAAATATCATGAATACGTTTTGCAGACAGCTCATTAGAATCCACAAAGATCTCGGGATCAGGGTGAAATTCAATCACTGTACCTCGTTTTCGTTTAGGCGCCTCATCCTTTAAAACGGGGGAGGTCGCATGCCCTTTTGAAAAAGTTTGAGTATATTGAGTTCCATCACGAAACACTTTAACCAATAAATGATCGCTTAGGGCGTTCACTACCGATAATCCCACACCGTGCAAACCACCCGACGTTTCATAAGCGCCTTCTTTAAACTTACCGCCGGAATGCAGCGTTGTCACGATGACTTCTAGGGCAGATTTGTCTGGGTACTTAGGGTGGGGGTCAACAGGAATTCCTCGACCGTTATCCGATACCTGCAGTGTGTTATTGTCCATTAAACGAATATGAATTTCACTGGCATGACCCGCAACAGCTTCATCCATAGAGTTATCAATGATCTCTACCGCTAAATGATGCAATGCATTGGTATCCGTACCACCGATATACATACCGGGTCGTCTACGTACGGGCTCTAATCCTTCCAATACCTCAATATCTTTGGCGGTATAGGTTTGATTCTTTGATGAAGATGAAAATAAATCGCTCATGGGTTTCTATTGGGTTTCTTTGAAAAAATACAATCGTCATTATGATGGAATTACACAATTAAATCAAGCGAGTTGACAAGTAATCGATATATGTATATTAATACCCCCTAATATTGACAAAAGTAAAAAATGAAACTTAGAATTCCTACTGATTTCTACACATACCGACGATTAAATATTAATGATAAAGAATTATCTCCGCTTACTGTACGCCGAAGACTAAATAATCTGAAGCAGTGGGCAGAGTCATGCCTAGGATTCTATCCAGAAGAGAATTACGCCTATAAGTATTGGAATTGTAAATTACCAATTACTGATAGCATTGTGTATCCTAATCCTTCAAAGGAAATTATTCAAGAATGCGTACAAGCTTTACTAAATGCTGTCGCTAATCTAATAAAGACAAAAAAGAAGCTCAATCCTTCCTCTCAATCTAAAATACTTTGCATGATATCTGTGCACGACTTATTTCAAAGTGAAATAACTATTTTTTTTGATAAAGATTACTATACTCAGTTTTTTAATCGTACAAGTGTTGAATTTAGTTGGACGCCAATCAACGATAAAGAACGCAGCTTACTCAAAGAACTCAATGTCTTTATTTCAGATGATGTCGATTTGCTTCAGCAAGGATATGTTGAACGCATAGTAGATGAAGAATTGAAATATCAAGGTGAGTTATGGGCAATTGGAGAATTAGGTGCTTGGCTATAGAATATTAGCTCGCACACTTCTTGATGAAGCGAGTTGACAAGTAATCGATATATGTATATTAATACCCCCTAATATTGACAAAAAACAGGACAAACATATGAGCTATTCTAGACAACTAGTATTTTCAATTATCACGGCAATTAAGATGTTAGCAATATCATCAACATTTGCTTCTACGCAAATCCCAAGCTTAGATACAGAAATTAAAAATCTTACTAATACCGTATTAAAAGCTAACGTAAGTGATGAACCTCTAAAAGCATGCATAGAATCAACGGGACGGTTAATAGAGTTTGTTGAAATTCTTACTCAAAGAGATGCTATTCGCGACGATCAACGACGTTTTTTAGAGTTAATAAAAGATGAAATTCTTGATTTGCAATCATTATTAATTAGCGCAATATCTCGTACGCATCCTGAGGTGCTTGATGATGAAAGGGTGAAAATGAGATATGACTCATATCAAGTTGTTATAAATGAAGACATCAAACACGAAGCCTTTAAACATAAATTAAAAGCAATGATCGATTATATACAAAAACAACTAACGAAGCCTGAGTCACAAAGATCTAAACGAAAATCTCTCGAATGGGAACATTTGATACTTGACTTAACAACCTATGGAAATTCAAAAGATAGAACTGACACAGAAAAGGCCGAATATGATTTATACATGAGTGTAATAGGCCCACATAACCGTTCTATTACGTATAGACCACAAGAATTAAATTAGTAAAATTTAATCTTTCTTGCTCCAATAACCACCTTATGGCTTATGAAGTCGTTGATACCACTGCCTCATAAGCCATAAACATCTTCCCTCTAACTTCATTTGAACGTGAGCGAGCGCAAACCATGTAATCGCATTTTAATCCTTCTTTTACGCAATCTATGTTATAAATCCACTTGAACCTTTTAGATACAGTTATGACGAAAAAAACAACAGAGTTTGATGTGTGGGCTGCGTTTATTCAACACCTGGATAAACCAGATGCAGCAAAACATACTCACCCCTTATCCGATGCTCCAGTAGATACACAGGATTGGCAGGCTTTAACACGCCATATGGATTGGGTGAATCAACATCGCAATGCCTATGCCAAAAAATCACTTCCAACGTCCATAAAGCAAAAATCTCAGCTGTTGTCTACTTATGAACCCCAATTATTTATGACGCCCAGCAGTGAAATTTCTATTCTTGATTTGGATCGTATCGATAAAAAGCAATTGCCTAAACTGACATCCCACCACATGTCAGTTGTTGATTTACACGGATATACTCTTCCTCTTGGGTATGAACGATTAAAAGCCGCATTCAGCCACGCCATTCAACGAAAAGCACGGCTGCTAAAAGTAATCACAGGAAAGGGGCGTCCTAATCCTGAACCAGAAAGCCCAACCTTAAGAGCCATATTCCCCAAATGGATGCAAGAACCATTCTTTAACACCAAAATAATTAAAATTAGAAAGGCACCTTCAGAACACGGTGGGGAAGGCGCCTATTTAATATATTTAAAACACAGCCTGAGGCTGCACCCTATAAGCTAGATCCGAGCAACCTGTGGTTGCATCCATTGGGTAGATCCGATGTGATCCGACACGGATTACAAAAAACAACCTGAAGACTGTTTAAATATCAATGCTATGAAACGGACAAATCTAATGGATCCAACGGCACGTTGGCAGCGTCACGCTGCATAAGTAAGTTCTTTTCTTTCAGTATTCAGACATGATAGACTAAAAAGAAAAAAGGTTACCGTGTCTGTATCTGAACCCACCTCAAACCTATCTCATCACGTTGAATCCTTTAATCACATAGGAACAACAGAAGATCCTCATGAATATCAATTAATTGAAAACTGGCGCGAAAAAACTGACGAGCGAGCGTTAAAACGGTTATTAGACAATCATGAAAAACTAATTAAAATGATCGCGAATGGGTATCGTGGATACGGGTTACCCTTAGAAGAACTCATCGCAGAAGGTCATGTTGGGTTAATGCATGCCGTAAAAAATTTCGATATTGAACGCGGATTTAAATTTTCAACCTATGCCGTATGGTGGGTTAAATCAGCCCTGCAAGACTATATCTTTAAAGCTTCATCGTTGCTAAGCCACAGTGGCAGTAAAAAACACAGACGCATGTTCTTTAAACTACGAAGCTTGATACACAAATATGGGTATATAGGGCAATTAACCAATGAACAAGCCGATCATTTAGCCACAGAATTAGAGGTTACACGTGACGATATTTTGCACATGCATACGCATTTAACAACAAAAGATTTATCTACAAATGAAAAAATCGGTGGAGGAGGGGGCGATGATGACACATCTGAATGGCAAGATTGGATTGTGGATACAAAACCTAACCAAGAAACATATACAGCTGAGCGCCAAGAATACATCAAGCGTGCAACCGTTCTTAAAGACGTGCTCAATTCATTAAAAGAGCGAGATCGCTTAGTTTTTTATGATCGCAGAATCAAAGAACCACCACGCACGCTTGACGAATTGGGTAAAGAATTTGGGGTGTCAAAAGAACGAATTCGACAGATTGAAGAAAAAGCATTTGAGACAATTCAATTAGAAGTTAAGCGATTATCAGCCCATCAGGGGTTGCTTCACTAAGAATTTGGTGCGGCCGAGAAGACTTGAACTTCCATGGGGTTTAATCCACAGCGACCTCAACGCTGCGCGTCTACCAGTTTCGCCACGACCGCAATATACACACAGTGTACTAGATTCATTCACTAGATTCAATCAATTTAAGCAGCATGATGCTGGCAGCGTGACGCTGCACCCCATAGGTTAGATCCGATGTGTTCTGACACGGATTATACGTAACCAACACATTGTGCCTCTAGGATCTCGCCCAGCATATCACAACGTGCCGTTGCATCCGATAAGTCAGATCCGATGTGCACAAACACGGATTGTGAAATACAACCTGAAGACCTGTTTAAAAATATCAAGGCTATGAAACGGACAAATCTAATAGATGCAACGGCACGCGCTGGCAGCATGATGCTGCACCCCATAGGTTAGATCCGATGTGTTCTGACACGGATTGTGAAACACAACGTTGCAACAGTTCAGAAATTTATTCGAGTACCCATTAGGTTAGACTCGATGTGGCCTGACACGGGGTATTAAAAAAAGTACATCCGTTAATAAATGTTAACACTTTTTTAATTTTTCTGATTTTCGCACACCCCCCGCCCCAGGCACCCTCAGTGACCTTCGGGTGGGGGGACAAAACCCACTCCCTAAATCGAGACTAAATAGACGAAGCAATCCGTCATTTCTTCACGAAACGGTGGGCAAAAAGCAGCATGATGCTGCACACCATAAGTTATATCCGATTCGCGCAGACACGGAATACAATTTTTACAAACTGTATTATCTAATGGATCCAACGGCACGTTGGCAGCGTCACGCTGCACCCTATAGATAGATCCGATTCGCACAAACACGGATTACAAAAACAACGCTATAAGCCGAAATCGTCACGTTGGATCCATTAGAAGAAAGTCTGGGGAGCAAAGGCCACTGGATAATTGTTTTATGTGGTTAAATTATAAATACGATTTGAAAAAATTATAATCCGTGTCAGACCACATCGGATCTAGCCTAATGAATGCAAACTCAGTTTGCTCTTGACTTTTCGAATTCTATATGTATACTAATAGCTAGAATTGCGAAGAGGCTACCCAAAAACCTGGGTAGCCTTTTTTCGTTCTACGTCTTTGAAACACTCAAGGACAAAACGCAGAATCGAATCCCCAGTACAGGTGCTCAACTACCCGATCAGTAGTCACAGCCCTGTAAACAACCCCTAGAGCCGACGGGCTCGTAAAACACCGACTTTGTGCCTATCAATAAAGTCCGCCTTTCCCCATTCGTGTAAGAAATGGGGTTCTTTTTGCACGTGCGGGTTACTGGGGATTCACTCGGTTTTGCAACCTGAGGTTGCATCCAATAAGATAGATCCGATTCGCACAGACACGGATTTCACGCGGCAAACACACATTGCTATAACAACACTTTGAAAGTTGCACAAACACAGCACTTTCAAACAAAGGAACTAAAACACACTCTCCAACAAAATATCTCAAAATCATTTTTCACCCTTACCCCTCCTGCGCCGAAGGTGGGTCAAAAATCCTCTTCATTCTCAACGGAAAGCATCAGTATCAAATTACTTCTAATACACCCTCTCATATGCGGCGCCGTACTCCCCACTTGTATCTTATTACATACCTCAAATCACACAAGATCAAACCTAACGAGTCCAGCGTCACGCTGGTGCAACGTCACGTTGCCCCATATCTCAAATCGCACAAAATCCAACTCAAAGAATCAAAACCTTCGTCACTCTCCGCGGCAATAATCCGCGTCACAACACACCCGATCCAACCTAACGGATGCAACCTCAGGTTGCCAGCGTCACGCTGGTTAGGTGAACATCAACCTTAAGACCCACAGACAGGCAATTGCATACATTGCAGCGGCAATGTCATCCACCATGATACCCGTTGCTTTTGATAACTGAGACCCTTCTGCAAAGTAAGTTTCAATCTGTTTGATGGGATAAGGTTTCAGGATATCAAACAGCCTGAACAGTACAAATCCAATAATCCAAAAGCGAACATCATTTCCAGCGACACATAGAACTAACCATTGTCCTGCGACTTCATCGATTACGATAAACGAGGGATCAGAATCAAGAGTAGAAAACAATACAAAGTAACTTGATACGATGCCTAAGATAAACACGATGAATGTTGCAATCAGTAAACCTTTTGCACCAAAGATAAAATATAATACGGCAGCGGCGGGAATTGCCATTAACGATCCCCATGTGCCTGGCATTTTTGGCCATAGCCCCACTTTAAACCACGTTGCAAGCCAATAGGAAATAGTATTCAGTGTGTTCATTGTGCGCCTCCGTTATTGCTATTTAACATATCAGTGATAATGTTGGTAAGCTTTTTAGACCCTGGAATGCCAGGAATTTCTTCGCCATTGATGAACAATGTGGGGGTGCCATCAATTTGGATATAGTCTTGAAAATCAAAGCTGTCGCGAAGTACAATTTCATAATTGGTCTCTGAAAGAGTGTTTTGAATGACGTCATCGCTGATGCCACAGGCTTTCAGTACTTGGATGATATGTTCTTTATTATCGTCCTCTGTCCAGGTTGAAGCGCTGTCCATAAGTGTTTCATAAGCATGTGACTTTACGTCATCGGGACATGTTGAGAGGGTGGCCATAACGTACAGGGTATCAACATCCATCACATAAGGAACTAACGTCCAATAGACTTTTCCGGTTTTGATAAATTGATCCAAAATTACCGGAAAGTGATGTTTGTGAAACATTAAGCAGGATGAGCATGAAAATGAAAAGAATTTATGAATCTTAATAGGGGCATCAGGATCGCCAAAGGATAATGTATATTTTTTATAAACATCAGGCATTACAAATAGTTTCTTGGGTGGAGTAACCTCAGATGGCGACGGTTCTGTGGATGAACTGTTGCCATGACTTGGCGTTACAAGGATACTTAAGACCACTAGAATACAAAAAATACTACGCACACTGTTACTCTTTTTTTTTATTGTTTATTTTACGACAAGTCTAAAACCTTTTGCTACTACAAAAAGTTCTCGTGAATCTTTTCGACTGGAGGGAGGTTTTGCGTGAACCACTTTTTCAAAATGTAATTTTAAGGTATTTAGCAAATCTTTTTCGCTGCCACCTTGTAAGACTTTAGCCACAAAAAAGCCACCAGGCGATAGTACCGTTAAAGCAAAGTGTAAGGCTATTTCTGCCAATGCCATAATGCGTAAATGGTCGGTTTGCTCATGTCCCGTGGATGCAGGTGCCATATCGCTGAGTACGCCGTTTACAGGGCCAGTTAAGAGTGCAGTCAGTTGATCTTGCAAGGCTGGATCTAGAAAATCGCCTTGTAATAGGGTTGCTCCTTCAATTGCAGGGGAAACTTCTTGTAAGTCAATTCCGATGACTTGCCCTTTTTTTTGATGCAACAGTTTTAATCGTTCTACGCAAACCTGAGTCCATCCACCTGGAGCACAGCCAAGATCCACAATCCGCATACCAGGATTCAATAGATGATGCTTATCATCAAGTTCGGTTAATTTAAAGGCTGCCCTGGAACGATACCCCTGTTCTTTTGCTGCGCGCACATAGGGGTCGTTTAGTTGTCGCATCAACCATCGCTGTTGAGATACAGTTTTTCCTTTTGCTTTTGAAAGGGTTGCTGTGTCTCGTCGTTTTTGAACAGGTTTATTAAATCGGTGTTTAGAAGAGTTATCATCTGTCATTGTGTTGGCTCCATGCCGTGTCGACGGTGTTTTGTAATAGCATTGCAACCGTCATGGGACCAACGCCCCCTGGAACGGGTGTTATATAGCCAGCTTTTTGAAATACATCTGGGGCAACGTCTCCAACAAACGTAGACGAGCCATCATCGTGAATCACACGCGTGCTGCCTACATCAATGATAACGGCTCCAGGTTTAATATGTTCTGCTTTTAATAAGTTTGGAACGCCTGTTGCCACAACCACAATATCAGCCTGTCTGGTTAACGACGCCCAGTTTTCAGAATATCGGTGAATGTGTGTAACAGTACAGTGTTCTTTTAGCAATAACGCAGTCATAGGGCGTCCAACAATTAATGACCGACCAATGACCACAGCATGCTTGCCTTTTAATGCCACAGGGATAGTTTTTAATAACGTTAGAACTCCTTTTGGTGTACAGGGTATGATTCCTGGACGTGAACTATGTAGAGCACCAATATTATGAAGATGAAGACCATCCACGTCTTTTTGGGGTGATACATGATCAATTAAAGTGTTTGCGCACAGGTGAGGTGGCAACGGCAATTGAATAATAATCCCATGAATATCGTGTCGTGCATTCAAAACATCAATGGCGTGTATGACGGTATCTTCGGATACATTGACATCAAATTTTATGAGTTCAGCATGGATACCAAGTTCCGCACATCGCTTCAGCTTAATATTTACGTATGATAAACTTGCTGGATTTTCTCCAATCAAAATCACAGCTAGCCCAGGCTTTATAGAATGGGTCGCAAAAAATTCTGCTGCCGATTCTTTTACTGTGTTTCGGATGCTTTCGGCAGTTGTAAGTCCATTGATAAGTGTGACTGTCATATTAACTTAAATACATGTGAGTCTGTGAATAACGTTTCGCAGTACGTTTATTAAAAATATTGCAATTACGGGAGAAAAATCAAGACCGCCCATCGCAGGAACAATGCGTCGAATTTGATACAAAACTGGATCAGTGAATCGATTGAGTGTGGTCACAAACACAAATACGCCGCGTTTGTAGGTATCCAATATATTAAACGCCGTCAGCAGACTGACGATAACTGCAATGATGATTAGAAGTTGATAGAATCCTAACAACCCATCGATTAATTCTAAAAAGGGTAAAATCAGAATGTGATTCATATCGGATATCCTTATTTTGTTTTAGGTAGCTTTTTACGCATATACATATACATGGGTGAGCCTGAAATTACAACAATAGCGGATAATGCAACCATTTTCAAGCCGGCACCATATAGCGTCCAACTTGTATACGCAATGCCAAGTATTAATAAAATGCGATCAGGACGGCTAGCAAATACACCTTTTTGAATAAGCTTTCCAAAGGCTAATAGCATTACGATGAATAACAATAATATTGTAGTTGTTGCCAATTCTGCGATAAATAAAAATTGCTTACTTAAATCAGGATCAAATGTCATCGTTAAAATACAGGCCATGCAGATCGCTGAAATGATAATGCCATAGATTGGAACGCGACGGTTTGATTGAAGGGCAAAAAATTTGGGGAATAAACCCTGTTTTGCGGCACCAAAGGGGATTTGCCCAACGACCAACATCCATCCGTTTAGTGTGCCTATACAGCAAACAACCGCAGCCGCTGCAACGACGTTACCCCAGAATAACCCACCAAATACTTTGTCAGCCGCCAGTGCAAATGGAGCGCTGGACTGAGCTAATTCAGTGTGATCAACGGCACCTAATAAGGCTAAGTTGCCAAGGATATAAATAACAGCTGCAATTAAAGTTCCATAAATGGTTGCTTTTGGAATGGTAATGTGGGGATCTTTTACGTCTTCTGCGGGGACAGTTGCAGATTCAATGCCCACAAAGCTCCATAACGTTAATAGAGCAGCACCATTAAAGGCACCCAATGCAGTTTTACCTGTCGGTATAAAATGAGTTAAACGTTCAGGATCAAAAATGAAAAATGCCGCAATGGGAACCAATACCATGGGAACTAGTTTTAATAAGGTCACTAAATTTTGAATAAAGCTAGCCTCTTTTATTCCGCGTAAATTTACAAGTGTAATAAGGAAAAGAACGCATAACCCTATTAAAAATAGCTCTAAAGAATTTAAGCGTCCATCGGATAAGTCGCTAAGATACCCATACATTGCAACCACAATGGCGGCATTTCCAATCCACGTTAACATCCAATATCCCCATGCGACAAAGAATGAAACGTGAGATCCAAACGCTTCTCCCGCAAAGACATGAGGCCCCCCAGTTGCATGAAACTTCATACTAAACTTTGCGAAAATTAAGGCTAATATCAACGCACCTGTTGACGTAAATATCCAGGATAATAAACTGATGGAACCGTAACTGGCTAATCCCGATGGTAACATAAAGGCACCAGAGCCAACCAAATTACCTGCGACAAGCGAAATGGCCGAAATGAGCCCAATAGTACGATGGGTTGAGGATGCCCCCATAATGTTAGTCCTTTTGTAATAATGTTTTCATTCGATTCGCAATCCAAAATTTATAGATCGCAAACGCTACAACGCAGGTTAGTAATCGAATCAAGGAAATATATACAAAATTTGAGGAATCTTCAACGCTAATACTAAACACAGCAACAGAACTGATAAAAATTTCCATGCCATTTAAAATAGATGCTGTCAGCCCGCCTTTTGTTCCAACCTTCATTGCCAATGTATTTGTGATTGGAAATATAAAGGCTAACCCAAATGAGTGGGCAGCAACGCACAAAGAGATTAAAAGGGGAGATTGGATATAACATGCGTCTAATAATAGCAATACAAATGAAAAGCCAATGATGACTGAAAAGCCAAAAACTAATAATGTTTGAAAGCTAAATCTGTATCCCCAACACGTATTAACAAATGATCCCAAGATATAGCCGGATACAGTGATCGCATAATAAAATCCAAATTCTAAAGGAGTGACCCCCATCATTTGGAACGCAAACGGAGCAATTCCAATATACATCCAGATACAAGCAACCATTAAAGATGAGATAGTGACCACTGTTAAAAAGTGAGAATTTAGTGCAAGAGCCTTTGTATCAGATAGTAAATCTTTAAAAAAGCCATTCAACGTAAGCGGCGCTTCTTCAGATCGTTTTAATGTTTCTGGCATGTAAAACCATAAAGGGATTAGTAACATAACACCAAACCACACTAAAACATAAAAGCAAGCTCTCCAATCATAGCTTTGCGTTAAAAAGCCACCGATACTGGGTGCAATTGCGGGTGCTAATGCAATAACGCCACCTGTTAAGGACATTAAGCGATTTGCCGTTTGAGGGGGGTAGACTTCCCGAATGACAGCTAAAGCGATAATAGGAGCTGCGCCAATGCCATAGCCTTGAAAAAATCTGGAAATGATAAGACCATAAATGGAATACGATGATGCGCATGCAAACGTTGCAAGAATAAAGATGATAAACGCGCCAAGCAAAACGAACCGACGTCCCAGTACATCCGAGATTGGACCATGTGTAAGAGACCCTAAACCAAACCCAACCAAAGCGATGCTGAGGGTCATTTGAGCTAAGTCATTTGAAACGTTAAAGTATTGAGCAATATAAGGAAGTGCAGGGGTGTAAAGTCCCAAAGCAACCTCTGACACGAAGACACTCAAAACAAGTAGAGTAGGGAGTGAAAATATTTTTTGTAACGGTGTCATTGGTCTTTTTTCTAATTATCTGGCACATCTTAATAGATTATTTGGTTTAAGTAAAGCCCCTCTGGTGGTGCAGTGGGCCCACCAGCTGCACGGTCTTTAGCAAGAAGGGCTGTTTGAACCTGAATTGGCTGCCATTTTCCTAGCCCAACGAGGCATAACGCCCCCACCATATTTCTAACTTGGTGGTGTAAAAATGATTTAGAACGAGTGTGAAATTCGATTAAATGTCCAGTTTGGGTGAATTCAGCTTGTTCTAACGTTTTGAACGGCGATAATCCCTGACAAGACGCAGCACGAAAGGTTGTGAAGTCGTGATGTCCAATTAAAAACTGAGCAGCCTTATTCATTGCATCCACATTCAGGGGCAATGGCACATGATAGGCACGGTTGAGATCAATGGTTAAGGGTGCTCTGCGATTGATGATTTTATACACATAGGTTCTGGCTTTCGTACTAAATCTGGCATGAAAGGTATCATCCATGACTTCAGTTTCAAGGATAGAAATGCCTTTGCCTTGAAAAAAATGATTTAGACTGTGTCTGAATCGAAAGGGATCGATTTCTTTTTTGATGTCGGCATGGGCGACTTGCCCCAATGCGTGAACACCTGCATCAGTTCGTCCTGAAACCTGAAGCCGTACGTGTTCGTGGGTTATTTTAAAAATAGCGATTTCGATTTCGTTCTGAAGTGTGGGAAGGTTATCTTGGTATTGCCAGCCATGGTAATTGCTGCCATCATATTCGATTGTAAACTTATAACGGGGCATTGATTCTTATGAGTTAATGTGTGGTGCCCAGAGGGGGACTTGAACCCCCACGACCACTAGGATCGACAGATTTTAAGTCTGTTGCGTCTACCATTCCGCCATCCGGGCAACGAGCCAACAGTATCGCTTTCAGAAATAAAGATCAAGTTATTTTTTTCAAAAAATTTTATAAAAAGTCCTTGCCTTTGGTTCAAAAATTCCGTATATCTGTTTGCGGATGGATGGCTGAGCGGTTGAAAGCACCGGTCTTGAAAACCGGCGAGGGGGAAACTCCTTCGTGGGTTCGAATCCCACTCCATCCGCCACCCTGTGGCAGTTCAACATTAGTTCTAAAATCTTTATACTGATTGACATCATAGATAAACTCTTATAAACCATACTTAATTATTATAGGAGCAACCAATATGAAACCATATTTTAGCTCAAGATTTAAACGAAGCAGAACGATACTTTAAGCTTGCCGCCGATCAGGGGTATTCTGGGAAATAAGGTATAAAATTGGTTGGAAATGTGCTAGATATACGTTCATAAAACAGAGGTGTTCATGATTCGTATCCCATCGAAATTAGTTGAAGCTATTCGTCAAAACGTCAGTGATTCTGAAACGGTTAATGCCGCTCAATTGCGGGCAAATTACCAATCAAACAAAGATCATCAGGGGATGTATGATACCTATTTGATGTCACGGATGCCTGCGACATACGCAGCAATTTCAAGGGTTTTGCAGGAAATCCCACTTGATGCGAACGTAGAAACAGTATTGGATATTGGCAGTGGACCAGGTACAGGGCTGTGGGCGGTTCGGGAGCGATTCGATACCCTGGAATCTTATGTAGGGTTGGAGGGGGATCAAGGCTTTATTTCGCTTGCAGAGCGCTTAAACACGAGTATTTCAGAGCATGTCGTAGCGTGGATGCCCGGGCGGTATCCGAAAGGGTTGCCTAATATTAAGGCGGATCTAGTGTTGATGTCATATACGGTTGGCGAAAACTCACCGGAAACTGTGGCTAAAACTATCGATCATGTGTGGGCACATAATGTTTCGGAATGGTTGGTTGTGATCGAGCCGGGAACGCCCAAAGGGTTTAAATCTATTCTAGAGATTCGAGCTTACATTACAGCAAATGGAGGCAACATCTATGCACCCTGTAAAGGGAACTATAATTGCCCATTAATTGGGCAAGACTGGTGTCATTTTTCAGTTCGATTGGAACGAAGTCAGTTACAGAAAAAAATTAAAGATGCAACTTTACCCTATGAAGATGAAAAATTCAGTTATTTGATTGTACGCAACACGCCGGTTGCTCTTTGTGAAGAGTCATCACGCATTATCAAAAAACCAATGGTTCGACCTGGGCACATAACGTTGGATCTGTGTAATGAATCCGGTTACGAACGCAAGACAGTATCAAAATCTCAAAAAGAAACATACCGCACTGCAAAGAAAGTAGAGTGGGGGGATTCATTGTAATCCTTTTTTTGGGCTTTATTTAATCACCCTGTTTTTTACCGTATTAACTTCATGTTTACCAAATCTTAGTATTATAAGCTTATACAAAAACAGAGAACCTTGATGCTTAAGATGATTGATAGTTTGTTACACTCATCCAGTCTTAGTAAGCTTATACCATTAGCTGCTAAGCGCAAAAAAACTATGAGTACATTTGATGTGGATGGCGAGTTTGGGGAGGGGGCTCCCACAGAAAAAGCAACCTCTGCACCTATCCAAGCTCCACAAACAATACAAAGCCTATCTTTACTTAGCATTTCCAATACTAAAAATTCTCATACTCAAGAAATCATTTCTTATGGGGATGATCTCTTGAATCAACTAAAAACACTCCAGTATCAATTATTAGGAAATGAAGTTTCCCACGAACAGTTACACGAGCTTGAAACAATGTTTCAGACCTTACCCAAAGAACTTCAGTCTATACCTGCTGATTTAAGAGGCATTGTTGACGATATTCAGGTACGCGTCGCTGTAGAATTAGCAAAACTTTCAATTAATCGATAATAAGCTAATTTTGTTATTGCCTTTGCACCAATAATCTTGTATAAACAGCTCATCACGCACCCATAGCTCAATTGGATAGAGCGTCAGACTACGGATCTGAAGGTTAGGGGTTCGACTCCTCTTGGGTGCGCCATTTTATACTATGTTCTTATACTTACATCATAAGCAGCTTCACTTCTTTATCATCCTTTAATTGTTTAATCTGACGATGATTTAATGAAGTATCCAGCAGCGCCGTTTAATCCAAAGGCTAAAGAAAATTATACAACTAATAATTTTGTAAAAAGAAAAGCTGGAGGGGTATACCAGAGATTTGGCAAGGCCTGATGATTCGTCAGGAAAATGTTATGTAGAAAAAACATATGAATCGAACCTTTGGGTGATAATAAAGATTATGTTAAATATCGTGCCGAAATAATATTGACGCAAATCATTATTTAAGGTTTTGATTCTCAGCTGAAGCAGTAAATGGGCTCCTTTATTCGTCCAGCGCATTTGTTGTTTCTTCGCCGTCCGTCGACTGATCAATTCATTTACGGTCGATTCAACAAACGCTGTGGATATGGTTTCATCGTATATGTTAAATAATATAGTTCTTGAACATGACGCATAAACTCGATATCGTATCATAAGCAATGTAGAGTAAATTTTTACAATGGCTTGGCATATAGATTGGGAATCAAAGTTTAAGTCGTGTGATTATTCAGATAAACTATTAGAAAAAATCAACCGCTTTAGTGCTGAGGCGAACACTTCGGTCGATGTACACCTTGTAAAGAAAGCAATTTACTTTGCTAAAGAATATCACTTTGGACAATTTCGTCAATCTGGTGAACCCTATTATACTCATCCTTTAGAAGTTGCAGGCATGGTATGTGATTATCTGGTTGACACCGTTTCTATTATCACCAGCATCCTTCATGATACTTTAGAAGATACAGACCTTGATTATGCTACCATTGCTGAACATTTTGGAGATTTGGTTGCAGCTCAAGTCGAAGATTTAACACGAGTTAAACCCTTTGGAAAAATCACATCTGCCGATATATTAAAGCAACTTTGGAAAGAAAAAAAATATAATTTGCTTCTTATCAAGTTGGTTGATCGTCTACATAATATGCAAACAATTTTTGCAAAGTCTCCGGAAAAACAACACAAGATTGTAACGGAAACTTTGCAATATTTCTTAGCCCTAAGTGAAATATTAGAGTTACCTGAATTGACCAAAGTTTTATATACAACGTGTTATGAAACAAATATAAAACTAGGCCTTATCCCTCAAGATGAACTTATTCTTGATAAGCCGGTAGAGTTTGCTGATTCTCTAATTTCTGAAAGTAACTAACACTTACAAAGAAACCAATTCCTACTGGTACAAGAATTACAAATATCCCCCAATATCCAAAATATTCAGTTGTATATACTAACCCAAATGCCGTAATAAAATACGTTGCAAGTTTTGCCACTGCGCTTAAAAAGCTGGTGTACGTAAATCGCCTAAATACAGGAAAGTACTTATAGAATATGGGCGATGCTGGAATGTGATCAAACACAAACAACGCGGCTAAACATTGAAAAATCAATATATAGGATGCATCTTGAGTATAATTTATAACAACGGGAAATGATAACATCGATGCAAAAAATAAATAAAATTTTGCTTTTAGTATTTTAAAAGGATGGATTATATAACTTAGATACGCTAAAAGAAGTAACCCCAACAAATCAATAACTGAAACCCAGAAATTTTGGCTAATTACTTCATGGGCAGTATATCCAAAATCTCGCTTTAGGACGTCTGAACAATATATATATATGAAATAAAAGCATGGCGGACGCGCGCATTGGATCAAGAAATATGCGATGGAAATTAAATACGATGATTTTTGTTTCATGAATTCTTCGTTTAGATCACTCCAGGCAACTTTATTTTCTTTCAGCTGCTCTTTTAGCTTGTTGCGCTTGTTAGCAAACTCATCGGCCTCTTTTAAACTGGTTCTAGCAATGGTTCCAACCAACGCAATCCCTGCCCCCACTAAGAAAGCAGCTCGCCAGCTTGTAATTTCATTGAACGTGTTATTTGTAAAAATAGCAGCTACTCCAATAGCGGCACTGGTTCCGAGTGCAGAAAAAACTGTAATTAATGCAACCATTGGATATTGAACTGGAGGTTTAGAGCTTTCTGTTAAATAGAGCTCTGCTCCCCTCACCTCTGCTGTTGCGGCCATACCTTGAACAACACGGCACAAAGTGATGATCCAAGACGCAGTAATTCCTATTTGTGCGTATGTTGGCAATGATGCAACAATTATGCACGATACAGCCATCATCAATGTGGTTAAGATTACCACAGCTTTTCGACCTATATAATCTCCAATGTATCCAAAGATTAAAGCTCCAAAAGGTCTTAATAGATACGTTGAACAAAATGAAAACGCGGTAATTAACGATGCTGTAAAAGGATCAGTTTTAGGAAAAAAAAGTTCATTTAAAAGCACTGCCATATGTACATATAGCATCAGGTCAAAATATTCTAAAAATGTACCTATTGATAAAAGGCCGACAGCCTCTCGTTGATCTTTTGTTAGATAGAAAAAATAGTTTTTAATGTTTCCAGGCTTCATTTTTTGCTCCTCACCCTAAAGAGAATACCCCCAACAAAGATGTTAAGATCTACCGAGTAGCAGACCACTTTTTATTGTTAATATAAGATTTGAGGACTTTCAAATAAAAATATCTTTATACTTTTTGATGTTTTTAATGACTATTGATTATCAGCTTTATGTTTTTTTGAGCCTATTCCAATGATAATGCTACCAACAATAATTGAACACAATGACCCAAGCAAAACACCTATTTTCATTTGATTTTCTAATTCGGCAGGATCGAAAGCCTGTAGCCCAATGAATAAACTGAGCGTAAATCCAATCCCACACAAACTGGCTACACCAAAAAATTGAGCCATGGTCGTCCCTTTAGGAAGCTCAACATAGTTGCAGAATTTTGCAATATACATAACGCTGATGATTCCAAATGGTTTTCCAAAAAACAACCCTATAAAGCATCCTATACTAATCGTGGAAAAAACATCATTAAGTTTTAGTTCACTAAAAGGTAATTCGCAGTTAACAAATGCAAATAAAGGTAAAATGACAAAAGCAACCAATGTATGAATGGATGCTTCCATATCTTTTACCAAATGGACTGTTTTATGAGGTAACTCTATCCGGGTGGGAATAAAGCATGCCAGTGTTATCCCTGCAATTGTACCATGTACACCAGCCTGTACAACAAACAACCACAAGATAATCCCCATTACGTAATATAAAAAATGATTGTGTGATTTAAATTTATTTAACATGAATAAAATCACAAGCGGAATAAGGCTCCACAACAGTGGAATAATATCCAGTTCAGGTGTATAAAAGATAGCAAGCGTCAAGACCGCCAGCACATCATCCATAATCGATAACCCAATCACAAAAACCTTAATATTATCAGAAACCTTATGTTTCATTAATGTCAAGATGGCCAGAACAAATGCTGTATCAGTGGCAACAGGGATTGCCCACCCTGCACTTCCTTCTGCTGAATCATAATTTAATGTCGTATACAATAATGCAGGAGCAACAAATCCGCCGATTGCAGTAAGGGCTGGCAGCAGCAAATTGCGCCTATCTTTAAATTCCCCCTCTTGAATGTGATATTTCATTTCTAATCCTAAAAAGAAAAAGAATATCGCCATCAAACCATCGTTTACAAATTTGACTATAGTTTTTGATACATGATAAGGACCAATACCAATGATGAGTTTGTAGTTTATAATTTCCCGGTAATACTGTAACAAGCTGTCGATATTACTGATAGCCAAAGCAATTGCTACGCAAAAAAAGAGTAAGAATGCGGACAAAATATCTTTTTGGACTTCTATTTTGGTGAATTGCTTTATGGAAACCTCTCTTGCAAATAATCTGTTATTTGTTAATTATCCATAAAAATTACTTATAAAAAGTTAAGGTGTTTTGTTTTTTACTTAAAGTGGTGAAAAGTCAGTTAGGCTTTTAATAAGTCTTTTGCGATAAATAAAACGACCTCTACAAAAATTAGAACGATAATGATCCATTCTAACATTGAACTGTGTTTATGATTAAGCTGATCTTCCAAAATCTCTAATAAATCTTGGATCATCGTCAACCCCATGTTCAAGCTTTCAACCCGTGAATGTAGATCAAGAAAATCTGCTGCCATATGGTAATGAGGCTCGATTTCTGAATGATCCCATATGACCCTGGGTGTGTGCATTACATTTAGGTTGCTGTTGATGGATGATTTTTGAAGGTACAGTTCACCCATTTTTTTAGCAATTTCATTTCGTTTTAAGGATGTTTTTCCAGTCTTTGCTAAGGTGCGAGGAATAAATGCCATTTTATCAATAGTTGATTTTAAATCTTTTTCATGGCTTGCAAGCTTAATAGATTGACCCAAAGCATAAGATAACGACAATTTATAAAATGCATCCGTATCGTTTTCAAGGATGATCGTATTGCCAATTTCATCAATGACAGTTTTGGTTCCAACTTCATAAAAAAATTCATCGATTTCAAATTGAGTGGTGGGTTCATCAGCAAACTGTTCAATTGATTTAATAAATGATAACGATTGGTTTGAATCTTGCCCCCAAAAAACAACAGCGCCAAATGCAAAAATATATACAAATTGCGTATCGGATTGATAAAAAACAACATCGCTAAAGCGTTGCACATTTTTTTCTTTTTTATGTAAAAACGTATATACACTCGCTAATCTGTAGCCACTTGCTGTACTATATGTTAAACACTTCATATCAATCTCTTTTTGCATTGCATTTCTAATTATATTACATGATCATAGATAAAAAAGCATAGAGTTTATTATGAAAACAATTCACGACATTCTTCCTTTTATGAAAAATGTACTGGTTCGAGTCGATTGGAATGTGCCAATTCAAGACGGAGTTGTACTGGATAACAGCCGAATTTTAGAAACTGTTCCAACAATTATGGGCTTATTAAGTTCGGGTAAACACGTTACGATACTTACTCACTTGGGACGTCCTAACGGAGCATATCAGGCTGAAAGTTCGTTGAAATTACTGCAACCAGAAATAGAGAAACTGTTGCAACATCCCGTAAATTTAATTGAGAACTTAGATCAATTGGGACATCAGTGGGAGCATCAGATCAGTTTGTTTGAAAATATACGTTTTTTTCCAGGTGAAGAAGCCAATGATCCTGAGTTAATTAAACGCTTGATTCAAAAAGCCGATGTGTTTGTAAATGATGCATTTTCAGTGTCTCATCGGGCACATGCCTCTGTTGAAGGAATTACGCATCACCTGCCCCACTGTTCCGGAGTGTTGATGGATCGAGAGCTTTCTAATCTTAGTTATTTTCATGAACATTATGAACAGCCCCTTATGGCAATATGTGGGGGTGCAAAAATTTCAACTAAAATAGATTTTATTCAAAATATGCTAAAGAAAGCAAAAACCATTGCGTTAGTTGGCGGACTTGCAAATACATTTCTAAAAGCGCAAGGTCTAAATGTGGGACTGTCCCTTGTGGAAGATGATGCCATTGATCTTGCGAAAAAAATCATCGATCAAGCCGCAACCGAAGGATGCGAATTGTGGATGCCCAATCACGTTAGAGTTGGGAAAACGCTTACTGATACTCCCATTGATAAGGCAGCAACCGAAGTGACTACAGATGAACGCATTCTAGATATTGCTCCCCGAAGTTTGGAGTGCTTACTTAAAACTGCGAATGATGCAAAGACGATTATTTGGAATGGTGCTCTAGGTGTCTTTGAAAACCCTACGTGGAGTAATGGTACGTTTACTCTGGCAAGAGAATTGGGCCGTTTAACACAACAGCAGCAGTTTCAAACATTGGCAGGTGGTGGCGAAACAGTGATGGCGCTGCGTCAAACAAATACGTTTAACCAGTTTACATATGTATCTTTGGCAGGCGGCGCATTTATGGAATTTATGGAAGGTAGAAAATTACCCGGAATTGTTCCATTGTTGTAAACTCCGCAACGTGATGTTGCATCCTGTTTATATAACTGCCCGCAAATAGTTAAGCGTGATCATTATCTATCAGGGTGGATGTCCAGGTGTTCCAAACCGCATAAACTGTGCCGTTTGTCGCGTCGGCACATACGTACGACGCTTATGGGTCGCCCATTCTCCATGGACAGACAGCGTCTTTCCTAAACTTAAGCTCGCTCCCACAGAGGTCAGCGGTGTGGCACTGCATCTCCATTAGCACAATTCGCCCCAGTGTGCCTGATGGCATTGTGGGGCGAAGGGCGCTGTGGTTACCCAATTAGCTCCTTAGGCAAATACTGATGGTCAATTGTAACCTTTAACCCTTTCATTTCAGCTAAGTTACAAATTCCAAGCCCCCACAAACTCAAAAGCTTATCTTCATAGTCTGGGAATATCCCCCGCGTCATTGATTTATAGCTATCAGCAAAGATTTGTGCTTGTTCATTGAAAACCATTTCATCTTTGTTCCAAATCGCTTCAAGCATTAGTGCTAGCGGATATAATTTTCCATACTGCTTCGTGGAATATCCTTTTTTAAGTTTTTCTATGAATACACTCCATTGATTTTCGTATCGATTTAACGCCAAAACCACTAAGCATCGATATAACCAGTTCGCAGGATGACTGGTTGGTTTTGTATCATAATCATAATAGTCGTCAACCATAGTAAAATAAGATTTTACTAGATCTTCATTTCCGCTATTTAGGGCATCAAACATCGCTGATAAACATGCCGTACTTGTTTTGTTACTAGGTCTAATTTCTTTGCTATATAAAAAACTGTCTTTGTCATATTCAACTGCTGTTTTCATATATTCTTTGAACTTCTTTGAATCTTTATGTAGATACCATTCTAATATTCCCAAGAATTTATATCCCGAATAAAGTCCGTGAAGTGAATTGAGCCTTTTACTAACATTTTCTGATTCCATATCCATAAAATATTCTGGGATTATTTTTTTTTGATATCGTTCATATTGCTCTTGTGGTGTAGGTAATTTCATTTATTCTCCTCCTGTAATCTTTGGTGTTCTAATAGCGTTAAATTCTTTAAAGTTGGATGGATCATAACGACCATAATCATACCATCGATTAACACCAAATTCATCTTGTACGTTTGCTTTAAATCGAATTTTATCGGAGTTTTCTTTTAAAATTCGCAGAGTTTCGGGATGCATTCCTGTTCTTTCTAAGCTATCAATCTGCTTTTTCATCCAAGCTGGCGATAATTGCTGCACACCATCCGTTGTTCTTGCTAACTTTGGGAACCCTCCACCTGTTGCAAACTTAGACTCAGTGATAACAATGTCAACAACAATATCAATACCATTTATTTTTCCTGCTGGATCATAAAATACTCTCGCATCATCAATGCCTCTATTTCCAAGCAACCTAGTGGGTAAATGATCTCCCCTCGCATAATCTAATGCTCTTCTTCCTGCAGCCTCTGCCATTTCACCCTTGACTGCAGTTGTTAATCTATTCGCAGCCCCATTTAATCTTGCTTCCGAAAAAGATGGCTCTACCATCTCTCTCGCACCAGATGGTCTTGGCACACTTGAAGCTCGGGGTTGCACAGGACGTTCAGTAGTGGGGCGTCCCCGTGTTTGTGGCGCTTCTGCTGCTTTCTTGGCTGCCTCACGTTGCCGCTGGGCTTCTAACGCCGCTTGTTCTGCGTCTCTTCGCGTAATCTGTTCAGAGGTTGTCTCGGTCTTTTCGTGGAACATCACGTTCGGTAATTCAAATCCTACAGAATCCTCTCCCAACTCTAATCGTCCACTGTAAGCTGGCGCATACGCTGCTGCCGCACCTGCCGCATCACCTGCTGATGTAAAGTGTTTCGTTAAATTCACTCCATACCGTCGGTCGTATGTTTCAGCGGTTATCGTTTCAATGGCTAACACCTCTACCCCATCACACTTAAACTCAGCTTTACCGTCCACAACTTTGGAACTGTCCCCGCCTTTGACGCCAGCTCCAACGCTGCTAACAGCATCCCACCCGGTCTTTCCCAGATCCTTTAAGCTTACTGAAGCATTCCAACTTGCACCATCTTGGGCATGTGTATCTGCCTTATCCACCAGGATTACCTTCCGAATCGTCCCTGTCCCCATGACCCCCTTCAACTGACTGCCATAAATCACAAGCTCATCCACAGGATGTCCAGGTGTTCCAAACCGCATAAACTGTGCCGTTTGTCGCGTCGGCACATACGTACGACGCTTATGGGTCGCCCATTCTCCATGAACAGACAGCGTCTTGCCTAAACTTAAGCTCACACCTCCCGATGTATCCTTGCTGTCAGATTCATAACACACAACTCCAACTTCAACACGATGTGCATTCAAATCCATCACCATCGCATTCGCATCGCTGCCATTTAACAGCAACGTATCTGCCCTCATTTTTAACCCAAACAATGCTTGGATCGATCCTTTATGGGGCGTCTTTCGCGTCACATGGCTGTCATAAAAGGATATACCAATACTTTACAATGGTTCAAATGGTTTATCTAGGTTAAAACCATGACTCTCTCCATAACAAACTCCCTGCTTAATTTCATCATCAATACGTTTTCGAAGAGTTTGACTTTTAATATATGCGTGAAACTTAGCCCATCCTTCTTTCTCGCACCCCAAAGGGGTATCGAGAAATTCTAAAAAATAATTTACGTCTCGAGGAATCATAAAAAAAGCTGTACTCTCAAAATACTCTAATACATTTAATGGTATTGATCTTGGATCTGACTTTGGAAACGTAGGGTATTCTGCCTTCTCTGAATCAATATATTTGTTATAAATAAAACAATTAATCGCATCTCCATGATTAAGTATATCACCTAAGGATATATAGCCTTTTGCATAGGCTTTAATAATTTTCTTCAGATACTCTCCAAAAGTATCAAGCGTAGTATCTTCAGGAACTCTATATTGAGGTAATGTTTCTGGATCGTTGTATGTCATAATATACTTTCTATTTGAATGATATTTTCTCTAAAAGCTTGCGTATAGGATCATTAATCTCAACTTTTGGATAACAAGATTTGCTTGTTGTTCTAATCGTTATTCTTTGACCATTTGGTAATATCTTAGGAAATCCTTCTTTGGAAATTATTTTTGGTGCTCTAATTCCAGTGAGTTTTTCGAAAAATGCTCTTGCTGCTATTTCTCCTCCAGGCAACTCTGTATCTGCAAATATTCGATCTCCTTTTTTTGTTACATTCCCAGGATTTAAACCTTCTAACTTTATTCCTCCTATTTGTTCACTTTGTTTTGCAGATAACTTTGGTTTCCTACTCATCCAGGATTTATCTTCTAACTTTTTTCGTAGGGCAGCACCAGCCATTTTCTGCATAACATACTTAAAGCCTTGTTTAGCCGCCCCATAAATACCTGTAACAATATCCGTAACATCATCAAGTCCTTGCTCCATCTCAAGCAAGTCCTTCGCGGTAAGCACTTGAACATATTCTCCAGGAATAATTCCAGGCACCCATTTTTTTCCTTCTGCATCGATGAATGATGGCAATAATACCTCATCTTCCTCTCCCCCCATCGGATCCACATGTTGTGGGGCACTTGCGGCGGCGGCGGGTGCAGTATCATCAGCTTCATACTCATCGTCATAGTCATCATCAGTTGGGATATTATAATCCGTCACATCAACAGGATCGGTGACTAAAGCACCTGCAAACTCATCATACTTTTGTTGCCATTGATCTAGAATATCTTCATGGGCATCATTTGCTTTTAACTGTCGGATACGCTGTGCTATCTCGTTCAAGAACTCATCACTCGATAGGCTTTGATTCAAAAGCCATGTCAGGTATGCTTCAATTTCTCTTCGAGTAATCTGTTGAGAGGTTGTCTCAGTCTTTTCGTGGAACATCACGTTCGGTAATTCAAATCCTACAGAGTCTTCTCCCAACTCTAATCGTCCACTATACGATGGGGCAAACGCAGCTGTCGCGCCTGCTGCATCACCTGCTGGTGTGAAGTGCTTCGTTGCATTTACTCCATACCGTCGGTCGTATGTTTCAGCAGTTATCGTTTCAATGGCTAACACCTCTACCCCATCACACTTAAACTCAGCTTTACCGTCCACAACTTTGGAACTGTCCCCTCCTTTAACTCCAAACCCAACGCTGCTAACAGCATCCCACCCGGTCTGTCCCAGATCCTTTAAGTTTACTGAAGCATTCCAACTTGCACCATCTTGGGCATGTGTATCTGCCTTATCTACCAGGGTCAACTTCCGAATTGTCCCTGTCCCCATGACCCCCTTCAACTGACTGCCATAAATCACAAGCTCATCCACAGGATGTCCAGGTGTTCCAAACCGCATAAACTGTGCCGTTTGTCGCGTCGGCACATACGTACGACGTTTATGGGTCGCCCATTCCCCATGGACAGACAGCGTCTTGCCTAAACTTAAACTCGCTCCCACAGAGGTCAGCGGTGTGGCACTGCATCCCCATTAGCACAATTCGCTCCTACGCGCCTAATGGCATTGTGGGGCGTGGGGCGTAGGGCGCTGGAGGTTAAAGAATAATAGGTTTATTCTTTTCTCTCGCAATCCGAAGAACTTCTTGAGAAGGAAGCATTCCTTGATCAGAATGAAAAATAACATCAAGGATACTTTCTAATCCGTGCAATTCATTTTGTAACCAATATGCAAGTTGATCATCATCCCCTTCTCCTTTTTGTAAAAGCTTTATAATCTTCATAATTTCTTGATCTGAATACATTTATTTTACTCCATAGTGCGATTGTTTACTTAGGATTTCTTTATGATATTTAGGCGTAACAATTAATAAGTTAGACAAGTCATAAACAGGGCCTCCGTCATGTATAGGTGTCCTGTGGTGTAGTTCATAAGTTATTCTAGAACCAAGTGATTGCTCTAAATGAACGATAGGTGCGTTTCCCTTTTGCATACGAGCTATATCAGCAGACTTAAACTCTTTTGCATAACTAGACTCAGCCATAGTTTTCCAGAACTCACTTCGAAATGCATCAAAGCTACTAAACTCTTTTCCGCTCAGTTTCTGCGCCACTTCCAATGGTACTTTACCCGCTGAATTATGCGTCCCTCTCATTAACACTGGTGGATTGGTTAACTCAAAACTCATCATAGCTTTTCCAGGCACATACCGTCCACCTTCAATGTAAGGTAAGCTTAAAGGTCTACTACTCACAGCAGCCTCTGCCACGGCGGCGGGTTGTGCGGCAGCAGCAGCACGAGCTTCACCTGCGGTTGCAATCTCTAATGGGGTGGCTATTGCCGGTGGGGCTTTGACCTCCAAGTCTCGTAATAAGCTCAATAGCGTTTCAAACATTGCAGTCGCTGCTCCCCCTGCTCCCTTCAACACCGTTCCAGCAGCATTAAGAGCTGGTTTAACGCCAGGTTTTAGCATCCGTCCTGCTGTAGCGATGTTCACGCCATCCATCGCTAATGTAGCAAACGTTTCCGCGTTCTCCTCACTCATCCCAAGCCCGTAATGACCCACTTCTTTTGTCGTTGCATGCAATCCGTCTCCTAAATACTGCATCGGTCCTTTCATCTCATCGTATTCTCGACTGCGTTCAGCCCATTCTTCACGCGTTTCATAGGGATCAAGCGGTGCTAATGCGGCCCCTTTTATGAGCTCTCCAGTTACCGTCCCAATCACTTCACTTACTCTGTGAAGTACATTTTCTGCAGTGGAGCCTCTATATGCCTCCATGGCAGCATTCATTAATCGGCCAGATTTTCGATCATACATGTCTCTCAACTGTTGAGCCTCTGCATCTGTTACCTCGGGGCGTAATCGTCGTATTAAAGCAATCGATGCTTCCCGGATCTTCACCCGTTCAGCTTCTTTCGCATCCGTAACACTCTCTTGCAACTGCCCGGGTGTTAATATATTCATCAGAGCTTCATTTATCTTCTCTTTTTGTAACTCTGTATCTTGCGCTGCCTCTGCTGCACGTTGGGCTGCCTCACGTTGCCGCTGGGCTTCAGCTGCGCGTTGTGCTTCCGCTTCTGCTGCTTCCTTAGCTATCAGATCCTTAACAAGCGTTGGGTTTTCTGCTTCAAATTGATCACATATAGCTTTCAACGCGTTACGCTGCAATTCCTCGGCAGCGTCTGCTGCACGTTGGGCTGCCTCACGTTGCCGCTGGGCTTCTAACGCCGCTTGTTCTGCGTCTCTTCGAGTAATCTGTTGAGAGGTTGTCTCTGTCTTTTCGTGGAACATCACGTTCGGTAATTCAAATCCTACAGAATCCTCTCCCAACTCTAATCGTCCACTGTAAGCTGGCGCATACGCTGCTGCCGCATCACCTGCTGATGTAAAGTGCTTCGTTGCATTTACTCCATACCGTCGGTCGTATGTTTCAGCAGTTATCCTTTCAATCGGTTCCAGTATCTCTACCCCATCACACTTAAACTCAGCTTTGCCGTCCACAACTTTGGAACTGTCCCCTCCTTTGACGCCAGCTCCAACGCTGCTAACAGCATCCCACCCGGTCTTTCCCAGATCCTTTAAGCTTACTGAAGCATTCCAACTTGCACCATCTTGGGCATGTGTATCTGCCTTATCTACCAGGGTCAACTTCCGAATTGTCCCTGTTCCCATGACCCCCTTCAACTGACTGCCATAAATCACAAGCTCATCCACAGGATGTCCAGGTGTTCCAAACCGCATAAACTGTGCTGTTTGTCGCGTCGGCACATACGTACGACGCTTATGGGTCGCCCATTCTCCATGGACAGACAGCGTCTTGCCTAAACTTAAACTCGCTCCCACAGAGGTCAGCGGTGTGGCACTGCATCCCCATTAGCACAATTCGCCCCAGTGTGCATGATGGCATTGTGGAGCGAAATGCGGAGTGAGTTACCAAACCCAATAATCGTAATATTCTTTGGGTAGGTTTAAAGCATCTAACCGCAGTCTTAATGCTTCCATGATATTGTAACCATCTATACCGTCGGTCATTTGTAGCTGATACTTATTGGCACAAATAATCAAAAATGTTTCATAGTTAGGCGCCACTCGTTTTATCGGAACATTTTCTTCCCAATATAACTCATGATCAATGGATAAAATTTCCCCTTCTTTATAATCGCTTTTTGTTCCCGCAACGTATATATCATCGATATCATTACTAGCAATAAATGTTAGATCGTGCATTTTTTGTATGTCTTGAATTTCTTCCTCTCGATCATTCCAATACAATAATCGGTCTACAGTCTCTTCTCGTTTATCTTTACATACGCTAATCTTATAATTACCAATAGTTACCTGCTTTATGTCATACGTTTTAATAAAGTTTAAATATGATTCAGGCAATGTTGTAAATGCCTTTATTAGTTTAGTATATTCCTCATCTGGTATACCCGGAACGGAAATGAGTATATCTTCAGCAATTATTGGAGATGCCGTCGCATGTTTACGACAATGTTCGAGCAGATCCTCTATATTTAATATCATTCTGTAACCTCCTTAATATATGTTTCCGGATGATGGTTCATCCTATTAAATAGTTTACCTTTGTGCATTGTATCAGGTAATGGAATCGCTATATTTCCATGATTAATATGATGATGCTCTAAGATTTCATTCAAATATTTCCCGTGTTCAGGAAAATATTTAAGCCATTCAGAATCCACTTTGGGAGAAATACCGTCCCTAAATCTACCTAAATTGGTCTCACTCCAAATTTCTGGAAATACAGTATCATATTTTTCTCTGAAATGTTTCCAAAATTGAACACTATCACGTGGAACACCAAGCTTTGTCAATGGAGTAGAGGGCGTTACTTTAAATGCTGAACAATCTATAGAAAGTGGTCCCCCTTTTAACGGACAAATTCTACACACAAATCCTTCTGTTCCAGCACGAACCTGGTCTTCTAATACATGATTAATAATTTCGTACCTAGTTTGTACTTTTACGGCAGCTTCTGCTACTGGAGCTGCGGAGGACGCTGCCTCTGCTACTGGAGCTACGGACGCAGCAGCACGAGCTTCACCTGCGGTTGCAATCTCTAATGGGGTGCCTATTGCAGGTGGGGCTTTCCGTGTAAATGGTAGAAACCCGCTTCCCATAGCATGAGGATCAGGTCGCCATTGCCCAAACTCTTGTCCTGCGGCTCTAAGTCGATTGAGCAATCCTCCACTCTCTGCTGTCGCTGCAGCAGCTGTAGTTAATGGGACTCCCCTTGCAAACAACCCTCCTGTCGGCATATGGCTTCCCATCGTCAGATCTGTGGTTAATCCTACCAAATGAGCCATTGCCACATCTTCTTCACTGTGGGCATTCTGTAACAGTCCCTCCGTCATGGCTTTACCCGCCAAATGACCTAACATCATACGGTATGTAAATTGCGGAGCCAATACTGCCAAGGTTCCAACCATTCCTGCTGCACCTGCAGTTGCCTGCCTCTCTCGCCATTCAGGATCAAATACACCTAACCGTTCACTAGCTTGGTGCAAATCCATAAACTCTTTACGCCACTCTGGTGTATTCTTTTCAGCCGCTGACATCTTCTGCATCTCTTGTGTTCGAGCTTTAATATGCTGTAACTCCTGTTCAATCTGATATGCAGACGTCTTCTTATACTCTGCATCTGCTACGTTTTGCGCCAACTGTCCGGGTGTTAACATATTCACCAGAGCTTCATTTATCTTCTCTTTTTGTAACTCCGTATCTTTCGCTGCCGCAGCTGCACGTTGGGCTGCAAGGTCACGTTGCCGTTGGGCTTCGGCTGCACGCTTGGCTTCCGCTTCTGCCGCTTCCTTAGCTATCAGATCCTTAACAAGCGTTGGGTTTTCTCTTTCAAATTGATCACATATAGCTTTCAACGCGTTACGCTGCAATTCCTCGGCAGCGTCTGCTGCACGTTGGGCTGCCTCACGTTGCCGCTGGGCTTCTAACGCGGCTTGTTCTGCATCCCTTCGCGTAATCTGTTGAGAGGTTGTCTCGGTCTTTTCGTGGAACATCACGTTCGGTAATTCAAATCCTACAGAATCCTCTCCCAACTCTAATCGTCCACTGTAACCGGGCGCATACGCTGCTGCCGCACCTGCTGCATCACCTGTCGATGTAAAGTGTTTCGTCAAATTCACTCCATACCGTCGGTCGTATGTTTCAGCAGTTATCCTTTCAATGGCTAGCACCTCTACCCCATCACACTTAAACTCAGCTTTGCCGTCCACAACTTTGGAACTGTCCCCTCCTTTAACTCCAAACCCAACGCTGCTAACAGCATCCCACCCGGTCTGTCCCAGATCCTTTAAGCTTACTGAAGCATTCCAACCTGCACCATCTTGGGCATGTGTATCTGCCTTATCTACCAGGGTCAACTTCCGAATTGTCCCTGTCCCCATGACCCCCTTCAACTGACTGCCATAAATCACAAGCTCATCTACCGGATGTCCAGGTGTTCCAAACCGCATAAACTGTGCCGTTTGTCGCGTCGGCACATACGTACGACGCTTATGGGTCGCCCATTCTCCATGGACAGACACGGCAACGTGACTCTGCACCTTTTAGATAGTATGGCGCGAGGCGTGTTCGTGTTAATCCCCGCCCCAATACTTACATCCTTTAATCTTTGCTTTTTCAAACGCTTCTTTTAACGTGGGTGAGATGATGATAGGGGCATGAAATTTTGTATCTCGAGCGATGTGATTACGCCCCATACAATCATCATGAAATACATATTTCTCGTATCCTCTAACACGTCCACTATCAAAATATTTGTATTTGCTCTTCTCAGGATCAGAAACATCTACCTCATTCAAGATATTAACGGCCTTATATTCTGTAATATTACCATCTTTGCATTGAATCAATGTATCAAATATCTGAATCTGTTCTGGACATAACGCAGTCAAGATTTCGATTGCTTTAGGACTAAATAAATAATTATGAGGGGTATTCACTTGAACTAGATCATACTTTCGAATCTTACCCATAGTTGTTAACACTTCAAACCGCAAGTTATAATCATAATTTATGTCTAATGGTTTTACGCGCATAAATTCATAAATTTCAGTTTGCATTGGATCCCCTAAATATTCCCCAATATAACTGTTGGGATAGAGATCGAGACCTCTTAAGATATATGGTTTACTCAAGTTATTCTCCTCCTGTTCTAGTGGGCAACCCTAACGATTCACGAGATGTCTTGTTTAATTGGATTTCTCCGTTTTTTAATTTTACTCGAGTTTCCGTAATAATACGCTCTAATGCTTCACGATATTGAGATTGGTCCCACCCAGCTGAACGACCTTCTTCAAACGCCACTTTCATATCCAAAGCCAAAGCTTCACTATACGTATTCACATGTTTACCCTGATGAACTGTTCGATAAGTTGTAGATAGTTCAGCAGCTGTACCATCAGGTAATAGTATACGATTTCCCATATCATGTTCCAAGTCATATCCTGCAGCTTTCACCAATGGATGATTCTTTGTATGACGATTCGTCCAGCTGATAATGTGATGTGACTGACACCCCTCAACACCTGTCACGTGCAGTTGAGTTACTTTGTCACCAGTAGCCGTCACAACTTTTACAGGCTCTCTCTTAATACTCAAAGGAGCCTCAGTAACAGCAGCTTCTGCTACTGGTGCTTCTACTGCGGCAGCAGCAGCACGAGCTTCACCTGCGGTTGCAACCTCTAATGGGGTACCTATTGCAGGTGGGACTTTCCGTGTAAATGGTAGAAACCCGCTTCCCATAGCATGAGGATCAGGTCGCCATTGCCCAAACTCTTGTCCTGCGGCTCTAAGTCGATTGAGCAATCCTCCACTCTCTGCTGTCGCTGCAGCAGCTGCTGTAGTTAATGGGACTCCCCTTGCAACCAAGCCTCCGACTGGCATGTGGCTTCCCACCGCCAGATCTGTGGCTAATCCTACCAAATGAGCCATTGCCACATCTTCTTCGCTGTGGGCATTCTGTAACAGTCCCTCCGTCATAGCTTTACCCGCAAAATGACCTAACATCATACGGTATGTAAATTGCGGAGCCAATACTGCCAAGGTTCCAACCATTCCTGCTGCACCTGCAGTTGCCTGCCTCTCTCGCCATTCAGGATCAAATACACCTAACCGTTCACTAGCTTGGTGCAAATCCATAAACTCTTTACGCCACTCTGGTGTATTCTTTTCAGCCGCTGACATCTTCTGCATCTCTTGTGTTCGAGCTTTAATATGCTGTAACTCCTGTTCAATCTGATATGCAGACGTCTTCTTATACTCTGCATCTGCTACGTTTTGCGCCAACTGCCCGGGTGTTAACATATTCACCAGAGCTTCATTTATCTTCTCTTTTTGTAACTCCGTATCTTTCGCTGCCGCTGCTGCACGTTGGGCTGCAAGGTCACGTTGCCGTTGGGCTTCGGCTTCCGCAACGCGTTGTGCTTCCGCTTCAGCTGCGCGTTGTTCTTCCGCTTCTGCTGCTTCCTTAGCTATCAGATCCTTAACAAGCGTTGGGTTTTCTGCTTCAAATTGATCACATATAGCTTTCAACGCGTTACGCTGCAATTCCTCGGCAGCGTCTGCTGCACGTTGGGCTGCCTCACGTTGCCGCTGGGCTTCTAACGCCGCTTGTTCTGCGTCTCTTCGAGTAATCTGTTGAGAGGTTGTCTCAGTCTTTTCGTGGAACATCACGTTCGGTAATTCAAATCCTACAGAGTCTTCTCCCAACTCTAATCGTCCACTATACGATGGGGCAAACGCAGCTGTCGCGCCTGCTGCATCACCTGCTGGTGTGAAGTGCTTCGTTGCATTTACTCCATACCGTCGGTCGTATGTTTCAGCAGTTATCGTTTCAATGGCTAACACCTCTACCCCATCACACTTAAACTCAGCTTTACCGTCCACAACTTTGGAACTGTCCCCTCCTTTAACTCCAAACCCAACGCTGCTAACAGCATCCCACCCGGTCTGTCCCAGATCCTTTAAGTTTACTGAAGCATTCCAACTTGCACCATCTTGGGCATGTGTATCTGCCTTATCTACCAGGGTCAACTTCCGAATTGTCCCTGTCCCCATGACCCCCTTCAACTGACTGCCATAAATCACAAGCTCATCCACAGGATGTCCAGGTGTTCCAAACCGCATAAACTGTGCCGTTTGTCGCGTCGGCACATACGTACGACGCTTATGGGTCGCCCATTCTCCATGAACAGACAGCGTCTTGCCTAAACTTAAGCTCACACCTCCCGATGTATCCTTGCTGTCAGATTCATAACACACAACTCCAACTTCAACACGATGTGCATTCAAATCCATCACCATCGCATTCGCATCGCTGCCATTTAACAGCAACGTATCTGCCCTCATTTTTAACCCAAACAATGCTTGGATCGATCCTTTATGGGGCGTCTTTCGCGTCACATGGCTATCATAAAAGGATATACCAATACTGATCATATTCTCAAGACTTTCTAGTCCTTTCTCCCACACTTTCTCAAGACCATTTACACAGACTGCTTCGATTAAATCCGCCATTTTACACGCCTGCATCACAACATTCGCGGCTCCAACACTCGCTCCAATCCATTTATAGTCGTGCTGACTGTTAACCATAGTACAGAATTCACTGATCGCTGTTCCTAAACTTACCGCATTCAAACTCAGCATATCTATCAAAGGCGTCGCTGCTGCTTTTAAGGCTTCAATGACTTCATCCTTTGTGGGCTCACTTTTTTTCTTTTCGGTTAACTCTTTTACGGCCGAATCAAAGCGTTGCTTCATCATGTCCTGGACGACATCAACCAACACAGACATCACGCCGCCCATATGTTCAGCCATGATTTTCTTTGCTTCTTCCTCTGCTGACGGAGCTTTCGCTGCTATCGCATCCTTTGTATCATTACAACAATCATTGATAATCGCAGAAATTGCTCGACCTATTACCCCAAAGTCGGGTGTCCATCCAGATGTATGTGTCGTGCTTTCGCTAATCGCCTCATTCATCGCTATCGATTCACCTGCTACAAGTTCAGCAAATGCGCCGGCTAAACTGGCTCCCTTGCCTCGCACCATTCCTTTTGCTTTTAATCTAACCGTGGCTCTTTTTAGTTCAGCAACATCAGGATCATCCTCTAATGTTTTCTTATGGGCTTCAGTTGCAACGCCCAACATTTCCGCCAATAATGCTCCCATTACTTCCGGATTATTTAAGACCTTTTCTAACGTAACTAAGTTAGGCATTGAATGCAGGCGCGTGACTTTTAATGCCTCTTCATGTTTTTTTTCTGTATTATATGAAACTATTCCAAGGAACCTGGATACTGCTGTACTTGAAAGGGGTGTTACTAACGCATCAGCAACAACATTTCCCGCAGCAAGTGCTGTAATTGGACCTCGTAATGCTTCTCCAAACACTGTTTGTACTAAATGAAGACCGCTAACATCCACATCACTTCCAGTACTTTCTAACGTTGTGGCTGACGCTGCGTTTAGTAATGTAATTGTTTCTACATAATGTGGTTCTTGGTAGCGTGTTGTTTTAGTATTACACCCAAACCATCCACAGCTTTCCGTTTTGCTTTTCCATTCAACGCTAACAGAAGGCGACAGATATAACCTAGCCCAACACTGAATAATAATTTCTTTTCCATCAAATATGCTACCAGGGTAAATATTAACATACCCGCGCTTTGCAACAATAACGGTGAGTTCTTTCCCTCCAACAACAGAAGCGCGCCATTTGGAAGAATCCCAATACGGTCCAATATCCAAATCTCCCTGTTCAACAGTAAGGTAGACTGCCTGACCTGCTGTAATTTCACCTGATAATTCCAAATGGTTATGTGCTGTCAATCGTAAGGTTTTTGCAGCGGGAATTACCCCATTTGCTTTCATGACATCTTCAGCAGCAATATCAACCACATCTGCTTGAATAGATGCTATTGGGGCAGTAACCCTGGCTTGATATCGCTGTGGTAAATAAAGTTGTGGTATATGCTTTACAGTTCCATCTAAAAGTGTCACTGGTTCATACACAATAACTATACGTTGTAACTTATTAGCAACTTCTTCTACGTCGCGTTCGGTAGCACCGATTCCATACGGCTGGTTATCCGACGTTACAATATCCTTCATTTCACTAATAAATGCGGCTGCTTGTTCTTGCGTTGCTGGTGCCATTGCATCACGACGCACAGCATACGCCATTGCAGCTTCGCGTCTGGGTTCTAATTTTATATATTTTCTTAACTCTATTGGCAATGAAGATATATCCCCATACAGCGACAAATACTTTGTAAATGCATGGGTTGCTTTATAGAAGGCTTCTCGCGTATCAAAATCTTCGCTATCTAAAATGTTGACGCAACAGCTCATTGCTAACTGCTGAAAAAGCTTATATTCAACTAAAAATGAGTGGCTAATCTGCATTAATCCACCTGAAAAATCTCCAATCACAGGATATAATCTTGTCGCAAACGTTTTAAGTATTGCTTGAGTAGCAGGATCGATTTGCAACTTTAACCAAACATCTAATGTATTGCTTGGCTGGTCTAACAATCCATAAAAGAAATCATCCTGGTCTAAACGTGCTATTTCTTCAGATGAAACCTTGGGATCCGAAATTTCAACACCATTATCGTCCAAATCAACAACTCCTGATGTCCGTCCAGCTTTTACATTCATCGCGCTGAAGATGCCTACAATAATAATAACTGGCCCTGTGTGGGTTGCAGCGGCACCTGCAATTGTAGGCGGCATATATTCCGGAAGATCAAACTTTACACCCGCTGGGGTCAGTGACATCGCCCCTTTGGCTAAAGTCAACGGTGTTTCATCTCCTGATGAAACTGTGGTAGTAGCCGTGTAAGCCCGTGCAGTTAGTTTCTCTCCTGATAACATACCCTGATTCACAAAGCTGGTTGTGTTAGACGAGTTGTCCTTAACCTCTGAATCATTAACGAATATTCCCCCTCTTCCAATAACAGAGGTATTGTTTGCATGAATTGACTGGTCTAAGACTTCAATTCGTCCACCTGCTAGTGGTGTTACCCGACTCCCACCCTCTAATTGAATGGAGCTTGAAGTAACCCTTCCGGATTTATCCAAAACACGAATAAGTTTATATAAAATAGATAAATTTTCGAACTTTTGACCGTTAAAATTTATTTTGCCATTCACGTATACACGACCACATTTATTCAAGAATGTTGCACTTCGTCCACCCGCTGTTCCAACCGTTAATGTTCCACCAACGTCAATAAAGGTAGCTTCATTATCATGCCACTCATCCGTTGGATTTAACCATTCATTTTTGAATGAGTTTGTGACTGTCGCATTCCCAGAAACTCTAATCCATGACGTGCGATCAAATGCTGCTGAGCATGAAAAATTCCCACTATACAGATTGGATACATCACGTGCAGTCAAATTACCATTTACCTGTAAATGCCCCTCGGCACACCTAACGCCATTAGCTACAGCTAAATTTCCTGCTAATACGTTTGCTTGATCAATAAATAAGTCATCTGCTGAACAGTTGCCAGATAGGGCAGACAATTGAGCCCCTGGTCTTACTTTAACTGCTTTATTAAAAATCCACCCTTTTCCAGTATCAACAATACCCGTGATTTCTTGATCCACACTTGACCAAGTATACAATCGCCCTTTAATCTTAATCGGCTTACCTTCATTGAAATGGCTCGTTGTCAATCCAGTTAACGTCAAAGAATGAGGATATTCAATACCATGCGATGATACAAACGATGATGTTCTGAATTCTAAATTGCTATCTTTTAAGAAATTGGGCAATGTTGTAAGACAAACTGGATGAGGTAAAATTAATCTGAACATATCAACGGCTTTAATTTGCAATTTTTCTACTTCTTGATATTTTCCACCGTTTAGAAAGTCATTTTGTTCCAACTGGTTAAGTCCAGTTAAATCCCATTCCACAACATGACCACTAATTACAGCATTAACATGTCCAGACTTTAACTTGCGCTTTATGACGATGGATCTCTTTGAGATAAGGGTCAAGTGATGCAACGATAACTCTCCACCCGCTGGAATCAGGATATCCCCATCAGCTTCAATTGATGGTCCAAGATGGATTAATTGCGCCGCCGAAAATGTAATGCCGCCACTAGCTTTTAACCTACAAACACTAATTTTTTTGGCTGAGTTTAACGAAATTGATCCACCGGATTCAACTAACTCTACCTCAAGAGTATTTGCCGCTGTTATTACTACTGATCCCGCAGCTATTACTTTAACACCTTGCACCAGTTTACAACCAATCGTAACCGTTTTTCCGAAAATTGCTTTTTTATCTGAATGCATATCCGAAGTTAACTCCGTAGTAGACTCTCCCCCAATAATCACATTGTTTTCAGATGCAAGAACACCGTTTTGAACTATCTTTGCTATGTTAATCAAAACAAGATCTGCTTTAGTCTTAATCTCACCCAAATTTTCTAATGTTTGAATATTGCCCCAAACAATATTTTTATCAGTCGTAATGCTACCTGTGGCTGTCACAGACACTGTGCTGCCTGCTGTGGCGCCAACAATTTCTAGCTCAGGACAAGAAATTCGAGCACTAACGTGTAGTCGTGACATATTAAGTTTTATTTTTTCCGCAACGGTTGTTTCTTGTGTTACGTGAATTTCAGATGCAGTAATCAATACTTGTTTTGCTTTAAAACCGCCGTTGACGATTCCAGTCGTTGCAGATATATTGATGGTATCAGCATGTATATTCCCTAATTGAAGCGTCTCTTTGTCTCCATAAATCAATGAAAACTTACCACTTGCGTTAAAGGTACCCTTTGCGCCTGAATATCCAACTCTTGCAAGCGTCACATCACCTTTGACATCAATGGTTCCATTATTGATAATAAAATTAGGAACAGTTACAGTCGAATCTTTAGTAAAACTATGCTGCATAGTGATTGTTCCCGTTGCTGCATTTTCAATTCGCAAGGTGTTAGTAGTAAATAATTTTGTTGTAGTAATTTTCCCGTTATTACTTAACAACGATGAAAGTGCATTTACGCCCGTTAAATTTAAATGACCACATATTAAGGATGAACCTAATTCTACCACAAATCTATCAAACTTAGCGGTAAACTGAGCAACGTTCACATTCCCTCTTATTGTTACGTTACCCGAATGCACAACAATCTGACCAATTTGATCAACTGTTACTCCCGATTCAAAGAATACCATGTTCGTTGATGAGATCTCTAAACACTCGGTGTGAACGCCTGCACCTATTTTGATATTCGCTCCGTTAATCTTGATATGCTTAGCCGTTACATTTTGTAATGTATAGTCACCTCTACCCGCATCAATAGTTAATGTGCTTAAGAACTTAAAACGACTCAAATCTTCACTGGGTTTAGCGGTGTAGGGTTCATCAATAATGATGAGAGTATCGGCGGAGATATCATTAAAAGCCGCAAGCCTTTTAAACGCTACCTTTCCAGTTTTTGATTCAATTCTTACACCATTTAAGTGCGCAGCATCGGCCTGTACCTCTGCAGCAGCGCCAACATTTCTAAATGCTGCAAGATTGCTTAAAAATAACGCATCAGCATGAATTCTTCCGCTATTCTCAACGTTACCGCGCAATGTTCCAGCTGTCCCGCCAATAGCTACTGTCTCACCAACAAAATGCCCCTGATTAACAATAGAAGCACCTGAAGACAGCGTAACTGCTATTTTTCTCGCAGCGGCTGTTGCACTACCAATCCCTCTAATAGTGCTGCCAGAACCAGCCGTCATTGATCGAGCCACAGAAAAATCTACATCACCGATTACAAGAACAGAATTTGCTAATATCTTTGCCGTATCTGCACTAACTGTTAATGACCCAACTGTATTACTGCCAAGCACAACTTTGTGACCCGTCAACGTTCCTTGGTCAAATTTAGCTTTTTTCATATCAATGCACGGCACATTAATCGTTGCGGTTTTCACCTCCGTATCTCCGGCAAATATAACATCAAAAACCTTGTGTTCCGTAAATGTGATGGTGCGTTTTTTTCGATTCCGAAGGGCAGTATTGATCTCTGCTATATCTGCTCTTCGTTGGCGTTCATACGTCAAATACTCTTGAAAGTTCATGCGCTTCGTTGCTGTTGATAATACTTTTGATCTTTGCAAGTAAGTACCTGGTTCCTCAACATATTCAGTAATTTCATCGGTAACACGATCAATTCGTTTTGTCTCAAAACGGATTCTTTGCCACGGAGGATTATTGTAAGCGTCTATCTCTTTTTGTTTCTTTGCTTTATATGCCGCAACGTCTGTTGCTGGCATTTCTGTTGTCATTACACTCAGTGCCTTTTTGGGGGATCTATAATCAACACCGTCTTCCTCAACGCGTTCAACGATGGTTACCATCGGCACAGCTGTTTTTGATAAGGCGACGTCTAGTGTCGTTGCATGCAATTTTCCAGTTGATTCTAATCGCCCACCTTTCACTTTAATTGCTTTGGCGGTTAATATCCCGTCATCAATAAGCTTTCCTCGCTCAAGTTCTAAATCTCTTTTTACCCTAACCACGGCCTCTTGGTGAATTAGCAAATACTTTTCAACGCTTCCAGAAAGAGAATCAACACTATGTTTGCCCGCTGTGAAAAAACCAATCTCAGTAGAAATATTTAATGTTCCATCAATCTTTGAAGTACCTAAAAATGCAAACACAGGTGTGTGGAGTGTTAAGTTCTTTCTTGCAAGGACAGTTTCGACAAACCATACGTTAGCATTCCAAACTCCCTCTGCATTTTTTGCAGCTTTTTCTCCTTCGCACACTTTCAACACTATACTTTCTTTAAACTCTAAAGTTCCGTAACTATAGAAACGCTCTTTAATGTTTAACTCCGCGGCATTGTGTACAGAAATCACAGCATCTTTCTGATTTAATAATTCCCTTAAAACAACTGGTGCATGAATGGCAGCTTGAATTGTTCCATGGTTATCTACAATCATTTCAGGGGTAACAAGTGTTAAAGTTGATACCACAACCTTGCCGTGATTTGTTAAAAGACTGGTATCAAGAACGATATCAAGCGTAGAATCTACCGATTGAGTAGGTGCAAACTGAAATTTACTTGTGTTTGCAATTTCAACCGTATTTGCCTTCACCTTTAGCTGTCCTATCCAAGCCAGGTCTCCTTCCAATTTAATGGATTCGGCAGATATTAAATTTTCAGATTCATCTAATACAACAAGTTTTCCTTGTAATGTAACCGCACGATTAAGCTTAACAAGTAACCTCTGCGTTTGAATATTTCCATTAATCGTTAACGGATCAGTTACTGTTGTCAAATTATCAAGCTCTTTATCCAACACTACTAATAAACCAACATCTAAGACCCCTGGGGATGTAATATATTCTGAGTTACATATGAAAACGCTATCATAAATGAACACAGCTGCACTTGTATCGTTAAAAAAAGAGCCTCCTGAGTACATTTTTCCAGCAACAATGCGACCTGTATTATTCACACGATTGACTCTGCCTTTTTGAGGGGTTCCCATTAATATTTTACCTGAAGTAAGCCCTTGCAGATCCTCTCGTTTTTTAATCGCTCCTAACTTTGCTTTAACATCGTCGTTAGTGATATCATCCGTTATAGCTAGAATATGACCGCTGTTATTCAATATCGCGTAATTGAATTTTAACATAAGATCTTGATCAACCACTGTCTTGCGACCGCATATAACCCCAGTGTTATTAAGTTCTTCACCCTTCAGTTGTAGCAATTTAGAAACATTAATTAGCCCATCATTTTGAAAATGCGTTACAATTCCTTTAACTTCATGTGCAACAATTTCACCGGATGCGTGCGTAAACTTTTTAAGTTCCATAAATTCCAGAGCGTCTTGCGCTTCAAGATGACCTTTGTGTTCAACTTCTCCACCTTCAAATGTAAAGACATGTGCACTATGCATCCCATCTAGAGTTGCTTTTTGCGACACGTTTAAAATGACCTTGCAGGAGAGGGCTATAATTTGTTTAGAATTTAAATGATCTGCAATAATGTCGACTATGACACCTTTGCCATTGTTAGCCAACGCTTCAATGTCTATGCGCGTTGCAGACAACCGAACATCGCCAGTCAAAACTGACATTGTACCCACAGAAATAGAATCAGCCGCATGGATATTAATACCCTGTTCAAACCTCATGCGTCCTTTATTCTGAAACGATATCAACCCAGACAAGCTCACTTGCTCATGTACTATAAAGCTGTCCCCATCTACAGAATTAGAATTATCAAAATGCTGCAATGCGTGCACTACCAGACGTCTAGCGTTTATTCTTCTGCGATTGCGCAGTGTGTGCAGGTTAACAACAGTCACGCAATCTGAAATTTCAAAATCGGCTTTATTCTCCCACTCGTTCTCCACATCAATGTCTAGAAAACTACATCGATATTTTCCAGCAGTCTCTAAATGTTTTGCTTTAAAACTTAACCTATCTGCTACTATTTCAGTTTCTACATCGGTGCTTATTATCCGATTAGCCACTACAAATAAATTTTGAACAACTATGACTCCCTTTAAATAGACGTTCGCATCGGTTTGTAATGTTAAATTACAGTCATGCATTCCTTTGGAGGTATGACCTTCTACGTAAATATCTTTTGTGGATGTAATGAATAAATGATCGGATGTTGCCTGGGTTGTAACATGTACAGTTCCGTCATCTTTAATATCCAGATAGCCCAACGATTCCCTTCCCTTAAAAAGGTTTACGCGAATCTTGGTGCCAGTTCCATCTTTATCCAGCTTTAGAGTTAATCCTTCATGTTCAATCTGAGAATGAATCGGGTAATCATTTAATCTGAAACTTCCATTTCGAGGCGACCTTTCTGGAGAATCAGGTCGAAGATGTTTATGCTCAAATCGCTCTACATGCAGAACTTGCCCAAGAGCATCTTGCTCTACTCTAAAATCAAATGCATCTGCTAATACGGGGCTAACAATAAATGTTGTCGAACACAGCCACGATATTAATTGATGTTTGCGTTGTTTTGCATTTAATACATTTTGGGTAAGATTCAGCGGATGCGATTGAGGCATATATATTCTCCATACATAAAACAGGGGTTAAAAGAATTAGGTGAGAAAAAGGTCTGATGATAAAGTTTTGAGGGCATGAAGCAGCCACACAGACGCTGTGCGACACAGAAATATATGTAATATATAAATCGAATCAAACTCTAACCTTCGAACATTTTTTCTAATTTTTAAGTTCGTGTAAAAAACAACCGCTAGAATTATTATTCATTTTATATAATTTATGCTTATATTTTTTGAAAAATTGAGTCAAGCTAAACTTGTTAAGTTTTTAAAAAAAAATCTCACAAGTAAGCATGGGGAAACAAGATTTGCTAAAGAGGTTGACGAGTTCCACCAGCATGTCCCCACCCCATAAAATAATTTTTCACCCACTGTATTCGTATGATATGATTTATAAGAATCATTTAAGGAACTAATATGAACTTGCGATCATTTTTACACTCAACATCATCTATTGTTATGCTGAGTGCGTCTTGCATATTATTAACTGGGTGTGGTGGAGACAACTCTCAGAGCAGTGACTCTTCAATAAAACCAGCTCCAGAAGCGCCTACCCCGCCTACTCCTGTAGATTTTAAAGAACAGCTAGCTGCAGACAATATTGCTACAGTCTTAGCGTTTAACGGGTTTAGCGAAAATGGTACGGTTTACGATACAGCTCCATTAAACCTTGCTGGCGATTTGTCGGCTGTTGATCCAGCAAATTTATATTTATATGACACTTTCATCAATGCCGTTGGCACTGAAACAAAACCATCTACAACTACTGCAGCGAATTATACTCGACAACTGCCGGCTTCCAAAAAATCGATTCAAACCGGTAACACTCTTTTGAATCCTGGCCTTGCCATGAACAGTACAGATCCAGCAATTGCAGCGCTTCGCAGCAAGCTTACAGTATCTTCAACGAATCCAGTAATTTTAAGCATTCCAGCCGGCATTCCTCAACGCCCAGAAGCTCCATTTTTTCCTGGGGGAACTAAATATACTGCCGTACTTGCAGAATCCCCAAAGACAGGTTCAAATCACGGTCCTATTGTTTCAATTGAAGCAGGTTCAGCCCCACTTCAATTTGCTGCTTTTTCACATCAACAAGGTAAGACATTTGTTTTTCGGACGTATGATGCTGCGTCAACTACTGACAAATCTGGATCAAGAGTCTTATTAACTGCAGCACGAAGCGCTGCAGTTATGCAATCTCGATTTGTCGTGCTATCGGCTGACGGACTTGCAAACAATAATTTAAGCTTACAGTCCATAGACAGGGCAACGCTTCCTGCGTTTGGATTTGGTAGTGGAAAAGCATTGCTTCAAAATACTGCGCCCGCATTCCCTCAATTACTAGATTCTAAAAAAGCCCCGATATTTAATGATGGAAATCATGGCGTATTCTGTTTGGGTGGAAATAACACCTTTAATACGGTCGATTTAAAAGATCAAACGTTCGTTTATCCTCTGTCAGCTAGTGATAAAACTACCCGAATAAATACGTTAAATGTATCTGCTAATTCTGGATTTATTACAGAAAGCGGTAAGCATCTTGAGGTTACTACACTTAATGGTAATGGAACATTAAAACTAATCGCGGTGATGAAAGGAGCTGTTGCTGCAGCCCCCATCGTTCATGTAACCACGTTAAATGGTGTTAGCAACATCAATGTTGTTGTAGGCGTTGTTGATCCTGCATTTTCTTTTCCATTCCCAGCGACTGGCATGACGCTATTATCCTTTGATAATGCGTTAGCAAGCCCCCTTACCGTAACGACTGAAGACGCACATATGGCCGGAGCATTCTATGATGGTGAATCAGAGTTACGTGGAAAAAACGTTGTATTAAAATCGTTAACTAGAAAAGCTGGTTTAAGTTCTGGCAGCACGGTTGTTCGTTCATTGATGGCACATCATCCAAGAACGCAAGGTATTTCTAGCCGTGAGATGCATAGTCTAATCGCTACACTAGATCCAATGACCTCTGTCCATCAAACACTTGGAAGCTCATCTGCAGCGCTAAGTCAACACACATTGGGATTACAAGCAGGATCTGCCTATTCTGCCAATCAAACTACGGCATCTTTAGCTGACCATGTAACTATGAGTGCAAGCCATGCTTTAGATCATACTGTTGCATCAATCAATTTAAACTCACGTTTGGATGGGATTAATTTAGCAACCTCTATTTTTGGAGCAAGCACTTCAAACCAACGCGATGTTACCTTTGGATCATCCATAACGGCTTCTAAATCCTTAGATTTAAATGGAGCACTATTGATTCCGTCTGTGGCGGTTGGGTATTCGATGGATGCATTTTCAGACACATCTTTAAGCGCTAATGGAGTTAATATTAACATAACAAATCCTGCATTAAATTCAGTTTTTGCACGATTGATGACAGCATTTAACCATGAGCATGCTGGGCTTTCAACAACCCTTGCAATGGGATTAGCAGCTCGTCATGCGATGTTTAGCCGTGGATTAGCAGCGTCAGATCATGATTCGGTTTCATTAGCTGGCGAGTCTACAAACGGTGTGTATTCGATCATAGAAGCCTCTTTCGCATCAAATGCATCACGTCTAAATATTACACTCAGTAACTTTAATCATGCTCAAATCCAATTTGGATTAACTGATTAAGTTGACCAATAATTAACCCCTAAACTTATGTTAGGGGTTAATTGCTTAGTTTTTATTGCTTCATTAACGGTATCCAATCGTTAACAACCCAATCATTAAATGAGTCCCACATGTCACGTGGATTATCACTAAAGGCTAGCTCATGATAACTCCAAAATCGTACCTGGCCAGTTTCCAAGTGAATGCAGTAATAATCAGCATTATCATAACAAAAAGGTAGGTATTCGCGAGAAACGCCAAATTTCCAAGCTTCAGTGATCATAGTGACCGTACCCTGGGTAGGATGGTTATGAAAAATTGATTGAGGCCGCACAACTTGCATGCAAGTAAAGCGTTTGTGACCAAAGTTCATAAAAAATGATTGTAGCTCATTTGGAATAGATTCAATACTCAATTGAGCTTTTAAAGTTTGAAGATCTTTATCAGTACAGCAAGGTATGCCAGTTGGGAAGCCTTGATTAACAATATCTCTGGCAAGTGGAGTTAGTAGATCTTCTATAGACGCGGCGTCTGATGGATTGCATATTAATAGCGCAAGTATTGCACTTTTGGCCAATATTCTCATTTTAATTTTCCTAAACAACACTTTTGTATTTATCTTATTTTTTTTATTTAGTCAACTAAAATGACGACTGGTCAAATAATATCTTGACATATTGTCAAAATGCGCTATAAAACAAAAACGGTTTTTTTATGAGGGGTAATGAAATGATGCAAAAGATTCTATTAATGTATGTAACTGGCATCTGCTTATTTCAAGATGTCTTCGCTGCTACAGCCACTGTTGCTGATCCAACAGATTATTATAGCCCTCATGGCCGCTCAAGTGCAAGGCGCAGTCTCAGTTTTTCTGTTCAAGATGCAGAAAGAATTATCGCTAGAGAAAACTCTGCAAAACGCTCTCGTGAAAATGCTGACGAACCAATCTCTCCGTCAGGCAGCCCTCTCACTCTTAAAAGAAGGGAAAGTATACCAAGACCCGCAGGTACTATCTTTGAGTTCACGGATGCTCATAAATATGCTTTAAGGCGATGCGGTATTTCTGACCTTCAAATTAATAGAATAGAACTATTACAAACTATTTTTTTCAGGTCACCCCATGGTGATAGATTCGATCCTCGAAGTTATTTAAGTGAATCTGAATTAGATGCTATTTACACAAAACTAGATTCTGAAGAGGTTCGCGAATTAGTGCAGGTAATAAAATCTCTCTATGACAAAAAAATTCCGCTATCTGCAATAAGCCCAAATACTGTGTATACTCCGGCTGCTCGTCTTTCTTGTAACGGTTCCGACGGTCCAAAAGCAAAAGAAATTTCTGCTACATTAGCAGCATGTTCAGGTCTTCATGTAGAACATGTAACAGGACGAACATTTATAGAAGAAGAGACGCCAGAAACTCCTGAGGAACGCGCAGCACGACATGCTTTAAAAGCACAAATATTTAAAACGTTAGAAGCACAACGCGGCATATCTGATGCTAGTAGATTGTCTGAATTAACTGCAACAGAGCAAATTTGGTCTAACTATTTTGAATATATGCAGTTACGAATTAACGCTATTGATCAACACGCATCACCTAAAATTAGATACTGCGAAATTGAAGAATCCTTTAAAGAACTAGTTGGGTGTGGATACTCATCTATAACGGTTGGAGATTCTGTTGTCTACTTTCGCAAAGAAGATATCAATTTAGCTCGTCGTAGTGCTGAGATAACAAATGAACAATTACTCTCTGAAGGATCGTCACCTATTGGAGCTGATGGCAAATCAATGAATTTGCATCATTTGACCCGCAGACAACCTGGAATATTCGTTTTACTCACTGAAGCCTTTCATCAAAAACATACAGCTCTGTTACATTTTAGAAGCGAAAAGCATATGCGACAACCACAGCCGGTTGACCGAACGGTTTTCGCACCCTGGAAAAAGCTAGCGTTTACAGCGATAAAAGAAGCTTTAGTCCCAACAGAAGCAGAAGCTGAGTTTGATCCCGCGGTTAGGCTTTTTTCTGAAACAGACCTACTACCTCAAGATGAGGAGACCATGTAAATTGGTCAACGGGTATGACTTTTTCTAATTCATACCCGCCCTCTTCGATCAAAATTTTCGCATCACGGGCAAAGCTTTCAGGACCACATGAAATATAGGCAATCAGTGGAATTTTAGATTCAGCCAGCTGTTGAACCTGAGCCAACGCCCCTGCCCTGGGTGGATCAATCACCGCCACATCATATGCTTTTAATTCTGACGCCGATAATGGATCGTCAAACAAATTACGCTTAAATGTTTTAATATCTCTTTGTTCACGATCTGCCGCAGTCTGCAATGCCTGTAACGCCGGGACATCACACTCAAAACCATCAACAGGTCCCTTGTTGCTTAATGGAAATGTAAACGTTCCACGTCCGCAAAACAAATCTACAATTTTGTGGGGTTTTTCAGGTAACACTGCCATGACTAATCCAGTTAACACCTGATCCGCTCTATCTGATGCTTGTAAAAAGCTTGACGGTTCAACATCTACTTTTACGCCATCAAATAATACATATGGTTTTTCGCGTTCATAAACGGTCATACGTTTGCGATTTTCACGAACAATTAATCGAACTAGATTTTGATCCTTCGCAAAACTCTCCAGCAATTCAAGACTATTCGGCTGCAAAGCATCGCGATGAATATCCATACTCACATCCACGCCCACTGCTGTTACGATCAAATAAACTGTTGCCTTTTGATACTCAATCATAATTTGCAGAAACAACTGTCTTAAAGGTTCAAATAGCGTTGCGATTTTTGAATCAACGGTGTGGCATTCGTGTAAGTTGATGATTTGATGGCTGCGCCAACGATGAAACCCTAAAAATACTTGATCATTCTTTTTCACAACTTCAAAGTTTGCACGTCGACGTTCGCCTGCGGGCAATACGACAACGTCTTCAATACAACTAGCATCCAGTTGATGCTCAATAAATGGCTCAACAATTAAGGATCGCTTAAATGCAGAATATAGCTTGTCATTCAAATGTTGCAACAGGCATCCACCGCATTGTGTAAAATGAGCACACACAGGATCTGCCCGGTTTGAGCTTGTTGTTTGAATATTTTTCAAAAAAAACTTAGGCTGCTCTCGCTTTGAATTTGGGTGTTTCATAAAGCGTTCGTAATCAATCTGTTCACCAGGTAAAACAAACGGAACAAAAATTGAACCATGTTCCGATATTCCCTTGCCTACACCTTGAGTCGTTAGTTTTTCAATTTTGCATGTGCCGTATAAGTGTTCTGCCATTATCTGATCCAAAATATTGATCTTTGTCCTATCATAGGTCAGAAGGTTTGTCGAGAGTTCTGATCAAAAATTATTCCCATATAAAAAACATTGACAAATTTGTTAAAAAAATATAAAAAATTTGCCTAATCAAAAAAAATGTATTACTCTGTATCTTAGAAGAAAACACCATTTACACATATGAAAACCCAACACAGAAAAAGTAGAGATCAACGCCCTGTTTTTTACTCAGAAGACTATGGATTTCTGGGGCACTTGCTCTATTCTGAACGATTGATTCAAGGCATTAGTTTAGAGACCGTCACCACTGATTTAAATCTCAGCAGTTACATTGTTAAAGATTTAGAGACGGGGCATTTGAACCATATGCCCGGAATATCTTATATGTCAGGCTTTATGCGAACCTACGCATCCTATCTTGGGTTGGATGGTATGGAAATGGTACAGTGTGTACGCATTCCAACGTCTTCAGTATTTGAAGAAGAGCACGTTCTAAAAGTTCCTTTTCAACAACGACAACTACCCAGTCAATCTATTCTATGGGGAACAGTATGCGCCCTAATACTCATTATTATTGGGTACTCATCGTTTAAGCCAAACACTCAATTTTCGCCTTTATATGCTGTAAAGTTAGATAGCAATCTATCATCGAATAATCATCAAGAAGATTTAAAGACATCGATTAATCAATTTCTTAACATTTACCATAAGCCGTTTGTACTCAACACCCCTAACGAAGATAAAAAGCCTCAGGTATTTCAACTGTGTTGCGAAAGCGAAACATGGATCGCTTTAAAAGATGAAAAAGGACATCTGGTACAAGAAGGACTCTTACAAAAAGGTGACCGCATTAAACTACCTATAGACTTTGAGGGCGTATTGCATACTGGAAATGCCGGCGGAGTATACATCGTGTATGACAACCATCGCTCACATGCCTTAGGGGTAAATGGACAAGTTATTCAAAATTTTCGCGTAAATTTAAAAAAGATCTTGCAGAATCAATAAAACACCGTTAACAACTAATAAGAAATAATTTGGATCTAAAGCAATGTTACAACCCGTTCGTGGTACAAAAGATTTAATAGGCACCGAAGCAACCCTGTATCGCAAGGTTGTTGATACTGCATATGCTGTGGCATTACGGTATAATTTTCAAGAAATTCAAACACCCTTATTTGAATTCAGCCAAGTGTTTCAAAGAACTCTTGGGGAAACCTCTGACGTCGTTTCAAAAGAAATGTATACGTTTGAAGATCGAGGCGGTGAATCATTAACTCTACGCCCCGAAGGTACTGCACCTGTTGTTCGTGCTATTATTTCCAATGGTCTCACTCAAAGCTTGCCGTTAAAATTATTCTATTCTGGTGCCATGTTCAGGTACGAACGCCCTCAAAAAGGGCGCCAACGGCAATTTCACCAAATCGGTGCTGAACTTATTGGACCCAAAACTCCGCTAGCTGATGCAGAAATGATTGCATTGGGCTATCAGGTATTAAAAACATTAAACCTACACACGGATGTTATTTTAAACCTGAATACTCTTGGTGATGTGGAAAGCCGTACAGCCTACAGAGCTGCATTGGTTAACTATTTACAACAGTATAAAGATGCCTTGTCCAAAGACAGCCAAGATCGTTTAGAGCGCAATCCATTGCGCATTCTGGATTCTAAAGATGAAAATGATCAAAAGATTATTGAAAATGCTCCGTTGTTTCAAGACTATTTAAATGATGAATCCAAAGCGTACTTCAATCAAGTTCAAGCCTATTTAAACGCATTAAACATCCCCTATATTCACAATCAAAAACTCGTACGTGGGTTAGATTATTACTGCCACACTGCCTTTGAGTTTGTAACGACATCATTAGGCGCGCAAGGCACCGTGCTTGCCGGTGGACGGTATGATGGACTGATGAAACAAATGGGGGGACCCGATGCCTCAGGCATTGGCTGGGGTGCTGGAATTGAACGCTTGTGCTTGATGTTACAAGAACAAGATACTGTTATAAAAACAGCAAACTTAATAACTATAGTCCCCACAAGTGAAGCAGAAGAATCCACTGCGTTTCAAGTTGCCCAAACGTTACGTGCTGCCGGGTTACATATTGATATTGGATACAGCGGTAACATGTCGAAACGACTCAAAAAAGCCTCTCAAAACAATAGCATTGCAGCCATCATTATTGGCGCTGATGAAATTGCATCTAAAGCGGCTCAGGTTAAATTCTTAAATGAAAACCGCCAAGAAAATATTTCGTTAAGCCAATTGGCTGATTTTTTAAACACAAACCTATCTTAAGCTGGACACCCTATTATGAATTTTGACGAAAAACTACAAAAGATTTTAGAACGCTTTATCGAAATCGATGAAAAACTGTCGACAGGCGATATGTCAGATATTAAAGCATTTACCAAAATGTCGAAAGAACTCTCAGACTTACGACCAGTTGCAGATGCCATTCGTCATCACCAATCTCTGGCTGCTGACTTATTGGAATATCAAACCATCTTAAAAGACAAAGCTGCCGATAAAGATCTTAAAGAATTGGCAGAATCAGAACTTCCTAACATCAAGGAACAACTCGAAGCTTCTGAACACAGTATTAAAGTCTTGTTGTTACCCAAAGATGCTGACGATGATAAAAACATTATCCTGGAATTACGTGCAGGCACTGGGGGTGAAGAAGCAGGCTTATTCGCCGGCGATTTAATGCGAATGTATCAACGTTACGCCGATTTACAAGGCTGGAAAACTGAAGTTATGACGTTGCACGAATCCGACAATAAAGGCGTTAAAGAAGCCGTTATCAACATTTCTGGTAAAGGAGTCTTTGCGAGATTAAAGTTTGAATCCGGAGTTCATCGTGTGCAACGTGTCCCTGAAACCGAAGCCAGCGGTCGCATTCACACGTCGGCAGCAACAGTTGCAGTATTACCTGAAGCCGAAGAAGTCGACGTATCTGTTGAAGAAAAAGACCTTCAAATCGATACATATCGCGCGTCGGGTGCCGGTGGTCAACACGTTAACACGACAGACTCGGCGGTACGCATTACGCACATCCCCACAGGAATTGTGGTACAGTGCCAAGACGAACGCTCTCAACATAAAAACAAGGCCCGCGCCTTAAAAGTTTTACGCTCCAAAATTTATGAAGTTCAACGTATGGAAATTATGAAAGTTCAGGCCGATTCCAGAAAAAGCCAGGTGGGCAGCGGTGATCGCTCTGAACGTATCCGAACGTATAACTATCCCCAAGGGCGAGTTACAGACCATCGCATTAACCTAACCTTATACAAGTTAGACTTAATGATGGAAGGTCACATCGACGAAATGCTGGATGGGCTGATCTCTCATGACCAAGCTCAAAAACTAGCTTCGGTTTAATCAACTAATGTATAAAAAAACCACGACTTAGAGTCGTGGTTTTCTACGTATTAATACCTATCGTTTCATTAGAACTGCCTTAGTCTCCTTGCTCTGTTTCTGTAGGATGCTCTAACTTCAAAAGTGCAGGTATGAATTTAGCTTTCCAACTGCCTTGAGTTTTCTTGTCATCAAAAAAATCTGCCTCACCAACAACACTTTCAATACCTTTTTTAAGTGTTGCATCAGTATCGCTATCTGCAACAGTTTTGCCATAAGCATTCATTAAATCTCTTAGCGCACCTTGAGCCTCTTCCTCATTAGAATCAGATCGTATACCCGCGTCATAAAGCAGCTGTGCAAAATGAGTAGTATTAGCTAAGTGCGCTTGTATTGGTTTGATTTTTTCCACTAGTGTAAGTTGTGGCAGATAATTTGCTTTCCAAAGTCCAGGGGAGTGATCTGCCCCACTTAAAAAAACGTCATCCCCCGCTATATTTTCAATACCATCATTGATTTTTTCAGCGACGTCGTCGGTTATAACATCGGCAAAAAAGTTTGCCATCGCTTCTTTCAATTTAACCTGAGCCTCTCGTTCAGTAGACGTAGTTCGTATACCCGCGTCATAAAGCTGATTAACCCACAAATCAATGTTGTTCAACTGTGAACTTTTTTGCTTGAACATAAAAGGTATTTCACCCTGTTGAAATATCTCCTGCAACAAATCGTCATCTGGAATGGCTCGCCTTAATGATATAACTATACGCTCATTGACTCCTTTGTTACAGCTTTTCTCGTTAGCACGTCCAGAATAGGCAGTTTTACTTTCTTCCATAAATGCCTGCAACCATCCAATTAATTCAGTCTGACTGTATTTAGTTTTTAAATATGAATAAACAACGGATAAATTTTCTTTATCGGTCCCCTTATTGATTTCTCCAAACACCCAATTATACACATCTTGATTAAAAATATTTGTGCGATTACTATGTCGAATCAAATCTCGAAAAATACAATTTAATTCTTGTTTTGTTGTTTCATAGCTGCAAATAGCTTTTAATTCTGCTTTTGTTATTGCAATTACAGCATCATTAAAGAACATTTTTACGGGTGTACCCTTTATTGTGGCATTAACAGACTGATTGGCTGCGTCATGTATTTCCATAGCTTGACCACGGTTAAAATCTCCTCCCTCCATGGCACCACCACGAGGGGCATACTGTCGAGCCACGTTATCAAGAAATCGAGTAAGTTCAGCTCTGGTTGAAGGTCTAGTATTTTTAAGACCTTCAAAAAAACTAGGAAGAGGTATTTGCCTCATATAATCTGGATGGTTCCTTAGATAGGTTGAAAAATCATGAAATAAATTTTTATGCAAGGCGTCTTGAACTTTTCTAAAAATAACTGAATTAGTTGTGACATTATCATTTACTGCATCTTTTATTAACTGGCATATCTCTATTAAAGATTGATAAAGCTCTGGCTCTAGGTTATTCAAATAATTATAATCAGTTAATATGTCGTAATCTATAATAGCTTTAGATGTTAATTCTCCAAATACAATGGAAAATTCCGGAGATCCTGTTAACGCAGTTTTACGCAAGGTATTAAAAGTATGAATGGCCTTTGCATCCCTGATTCGGTTTGGAAAGACTCGATACAATTGATCTCTGATTAATTTATGCCGTGTATTTATTTTAACAATCTCTGTGTAAGGATAACAAAGGGGATCTCCATCATTATCAATGTTTTGGCCTTCAGTCCATAGCCTAAATTCTATCAATGCCTCTATTATTTCATTGTTTTCTTTTAGAAACTCAATAACATTATGATGCGGTTTAAATAGGAAATATTGAAATAAGGATGCATTCTCCTTAGTCTTCAAAAGAGTCTTGGAATTTGAATCGTTTCTTAGAGTTAAAGCTGCCTCAAAAAATCTGTAAATTTGCATCAATAGTTTTGGAGAGATACTAAAACCAAAGGTTGTTGTGTCGTTCTCATGATTAAACCTCATGACGTCTAACACATCTTTTCTAAGTGTAAGTTCCAAAGCAGTCTCAATTGACTCAATATTTAAATTAGCATCAGTTTTCAGTGTCCAACCGCTCAGATATTCTGGAAACTGTATTGAATTATAGGATTTCCAGGCAGATATATACCTAGCTAGAATTTTTTTTCGTTTTGAATCGATATCGACTAATTTAGCTAATTCTTTTGTAAATGAAGTGCTTATTGAATCAAACTCTTGCCTCTGTTTATCTAAAACCTCTTTTTTATCTAAAAAAATTTTCTTAAGCGCCTCACGCCGCTTCGTTCCTTCTTCTGCTGCTTTATAATTAGCTTCGATAGTTATTTTTAACGAGGACATTTCTGCTATTTGTTCATCTGATACTGCCTTACAAGCGAGTGCATAATCTTGAAATATCTTACAGGCTTGCGCATAATCTTGAAATATCTCACATGCTCGATCTTGATTTGGGATGTCACTCTTTCGATCTACTTCTTCTTTTTCTTTTTGTGTTCGTTCTCTATCTAACCGTTCAGTTTCAAGAGCCGAACTCTCTTTGAAAAATTGATCAGCTAGATCATCAAGCTCTTGTACAATCGATCTATTGGCTGCATTTGTATGTCGGTGCGAATAATCATCAAGATCTAGAATCGTTGCTTCTGAGCCGGATATTAGTGATATGTTGTTAATTGCACACAGTGCGACAGTGTAAATAAGTTTATTCTTTAGACTTAGCAAGCTTTTGCGTTTCATATGAAGCTCTCCTTCTTAATGACATATATACTTATTTTTTGTCAAAAAATCAAGAAATTGGCAGTTATTTTTTATATAAATTAGATCCGATGTGTTTGGACACAGATTTTAATTTTTTTCCAAAAACCGTATTACCTATTAGGTCCAGCATTATCCCTGGCGGCATAAATGAGAGAGTTGATAGATCAGGCAGGGGGATCTACTGAAAGAAATCTTCAAGGCAAAGTGTTGTTTCTAATAATCCGTGTCCAAACACATCGGATCTAAGCAACGTGCCGTTGCATCCATTAGGCTGTTCGGATCTAACCTATGGGGTCCAGCGTCGCTCTGGTTAACTCGTTTTATAAATCCAACCGCCACCTAAAACCCTTGATCCGTTATAGATCACACAGGCTTGACCGGGGGATATTCCAAACTCAGCCTCATCCAATTCAATGTATACTTCATCAGCAGTGTCCAGCAAGATACTCGCAGACATTGGCGTATTGGACGATCGAATTTTCACCTGAATGGAATCTGCGTACGCGTTCATGGGGATTTCTGACAACCAGTTAATATCCTTCAGATATACCCGTTGGCGTTGCAAATCATCTTTATCTCCCACAACCACTTGTCGGGTTTCAGGAATAATTTTCACCACATATTTTGGAACGACACTATTAATATACAACCTGCGGCGTTGTCCAATAGTAAAGTTGACAATCCCTGGGTGTTGCCCCAGCACATTCCCCTGCATATCCACGACGTCTCCTGGTTCTAAGGCATCAGGTCGCATTTTTTGAATGACTCCCGCATAATCGCCATTGGGAACAAAACAAATATCCTGGCTATCAGGTTTGTCTGCAACCTCTAATCCAAACCGAGCTGCATGAGCCCGCGTTTCATCCTTGCTCATATGCCCCAATGGAAATCGCAAAAAATCTAATTGTTCTTGGGTCGTTGCAAATAAGAAATAGCTTTGATCACGGTTAGGGTCGGCTCCCGCATGCAGTTCGCCCGCGTTATCTCCCTGAATACGTTGAACATAATGCCCCGTCACCATTGCATCTGCATTTAAGTCTCGCGCAGCCTGTAACAAATCTTTAAACTTAACCGTCTGATTACACTTAACGCAAGGAATTGGAGTTTCACCCTGTAAATACGATTCAACAAAATCGTTGATCACGCCCTCTTTAAATTTGTCTTCATAGTTAAATACGTAATGAGGGATGCCTATTTTTTCAGCAACCATAGCCGCATCATAGATATCTTGCCCAGCACAGCAGGCACCTTTTTTTTGAGCCATCTGTCCATAATCATACAACTGCAATGTGATTCCAATCACATCATATCCGCTTTCTGCCATCAATGCCGCAGCTACAGAACTATCAACGCCGCCTGACATTGCCACAACCACACGCGTTTCTGCTGCAGGCTTATTTATTCCTAAATCAATCATATCTACCTTAAAGACCTTAAAATCGTACTCTTTTCATAAGGGGGTTTCCGTTATAAATCAAGTGTTAAGTGAAGTTTATGTAGCATTAACTTGAATTAATATTTTTTATCGTCATATACAACGATTGCGCAAAACAATGTTAATCGTTTCAACGTTAATATTACCCTTATCCAATGAAATCTTTGGAAGCGCTGTACTTATTTGTGCTCATGACTTATATATCAACGGCAATAAATCCAAATTTACTAGAGCCTGCGTAAATATCCTGTCTCTCTTCATCTCAAAACAGCTGGTTTGCTTGACTGTTGAAAGAGTTAAGAGTAGAAATAGTTAACTATTTCAAATTCGAGACAGCATGATGAATTTCACTGCACTAAACGACCTCAACTCTCACTTAAACTTATCAACGCATTTACAAGATAAGTTTGCTTCAATACCCACAACAGCTCTCGATACTTCAGAAATTGTAACCCAACTTAAATTAATTGCAAGTGCAGTTGCTAGTCCCTGCTGGTGGACAATAGGTACAAATTTGGCAGGAATACTAATATCTGCAATTACTCTTTGGGCAGTCACAGTATGGTATTCAAAACGAAAAGAAAAAAAAGACAACAAATCAAAAATCTTAGCCGCACTGGCTTCTTTTGAATCTACCAAGATTAGCATCTTGGATTTTAAAAAAACTTATATTGATAATGAGCAAAAAAACAAATTTAGAAGAATAATCGAAAAAAAGGAACCTGGCAATGAACCTATACTCTTAAAGATTGAAAAAATATTTCTTGAAGATCGCTTCTATTTTATTAATGAGTTCAATGCTGATTCAGAAAATTATGAAAAGTATCAAACTGGCCCTAGAGGGAATATTAAACATGAATTTCACCTACTTAATATCTTTTTCGATAAACCATACCCAACTATATCTTATCACATTAAACCTTGGTCTAAAGATCTTCATTTTATAAGCAATGTTAATCCTAATTTTTTAATCACGCTAGATCAAACAACAGAAAAATTAAGTGTCCTAAATACTCACATCAATAACTGGAATAACTTAATAGAGAATGATCGGGAAAAAACAATTCTTAGACCTGAGTCTACGGAATATTACGGTCAATATGTGTTACTAAAAAAATATCTTCAATTTATTTTCGATAACTCAGAATCATCCTTAGCTTATGCAATTAATCAAGTTGTAGAATTTAATCAAACTGCCATCGAACATTTGATCGAATACGCAAAAGAAATATATCCATCTGAATTCAAAAAAGGACATTTTAACTTAAAATATCCTTTTGAAAATGAAGCCGAGTTAATGCCCAAGAAACAGAAGATTTAACTAAATATAAAGAATTGATAGCAAAGATGAAACTCTCCTCATTTTGGTCAAAGTTCCAAAAACAATTTAAGAAACACTTTACCAAAAAGCCCCCAAGAATTAAATCGAATCTCCCCACTCTGCTTTCTTTGCTGTGCGGTATGTTTCTTTTTGAGACATGGAATTTAGTGCGAATAAAAACTTGATTTACAATCGAAAACAAACGAAAATAAGCATGCCTTTTTGGGTCTATTTGTCTTAATTACAGTTTATGGAGCATAGCAACATGTCAAAGAGAGATGCGTTAAAGTATCATCAATATCCAACCCCTGGCAAACTTGCTATCGTTCCGACGAAAACAATGGCGACCCAGCAAGATCTAGCACTTGCTTATTCGCCCGGTGTCGCATATGCCTGTGAGGCTATTGTCGAAGATTCGGCCCAATCCTATAATTTAACATCTAAGGGAAATTTAGTCGCTGTAATCAGCAATGGAACGGCCGTCTTGGGACTTGGCGACATTGGTCCAGACGCCGCAAAACCTGTGATGGAGGGGAAAGCTGTTCTGTTTAAACGGTTTGCTGGCATCGATGTGTTTGACATTGAAATTAATGAAAAAGATCCCAAAAAATTGGTGGATATTATTGCTGCCATTTCTCCAACTTTTGGTGGCATAAATTTAGAAGATATTGCTGCTCCGGAATGTTTTTATGTAGAGCAAGAATTACAAAAACGCTTAAACATTCCAGTTTTTCATGATGATCAACATGGCACTGCAATTGTGGCCTCTGCTGGATTAATCAATGCATTAAAACTTGTGAACAAAGATATTTCTAATATTAAAATCGTATGCTCCGGTGCTGGGGCTGCGGCCATTGCATGTTTAAATTTGTTTGTAGATCTGGGCGCAAACAAAGAAAATATTTATGTGTGTGATCGTGAAGGATTGATTTATAACGATCGTCCTAAATTAACGGATCCTCAAAAGTTAGCATTTGCTCAACACTCAGCAGAGTCTAAAACGTTGGGTGAATGTATGGAATCTGCTGATGTATTTTTAGGACTGTCTGCAAAAGGTGTATTGAAAAAAGACGATATTCTAAGAATGAATGCCAGACCCATTATTATGGCGATGGCTAACCCTGATCCAGAAATTACTCCTGAAGATGTCAAGTCTGTTCGAGATGATGCGATTATTGCAACTGGACGTTCAGATTATCCAAATCAAGTAAACAATGTATTATGTTTTCCCTATATGTTTAGGGCGGCACTGGACGTTCAGGCAACGCACATTAATACTGAAATGAAACTAGCGTGTGTTAATGCTATTGCTAGACTCGCTGAAATTGAATCTTCTGAAAGTGTTAGAATCGCTTATGGGGATGCTCCGTTATCATTTGGAAACGATTATATTATCCCAAAACCTTTTGATCCTAGATTGCTGATTGAGGTTGTTCCCGCAATTGCAAAGGCTGCTATGGACTCTGGAATTGCAAAAAAACCAATAGAAGATTTTGAAGCGTATCGACATCGTTTAACCGATCAAGTATACAAGTCAGGGTACATGATGCGCCCCATTTTTGAAAAACTTAAGGTATCCGATCGTCGGGTTATTTTTACGGATGGGGCAAATGAAAAAGTATTGTTTGCAGTTCAACAAGCTGTGGATGAAAAAATATTTTTCCCTGTCTTAATCGGAAGTCGATCCCAAATTTTGCAAAAAATTTCAGAGTTAAAGTTGCGTTTAATTGAGGCAATTCAATTTGAAATTGTGGATATACCAAGTGGGCTTGAAACGGTTCAGTCTCATGCAGATGAACTGCACAAAAAATTGGCGCGAAAAGGAATTACCCCTTTTGATGCGGAGTATTTATTAGAACATGATGCAGTTTACATAGCTGCGATGCAATTGCTTTATCAAAAAGGTCATGCTGTAATTTGTGGTCCATCGGGAAAATATTATCGTCATTTAGAAAAATTGGTGGCAACCCTTGGGCTTCAAGACGGCGTTGCAAAACCAACTACGCTGGAGGCGTTAATTACTGAAGAGAAAACTGTGTTTATTTCAGATTCTTATGTGAACTATTCTCCCACAGCACATGACATTGCGTCGTCTGCAGAACTGTGTGTAAAAACACTGGCTCATTTCGGAGTAACTCCTCGTGTTGCATTGTTATCGTGCAGCAACTTTGGATCAGTTGGATTTGCAGAATCTTCTAAAAAAATGCGCGAAGCAAAAGATCTGATTGTGAAAAAAATGCCAGACCTAATGATCGACGGTGAAATGTCAGCAGACGTAGCACTCTCCAAAACAATCAGAGACCGTATATTCCCGACATCTGATTTAAAAGATGATGCGAATCTTTTGATTGCGCCGTCTCAAGATGCGGCTAATATAGCCATTAATCTTGCGCGAACTGTTTCTAATGGGTTAAGGGTAGGTCCTGTTTTATTGGGCTTGAATAAAATTGCCCATATTGCGCCTAGATCTTCAACATCCAGAAGCATTTTGAATCTTGCTGCAATTGCTGCAGTACAGTCTTATGACGACGTATAGCAAAGGATATCACATTTAATGGAAAAATCAGTGACAACGACCCCTATTCTTTCTGATGCGACAATTGCACGTCAAACGTTAGCTAAAATTCATAGGTTTTTAAAAACTGAAAATTATACAAAACTACAAAAAACAATTGAATCCTTACATTATGCCGATATCGCAGATGTATTAGAGGTCGTGTCATTAGAATACCGGTTGGAAATTCTTAAGTTTATTCCCCGTGATATTGAAGCTGAAGTGTTTCTTGATCTGGAACCTGCGATTCGATCTGAATTGTTAAATTATGTGTCACCCGATGCCATTGCACGTATTATTAACAGCCTTGAATCAGGTGATACGTTAAGCTTTATCGAGGATCTAACATTTGAACAACAGACAGATGTTGTTCGGTTTTTATCTAAAAAAGAACAGGCCTTTTTAAATGAAGCTCTTTCTTATGACGAAGGAACGGCTGGACGATTAATGCAACGAGAGCTTGTGGCGGTACCTCGCTTTTGGACGGTTTCCCAGGTAAAGCGGTATATCAAAACAGCCGATTTCTTGCCTGATCAAATATTTAATGTGTATGTTATTGATGCCAACCACAGGCCTTTGGGGTATGTATCATTAAGTGAATTATTAAAGCATGACGAAGATGAAAAAATTTCCCACTTTATGCAAAAAGATGTGTTTAGCTTTTCAATCGAAACGCTCCAAAAAGAAGTCGCTTTTTATTTTCGCCATTATGGCTTAGCGTCTGCACCCGTATTGGATAGCAATGGTCGAATTAAAGGCGACATTACACTGAACAATGTCGTCAATTTAATTGATGAAGAAGCCGAGCGCGCCTTCTTGGGGTTAGCCGGTGCGGCAAATTCAGACATCCACATGTCGCTATTAAAGGCGTCAACCAATCGATTTAAGTGGGTAATGATTACAGCATTTTCATCGATCTTATCGTCGTATATTATTTCAAAGTTTGATAAAAGCATAGAGCAAATAGTTGCTCTTGCCGTTTTAATGTCAATCGTTGTCGCCATAGGTGGCAGCGTTAGCCTGCAAGTTGCATCTGTTACCATTCGAGCCCTATCCAATGGTGAGTTTAGATTGGTACGCATTTGGTACAGCCTGTGGAAAGAAGTTCAGGTTGGGTTTATCAATGGGGTACTTATTAGTTCAATACTTGTAATAATGGTCTTGCTTTGGTATGGAGATTTATCATTAGCCCTGGTATTTGGCGTAACCATACTTATTAATGTGATTTATGGCAGCGTCATGGGATTGTCTATCCCCGTTGTTTTGTTTAGATTTAACTATGACCCCGCCATCAGCGCCCCACCCTTTTTAATTCCAGCGTGCGATATGATGGGATATGGTTCATTTTTGTATTTAGCAACGCTCTATCTTATATAGGCAACGTGCTGTTGCACCAGGGATGATCCCTGGACCCATAAGCTAGATCCGATTCGTTCTGACACAGATTATTAGAAAAAGCGCAGCCGTTAATCTGGGGTTAATAAAGGTTAATAGTTAGTTAACGCGATTTTTTTACCACCCCCCGCCCTATTCACCCTCAGTGACCTTCGGGTGGGGGGACAAAACCCACTCCCTAAATCGAGACTAAATAGACGAAATAATCCATCTTTTCTTCTCGAAACGGTGGGCAAAAAATAACAATGTATGAGCGCTCTAAAGTTACTATACCTCACAATCGTTAACAAATTATGAACACAACGAACATTTTTTGGCAACCTGAGGTTGCATCCCATAAGTTAGATCCGATTCGCTCTGACACGGATTACACAAAACAACCTAATATCTTGGAGATTTCAATTTTTCAAACCTTATCTTCTAATGGATCCAACGGCACGTTGGCAGCGTGACGCTGCGCCCATTAGGTCAAATTCGATTCGCACAGACACATTTTCTATAACACGAAAGATCAATGGCGTCGTAGGAGATAATCTTCTTGCGATTTTAAACTAAATAGAGTAAAAGGAAACCTAACATAGTTTATGTTGTCTGACGTGCAGTAAATTAATTATTTTAGGGGATAACTATGACACCTACACTGGGCAAAGCCCAAGATAAAAACTCAACCATTAATCAGAAACCTACTGCCCCTTCACGACTCAAAATTAAAATTCCCCCCGCTGTCTGGATGATTTCGCTTGCAAGTATGCTGCTTACATTTTCATCATCAATTGTCACAACCATTGGACCTGTTTATTTAATAGAAATTCATAACATTGATGCAAAAGATTTAGGTAATTTAGAAAGCGTTGTTGAATTTGTTTCTCAGATTTTAAGATTTTTAGCCGGAGCCTTAAGTGACTCTATATTTCAACGAAAATCGTTGATGTTATTAGGGTTTAGCCTTTCAACACTTACAAAAATATTATTCCCCTTTGCAACATCGTATGCTTTGTTTTTTGGGGTCAAAGTATTAGATCGAATTGGAAATGGTATACAAGCCTCTCCTCGCGATGCTTTATTAGGAGATTGCGCGCCTAAAGAAATCCGCGGTCGCAGTTACGGATTGTCTCAAACGCTTAGAAAATTTGGGGCTGGTGGTGGAGCTATGGTAGCCACAATCATGTTAAGCGGCTCAGTAGTAGCTTGGATGGGGTATGAGGGAGCTTTTATTGCAGGGTTTTTTGTTGCGATTGTTCCCGCCATTATTTCAGTAATTTTCTTAGCATTTTTTGTTCACCCCCCCCAACATTCCGCATTAAAAGGCTTAGGTGCTATTCGCACATTTTTCCAAGATTTTTTTAATAATATCAGACATATGGGTAAGCCCTTTTGGATATTAATGATGGTCATTTGGTTTTATGGCGTTGCGCATTTTAACGAATCCTTTTTACAGTTTAGAGCAAAAGAACTGGGTGCGGATGCACAAACACAAACTGCAATTATTGTTGTATTAACGCTGGTTACATCGCTTGCAGCGTATCCCTTAGGTTTAGTGGCGGATCGTATTGGGAAAAAGAAGATGGTTGCCGTTGGTATTCTGTTCATGATTTTATCGAACTTTATCATGATGGAAATGACATCTGTTCTTGGGTTATTTATTGCGACATCATGTTGGGGATTACATTGGGCGGTAACACAAGGGTTATTGTTGTCGTTAATTGTTGACGTATCTCCAAAACACCTTAAGGGTACTGCGTTTGGTATATATTATATTCTATTTGGATTTGCATCCTATGTTGCAAACGCCTATGTTGCCGGACCCATTTGGCATACCTATGGCGCAGAAACTAACTTTATGTTCAGTTCTGTCATTGCAACAGTTGCGGTTGTTATTCTAATCATAGCTTCAAAAATGAAGCTATTCCCCAAAGTTCACGATTAGCAAATAAACTCCCCTCCTAATGTTTGATAAGGAGGGGAGTTTATTTTTTTAGCGATTATTCAAATGATGATTAGCTGTACTTTTCATTAGATCCATAATTTTTTGAGTCGAATCTTTCCAAGCACCCGCAACCACTTTGTGATGTTCGTGTTCGATGCTCATATTTCCCTTCATTTTTTCACTTTGAACCTGGTGTGATTCTTTAAGTTTTTCATGTAGGTTTTTATGATGATCTTTAAGTTGGTCCAACTTTTCTTTAAAGTTACTTAATACCTGTGCGTGAGAATCTTTTAATTTCTCGCTCATTTCCTGATGATTCGCTTTAACTTTCTGAACGTGTTCTTTAACAGAGGGCGAAGCTTTTATTTTTTCAGCAAACGCATGTATGCCATCTTTAAGTTCAGAATGCTTCTTTTTCAAATGATCTGCATGTAATTCTGAAACTTTTTTAAATGTATCTGATACAATACCGTGAGCTTGTTTTAAAGTTTCTAGGTTTTTACTGTGTGCAGCTTTTACTTTATCTGCATCCCACAAGGACTGCATTTTCATATTACTAAATGCTTTAAACCCTTCAGGTTTTTGATCTTTTTCTTTGTTTACCATTCTTGGTACTCCTTTATTGTGATTTTAATATACCGGTAAATGGTTAAGCTTTTGTTAAATTAACTATGCTTTTTAAAAAATGTACAATGGACCACAGTTCCCTTTTGATGATTGAGGGTAACTTTACCTCCATGCAATGTTACAATTTTCTTAATCAGAGAAAATCCTAACCCTGTAATAATATTTTCTCCTTTTTTTAATTTTTTAGATGCACCATAGGAATCTTCATAGGGAATCATTGCTGTAGCATTGGATATTTCAATATGAAGTTCTTCAGGAAAATCATTGATCTGAATGGAAACAAACTCACTATTTACAGCAAATGCGATGGCGTTACGCAATAGGTTAAAGAATACCTGTTTTAAGCGTCTTATATCACCTTGTAAAAGAAAAATATCTTCTTGGTTGTAGTTTAGAGAAATGTGAATGTTTTTTTCAAGGGCTCTTTCCATTAACGTAGTTTTTATATCATCAATCAGCTGAATAATGTTTATGTTTTCTTTATCCAAAACTGTATTACCAGATTCAATCGAGGCTAAATCATTGGCATTTTCAATAAATCGCAAGATGTGATCGACTTCCTCCCAGGAATTTTTTAATCGATCCTTATAGTTAGAATTGAGATCTCCATACTTTTTTTCAAACATATCGGTGAAACTTAATAAAATACGCCGCAATGGATATTTGATGCCTTGATAAATCATAGAAATGAAATCAGATTTGATCCCATGGGCCAATTCTAAAGCTTCACTTCGTTCTAAAAGATTTTTCTCAATCCGATAACGATCGGACACATCCAAGAATGTTAATAGATTTGATCCATCTGGAAGTGGAGTATATGAATAATCATAGACTAAATCGTTGTATAGTTTTATGCGGCCTTCCTTGTTTGTGCTGCGATCGATGATTTTAGCTCGAATACGCTTTTTGAAATTATCCCAACTAGGGTCATAGTGTTGGTAATCAATGCGTGTTCTGATTTTATCAATGATGGCTTCTAAATGCGGTGGGGGTGAAAGATCTTCTTCGTTATAGTCCCACATTCTACAAAACGCTGAGTTATATAGTTGCAGTTTGTGATCAGATCCAAATACGACAAGACCTTCAAACAAATTGTCAGCGACCTGACGATGAACCGCCAGCAGCGTATTGTATCGACGTTCTAACGTTAACCAATCCGTTATATCATTCAAAGTAATCATCAGCCCCCCATTATGATAAGGAGCTGTTACCATCCGAACTGTGCGACCATCCGGATAATACGCAATATCTTCAATCGGCGCTAATAGATTATTAAAACACGCAAGGCGTCTATTTTTATAGGTTTGAAAATCTTCAGTGTCAGGAATTTTACGTTTCGTTCTTAATTCTTCTAAAACTTCGGTAAATGTAGGTTTTGTTTCTAACCATGCCGGATCCATCTCAAACATTTTAATGAAGGGGTTATTAAAAAACTCAACCTGTTTATTCGTATTATAAATAATAACTGGGATAGATATGACTTCCAAAATCTCATGGGTAGACTTTGCTAAGTGGTTAATTTCTTGTTGAAGGGTTTCTTGTTCACTTAGATCATTCAAATAGCCCAGAATAAATCCTTTTTGAGTTATCGTTTCTGAAAACTCTACATAATGTCGTTCATTTTTTATGACAATGTGTGATTTCTGGGTTTGAGGTTGCTTTGTTTTTAAAACAAGTTCAGTTAAGTCTGGTGTACGCCCCCCTTGTTGCCAAGACTTTAAAAGAATTTGATCAACGACGGCTTGTTCAGGGGAAATTTCAAGTGTGTTGGCGTATGCCTTGTTACAAAACAATAATTTTTTTTGCGGATTCTTATACCAAATCGGCAGTGGTACATTATCCAGAATATCTTTCATAATGTCTCGTTCTGTACGCAGCTCATTAATAATATCATTGTGAAGTTCAATTTTTGATTTTTGATGCGATATATTCCTAAACCACAGTGTGTAACACCAATCGTCTTTTATCTTTTTGGCGGATCCAAAAATATAAAAAATACTTTCTTCTCCAGAGGCTTTACATTCTTGCTGATATACGTCCCCATTATGGGCAATCTTAAAGAAGGCTTTATAATCAAATTGTTCAAATAGATACTTAATATATTTAGGAGACATTTGAGCAGAGTGACTTGTTCCAAACTTTTTATACAATTCAGGAGAACAAATTAAGACTTGTTCGCTTTGCCACCAAAGCGCCCACAAGTCAGACTGATTTCGCATCAAAATTTTAAGTTGCAGGTTGTGTCGTCTCAGATCATTTGATATAGTCTGAAGTTGACGTAGTCTATAAACTACAATGAAAAAACAAACAAAACAGCATATAATAAATGACCACAATAGAAGTTGAAACTCATGTGGCAAAAGAAGATCGTATATTTTTTCTATGAAATATGGCATTTTTTTATATATTATATATGTATTAAGTATAGAAGATTTTTTAAGTCGATGCAACGTATACACACTCAAATGTTCAGGATTGGGATTATTATTTCATTATCGTTAGGTATACTAACGAATCCCACGTATTCTAAAAATCAAAAACCCAGTAAACCTGTTTATGCGGCTTTAGCCGTTGACGCAGAAACGGGGCAAATTTTATATCAACAAAATGCGGATACAGTTACCCCCCCTGCCTCATTGACCAAAATAATGACCTTATTAATGGTGTTTGATGCTATGGAACAAGGAAAAATACGTTTAACAGACATGCTGCCCATTTCAAGGCATGCCGCAGCGCAACTTCCTTGCAAATTAGGATTAAGAGCAGGCGGATACATTTCAGTTAAAGATATTATTCTGGCCTGTGTAACAAAATCAGCAAATGATGCTGCAGTAGTTATTGCTGAATTTTTAGCAGGGTCTGAACCTGCGTTTGCCGATTATATGACTCAACGTGCACGACAATTCGGTATGAAGAATACAACGTTTAAAACGGCATCCGGAATGCCAGCAGCTGGACAAATTACATCGGCAAAAGATATGGCTCTTTTAGGAATCGTTGCAAACAAACATTATAAAAAATACTTTCATTTATTTAGCACTCGCGAATTTTGTTATAACAATGCATGCCACATCAATCACAACTATCGATTGCTTGCCCAAAAACATTTAAAGTTTGATGGTATTAAAACTGGCTTTGTGAATGCCTCTGGATTTAATGTGATTGGTACATATACAAATGAATCGGGTAAACGTATTGTTGTTGTTGTTATGGGCGGACCCACACCAGCGTGGCGTGATAAGCGCGTTGTGGAAATTGCCCAACGCTTAAAAACAATACGCCCCCAAACCTATGTTGCACAAAATACGTCCTCTAATGCTCAACCGAAACCCGTGCTTGCTGCACAAACCGTTCCAGCTACAACGCATTCTGTAAATTTAGATCAAACTCCAGAAGATGACAGTGCCCCCATTCAAGAGATTGCACCTGTTAGTACTGAATCAGGAAATTATTCGTTATTGTTAGGATATTATGGCAGCCAGCTTCGTGCTGAAACTGTTGCAAAACAAGCTTTAATTCAATCAAAACTAGGCGTAGAAAAACCCATATCAACCAAGCGAATTAGAATTGGTGGGCGATACTTATTTCAAGCCAGTATTGATAAGCTGTCTAAAAAACAAGTTGATCAAGCCTCTACCGTTTTGCGTCACTTGAATATTGATTCGTCAACAGTAGAACAACCGTCTGAATAGGAAAAGAAACATGATGAAATTAGGGTTAAGTTTGCTGCTTTTATTTCTGACTCCTTTGTCCGCAAAGATTGAAAAAGATTTAAATTTAGCCGTATTAAAAAAAGCCTATAACTGGTTAGCCTTAGTTGCTGAAGAAGAAAAAACTGTTGCGGATAAGTCCAAGGAATGCACTGACATCACCAACGTTGAAAGTGCCTGGGATGCGTATAAAGATTTGATGAAACACTCCATTGTTCTAATCAGAAAATATCCCCGAAAAGTTGCCGACAAACTTTCAGAACTACTAACCCATGAAAACAAAGATATTTTGCCACTTGTTGCATTTTATATTTATACAACAGAACGAAAAGATAAAACGTTTCGTTACTATGATGCTTTTAATGTGATCGTCGCCCCCGCAAATCAAGATAATCTTTGGGTGGCGCTTATTCCATTTACAGATACAGCAGGATCTAAACAAACTAATTATTCTGTTCTAATCATGGATCTAAACAATAACCGTATCTTGGTAAAAGACTAAGCAACCTGACGCTGCATCCGAGCAGCGTGACGCTGCACCCATTAGGCAACCTGCCATTGCACCCCATAGGTTAGATCCGAGCAGCGTGACGCTGCACCCTATAGATAAATCCGATTCGCACAGACACGGATTATTAGAAACAACACATTACCTTGCAGGTCTCACCCTCTCATTCGCCCGTCTTTGTCTTTATGCGGCTCAAGCAAATCGCAATGCGATTTGATAGCGGCAACCGCCGCTCTGGCGCGTAAAGCGCCCTTGAGCCGGCAACCTGAGGTTGCACCAGGGATGATCCCTGGACCCATTAGGCAACGTGCCGCTGCACCCGATAAGTCAGATCCGATTCGCACAGACACGGATTATAATTTTTACAAACTGTATTATCTAATGGATCCAACGGCACGCTGGACTCCTTTGGAATTTTTTGAAAAAATTGAAATTTTCTAACCGCTGCCTCGCGCCCCACAACTGTTGAAAGTGATTAGAAAAAGAATATTTTTGACAACAAATCAATAGAACAGGGAAAATCATTGATAAACCGATTAATTGTGTCAATCATACAGATATGTATGAATTAAGTAATAGATATGCGACTATTTTACACAATATGAAGTTTTTTATAACATTCATAGCTTGGTGTTTAAGTGGGTGATTTTAATATCGTTAAACACCTCTTCTGATCACTTTCAACAGTTGTGTCTCGCGCCCCCGATGGGGCCCTCCCATCATCAACTCTCAGTGCGTGTCCTCCCCCCGCCACCACAACGTAATACAATTGGTATCTTTCAAAAAAATCGTTTTTGAAAAGTTACACGCCTTCCCAGGGATACCATCCCCGTTCAAACTAGAACATAGTTCACGCAGCGCTGCGCTACTGTATATTCAGAATCGTCATTACGTATCAGATGCACTCACCGAAGTGAGATCTGAGTTTACTATAATCCGTCCATCTTCAAACTATCAGACAAATGTTAACAAAAGATTGACGGAATTCACTTTTTTGGCAGCGTGACGCTGCCAACCTGCGGTTGGATCCATTAGCTTAGATCTGATCTGACACGGATTATAAAAAACACCCACACTTCGCAGAAATATATTGACAATTCAAACTTCTTATGTATACTAATAACTAGAATTGCGAAGAGGCTACCCAAAAACCGGGTAGCCTTTTTTCGTTCTACGTCCCAAAAGTATTTCAGCCAAATGATCCTTAAAAAGATCCATGACGAAGCTTTGGTTGAAACACGGAATAGACAAAACGCCGAACTGAATCCCCAGTACAGGCGCTCAACTACCCGATCAGTAGTCACAGCCCTGTAAGCAACCCCTAGAGCCGACGGGCTCGTAAAACACGACTTTGTGCCTATCAATAAAGTCCGCCTTTCCCCATTCGTGTAAGAAATGGGGTTCTTTTTGCACGTGCGGGTTACTGGGGATTCTCTCGGTTTTGCAACCTGAGGTTGCATCCAATAAGTTAGATCCGATTCGCGCAGACACGGATTTTATATAACTTAACTCTGAAAGCTACAAACACAGCACTTTCAAACAAAACAAAGGAACTAAACCGCTACTCACCACAAAACATCTCAAATTCATTTTTCACCCTTACCCCTCCTGCGCCCGAAATGGGTCAAAAATCTCTCTCACCCCAAACTGTTTTTAACAGTCCCTCATTTATTTTACCTATGTCCAAATCACACTCAATCTAATCCAACGAATGCAACTTCAGGTTGCTGGTTCAAAATTCTCATATCTCACCTACGGTTTTCGTTATTTGAAATCCGTGTCCAACCACATCGGATCCAACCTAATGGGTCCAGCGTCACGCTGCCCTGCGCCGAAGGTGGGTTCAAATTCTCCTTCATTCTCTCACATTGTATTTTATTAAATATCTCCAACCACACTCAATCTAACTAATGGATGCAACCTCAGGTTGCCCACGGCAATAATCCGTGTCACAGCGCATCGGATGTAACCCAGCGGATGCAACGGCACGTTGCCTAAAAATTCGATACAATCGGATATCCTGACGCTACCCATTCTTGAGTCCCGCCTTTGATAAAACAAACATTATCAATAGTGTGTTCTGATAATTTATGGCATGCCAAAAATGATCGATGATCGGATAAACATATTACGTATATAGTATCTTGAGATCCAATCCATTCTTTAATTTGGTCGATCGATTCTTTGGGATTAGACATAAGGCTATCTAGAGGCAGCAATCTTGCTTGTGCTACGTGAGCTATACGATATTCTTCCAAAGAACGTACATCAACAATAACTAAATCTGGGTTTTCTTGAAGCCGTTGATAAAGTTCTTTAGTGTCAATATAGTTCATATTTTGTCTCGCAGTTTTGTTAAATGTAATTGCTGAATATGTTTTAGGCACTGTTTGTGATCGGGTGTGAAATCTTGATCAACCCACCATTGCTCGGCTTTTTTCAAAATTTCTCCCATAAGTGGTCCTGGCGTAAAGCCTAATTCTTGAAGGTCACCCCCTGATACTGGAAATTTAGGTATGTCCAAGGTATCAATTTGTAAAAGCATTTCATTACACTTTTGTAAGACGTCAGCGGAAAAATCTTGGGTTGTAATTAGATTGCGTATGTACACATCTTTATAAACAGATCGACCAAGTAGATAAAGATCTTTTAAATTAATATCTTTTTGAATCGTAACCTTAAAGATTTCTTCTAAGCGCTTTTGTAGGCTAATTGGAATGCAAATATTCCGGTCGATTTGAAAATGATTCACGCCTCCCAAAAACCAATAGAATATATCGTTAAAGTGATTCTGAATCCATTGAATCGATCGTTCTAGTTTATTTAGCGACCAATTAATCCGACACACATGCAGCATTAGTTTTGACGATATTAAAGCTTCGATTGTTTTAAAAGGATAAACGGATTCAAATATTTTTTGAAGCTCGCTCCATTTACGTTCTAAAGACACGATATGTAATTGAGATGCATATTTTAAGCAGGCATTAAAAGCCTGTTCATCGTATTGCGTAGTATCAAACAACGCCATAAATCTAAAGAAACGCACAATACGAAGATAGTCTTCTTGGATGCGTTGTTCGGGGTCTCCAATAAAACGCAAATACTGATTATTTAAATCGACGACTCCCTGCCCTGTGGGATCATAATATGTTCCATCCCAATCGGCATATAATGCATTGATGGTTAGGTCTCTACGTGTTGCATCTTCATGCCAGTCTTTGGTATAGCGAACGGTTGCCTTTCTGCCATCGGTTGCAACATCTTTACGCAGGGATGTTACCTCATAGGGTTTACCGTTTAAAATGCACGTTACGGTACCATACATTAATCCAGACGGAATGACTTGAACTTCTAACTCCAAACAGGCAGCAATCATTTCATCCGGGGTAATGTCTACGGCTAAATCAATATCGCAATCTTGATTAAATCGATTTAAGATTGCTTCTCTAACTGCCCCACCCACTAGCCGTGCTGTGATTCCGTTAGTTGCTAGTTTTTGTATAAACTGTTCTAAAACAGTGTGGGAACCCCATGGCACACTTGATAAACGTCCGGCTGGTATCATGATTGTAATACTGTTAGAATATCCTTAATATGGCTTGAAACACTGACGCTTGGCCAAATATGTTTCACAATTCCATCTTCATCGATTAAAAACGTAGCTCTGTTAACGCCAAAATATTTTTTGCCAAACATCGATTTCTGTACCCAAACGCCATACAGTTGGCATACGGCACCGTCTTCATCAGCACCTAAGGGAAAGTTTAAATTATATTTTTCTTTGAATTTTGCATGCGTTGCAACTGAGTCTCTAGAAATCCCAAGTACCTTACACTTGAGTTGATTGAATTGTGCGATGGATTCTCTAAAATCACAGGCTTCAGTTGTGCAGCCGGGTGTATTATCTTTTGGATAGAAATATACTATGACTTTTTGACCAAGATAATCTGATAGAGTAAAATTAGTTCCATCGTCAATATTAATTTTAAAGTCTGGTGCTTTTGAACCTATGGATATCATTTGCGACCTCTTGATTGATTATATTTATTTAAACAACAATGCGGATAAGAGCATTTCGTTTTTTACCCGCTGATACCTTTATAACGCGATCTGATGGAATTGTAATCTGTAAATTTTCATCTTCAACCACGATGTCTTGAATTTTGATACCTTTGCCTCGGATTAAACGACGGGCGTCACCGTTGGATTCTGCCAGACCGGCTTTTACAACTGCTGTGAAAGCTTGCAGTCCTTCGCAATCAGCCATGGCGATATCCTTAATGGAAAGTGACGTTTGTAAGATTGGATTGCCAGCAATATCCGACCCAGTGATGGTATAGGCTTGAGCATCCTGTTCAAATACTTTTGATATCGTTTCATGAATGCCTGCAATCGATTGATCACCGCGCACAAGTTTGGTGACTTCATCGGCTAATAGTTTTTTCACAGTATTAAGTTCCTGCCCTTTTAAATGAGACAAAGCATCAATTTCACTTAAGGGTAAATCCGTGAACATTTTTAAGAACCGAATCACATCATCGTCTTCGGTATTTCTCCAAAATTGCCAGAAATCATAATCCGACATTAAGTCTGGATTTAACCACACTGCACCGTTTTCGGTTTTACCCATCTTTGCTCCGGATGCGGTTGTCAGCAGAGGGGTTGTTAAAGCATACGCTGTTTTTTGTGATGTTCGACGGACAAACTCTGCACCGTTCAATATATTCGCCCATTGATCTGATCCACCGATTTGCAACACACAATTAAAATTCTTGTTCAAATGATAATAATCATAAGCTTGAAACAACATGTAATTGAATTCAAGGAAACTTAGTGGAAGGTTGTTTTCGAGACGTGTTTTGATGGTGTCAAAGGTCAACAAACGATTGACCGTAATGTGTGTGCCAAAATCACGCAAAAAATCAAGATAAGCAAGCTTGTTTAGCCAGTCAGCATTATCCAACATAATGGCGTTGTTGCCTCCTGGACCAAACTGTAAGAACTGTTGGAACACGGATTGAATTGATGCGATGTTTTCTTTGATCTGTTCATCCGACAGCATCTTGCGCATTTCATTCTTGAATGAAGGATCGCCAATACAGGCGGTTGCTCCCCCCATAATTACAATGGGTTTATGCCCCTTGCGTTGTAACAAGCGTAATAACATAATGGGAACCATATGCCCGACATGCAGACTGGTTGCTGTTGGATCAAATCCTGCATAGGCAACGATTCTACCCTGAGACATTGCAGCATCTAAGCCTTCTAAGTCTGACGACTGATGAATAAATCCGCGTGCTTGGGCTTCAACTAAAAAGTCAGAAATAAGTGTCACGATGTTCCTCTCTTGCTTTGAATGTAATGTGTAGTGATGTCTGTTAATTGATCTAACTTTCCAGTGAAAAAGTGATCGGCTCCGTCAATCATATGGCATTCAACAACAGTGTCTGACATGCGGGAAATCTTTTCTGCCAATTCTTTAGTGGAATCTGGGTTAACAATGGTATCTGTTGTTCCCTGAACAAATAGCCCAGCGCGATCCATGGGCAACATAAAGCTGAAATCATAAACGTTAACTGGCGGTGCCGCACACATAAACTGTTGTATGTCTGGATTCTTTTTCAATAGTTGAAGGGCTACCCATGATCCGAATGAAAACCCTGAAATCCATATTTCAGATGTTTTGGGAAACTGTTCTCTCATCCACTTAAGGACATAAATACCATCACGCAATTCGCCTTCACCAAAATCAAAATGCCCTGTGGACTGCCCTACTCCCCGAAAATTAAATCTGGCCACATGAAACCCTTGTTCAGCGAATATTTGATAAAGCGTATAAACAACTTTATTATTCATCGTCCCCCCATGCTCTGGGTGAGGATGTAAAATTAGCGCCATTGGCGCATCGGGATTATCCGCAGCAGTGTAGCGAACTTCAAGTTCACCTTCGGGTGTATTTAATTGTAATGCAGGCATATAGTTATACTCACGAATAAATTTAGGATAATTTTAACCAGATATTAACCAGATTCACGCTAATAATCAAATATTGAATAAAAATAAGAATAATAAAATGAAATCAATTTGTGTATATACGGGTGCTAGTTTAAGCATCCCTGATGAATATCATGCCGAGGCACGTGAGGTCGGTCGCATTATCGCAGCCACAGATTATCAACTTGTATACGGCGGGGGCAGCACTGGCTTAATGGGCACAGTGTCCAGTTCAGTGATGGACAATGGTGGAAAAGTCCTGGGAATCACGACAAAACAATTGGCAGAAATCGAACAGATCAACACTAAAATTTCTGAAGCTAGAATTGTTGAAAACATGCATTTGCGTAAAAGCATGATGTTTGAAAACAGCGATATCTTCTTAATTTTACCCGGCGGGTATGGAACGTTAGACGAATTCTTTGAAATCGTTACGTGGAAGCAATTGCAAATTCATGCGAATCCCGTTTTGGTTTATAATTACAATGGATACTGGGATCCGCTGAAGGCATTGTTTGAAGCAATGAAAAAAGAAGGGTTTATTAAACAGCATCACATTGATATGGTGATATTTGTGAATACTGCTTCGGAATTGGTAACTTTACTTCAAAACTATAAAGTGGCATAATCCAGTAATATTTTACTGGGTTATCCATGGATCGTATTTATACCATTTTTCAGCGGTTACAGAATCATATTAAGATTCCGGAAACTGAACTGAATTATACCAATCCGTACACACTTTTGGTGGCGGTGGTTTTATCTGCGCAAAGCACGGATAAAGGTGTAAACAAAGCCACTGAACGATTGTTTGAAGTTATTTCAACACCCGCACAGATGATTGAACTTGGCGTTGATGGGTTGAAAGAATATATCAAAACCATTGGGTTGTTTAATACAAAGGCTGCAAATGTTATTAAATTAAGCCAGCAACTGATTGATCAATTTAACAGCACCGTTCCGGGCAATCGGGAAGATTTGGTGTCATTGCCAGGCGTTGGGCGAAAAACTGCCAATGTTGTACTGAACGTTATTTTTGATCAACCAACGATTCCGGTGGATACTCATGTTTCTCGGGTTTCAAATCGATTAGCGTTATCTGTTGCAACGACTCCCGACAAAATTGAATCTGATTTAGAAAGAATCATCCCCACTGAATTTTTGAAAGACGCCCATCATTTGTTGGTACTGCATGGTCGTTACACGTGTATTGCCAGAAAACCAAAATGTGGCGAATGCATTTTAAATGATCTGTGTGATTCAAGCAACCTGTCACCGCATCCAATACGTTAGATCCTGCATAGATTATTTCTGACATTTATTCAAAATACAGCTGCATAAAATATGTTTGGCATGTTAAGATAGTATAAACTTTTTTCGTTTAATCTGAATAAAAATAATTATTACAATAATAAGGGATTAATCTAGTGGAATCAAAATTCAAAAAAATATTATTACAATCAACCGTTTTTACATGTTTAAGTTCTGGTGTTACCGTCACGATGGGATTAGACCCTATTCGTGAAACTGAAGTAGTCGATGGGTATATTGATCATCATAACACACACTTTGCGGGTATAGCTGATAATAACCCCGCTATGAAAGCGATTAAAGCACAACAACTGGCCCATCGTGATACGGTTATGGCCGATGTAACGTTAATGTTGGGTGCAATTACTGATAGAACTGTTCAAGAAAACTTGGATAAGCTTAAAAATATGATTGGTGCAGCATTGACCGCAGATGCTGATGCGATTAACGATATTGAAGACAGACATGAAGCAAAAACAGCAACAGAAACTGCCGAAACACTTCTTACAAAAGCAAATCTTTATAAGGGAGCAATGACAAAAACGGATGCGATGTTCGGTGCTGAAACGGCTATACCTGCGTTTAACCCAACAGCGGAAATAACCCGAGCAGAAGCAGCTGTAATGATCGCCAGAATGCACGGCTATAAGGACTCGGATGCATCAAGCTATACCAACTTTTTTGATGATGTATCTGCAACGCATTGGGCGGCTGGACAAATTAATTACCTAAAGAGTAAAGGTATTGTTAGTGGTACTTCAGACACTACATTTAATCCGGATGCTAATGTTACTAGAGAAGAAATGGCAACGATGGTAGCAAAAGCAAAGGATTACCCTGCTGAGTATGTATCCACTACAGATATTGTTGGTACACACTCAGACTGGGCTCCATCCTATATTCAGTATGCCATTGATAGAGGTTTTATGAGTACAAGCGATGATTATACTGATAATATGACCAGAGCAGATGTTGCAACGATGGTGGCTAAAGCAGCGGGTTATACGACTGCGTACACACCTGTAAATAATCTTTTCAGCGATGTTGGTACATCAAATTCTGCAGCAGCCTACATTAGTTATTTAGCTGATAAGGATATTATTAGAGTTAAACGTTCTGAGATCACGCAAACTATTCAACACTATCGATTGGCGTATTTTTTAATGCTGAAACTACAACCTTGGTTAGCTGAAAACTATAAAAACGATCCAGTAGAAGCCGATGAGTTATTAAAGGATCATATTCCAACGCATTATCCAGAATGGATTTCAACCCAAATTTTACAAAAGAAATTAGCAGTAGAACTTGTGGGGAATACAGTCAAGTCTATTGGAAATGTAACCGTTTCACTCCCGCTTGCTAAAACAATTCTAACAGGAACTAAAGTATATAAGTATAATGGTACTAATGGCACAGCAGTAACCGGTGCATCAGTTGAAGCTATTACTACTGGCACGTCAGCCCAAGTTACAGGCTTAACCGAATATGGCGTGTACTATGTTGAAATTGGCACGGGCACAGATGCCGATCCAAAACACAAATACTATTTTTCTGTAAAAAATACAACTGTTGCAGACCAATTTGTTTATGGTGACACTGTAAAAGTTAAATCTACCCCCAATGATGGATTAATAGCACTTGCAAATAGTAAAGAAATTACCCCAAAGCTTACACTGAAATTAAATGGAACGGCAGTCGATGAAAGTACATTTACTGCAAGTTTAGATGGTACCACGTGGAAAACATTATCAGAATTTGCCGATGATGATTTTTTGAAGGGAAATCAAACTATCGAATTCAAAGATCTTGGTGTTGGGAATTATACGTTTGAAGTCGGCTCCCCTACTCCTCAACGGTTTGCAACACAAAGCACCTCGTTTAAGGTATTGCCCCAAATTATTTCGCTATCAGCAATTGCCCAGTCGAGAGATTATAAGGCAGGAGATAAATCAGCACTCGCAGCCCTATCCCCTCCATACCCTGGAGTCAAAGTAAATAGTGCCACGTTTGACGACGGCAGCGTTGGAATAGGCAAAGAGGTTACAGTTTACGCAGGGTATAATCTCGACACTGCAGCAGGTGACGTTATTAGCCAAAAAGATCGCGAAAACAGTCTGTTAATACCAGAAGTACATACAACTGCAAATATCACACAACCAGTGACTACAACTACTGGTACTGGTGGTACTGGTGGTACTGGTGGTACTGGTGGTGGTAGCACACCTACTACTCCAGGAATAGAGTTTGAAGCAATAATACCAAATACTGGAAGCCCTTATCTAAAAGCTACAGGAACTGTATTAAATATCGCGGCGGGAACTTATAACGTTTCAATTCCTACTGCTGACAATTCATCTGGTACAGGAACAATAGTTGTTGCTAATGATGGTTCATTTTATGTTTCGTTGCATGGGGCAAAGTTCACCTCAAATGAAAGCGTCACTGTTACAATTACTACTGCTGGTCTTTATGTAGGTACAAGCTTTATATTCACCGCACCAACAATTACGTCAACCTTTGGCAATGCAACTGGTGGTTCAGGAACTGTAACGTTTAGTGGGCTCAGTGCTTTCAATGGAAAAACACCAAGCGTTACGCCTAAAGCGGGCGATGCTGTAACTGGATATACATCCGGTTCAATCGCATCTGGTGCATTTACCTCAACCTATACGACTTCAGCTCCTACGGGTAGTATCACACCAGAAGGAACCATATACATCGACGGAACTGGCTTTACATTTACTAGCACGGCAACTGTTAACTAACTTAATGGATAAAAATGAACACATTTAACAACATAATCAGGGGCGCAGGGTTAACTGCCTGCGTCCTGTTACTGGCGGTTCAGATGGGTGGGTGCTCCAGTAAATGCCCGTGTTCTAACAAGGGGATACACCGACCCAAACCAGTTGTGAAAATAGATAACCCTGTTGCCGAACCGCAACAGAAAAATGAACAAAAAACCAATTTATCTGTAACTGAAAAATAAACCCCTGTATAATTATAGGTATTAAAACAAGGATAATAAAAATAATGAAAAAATTAACGTTTAAAGACATTGGGTTAATCACAGCGTCACTGCTATTTGCTATTCAAATGAATGTGTGTAATGGACAGACGGCTCCCTCTACTCAGAAAGCTACTATAGATGAACTTGCGGATGCTGCTACGGATGCTGCTGGTAAAGCTAGGACTGCTGCGCGTACAGTTACTAAAGGAGCTGCGGATGCTGCTGCTATTGCTGCTTTGAATGTTGCGGATAAAGTTACTATAGCAGCTACTGCAGCTACTGATGCTGCTAAGAATGCAACTACATGTGAAGAAGCTACTGCTGCTTTGAATGTGGCTACTGCTGCTAAGAATGCTGCTACTAAAGCTAAGAATGCTACTACTGCTGCTAAGAATGCTGCTACTAAAGCTAAGAATGCTGCTACTAAAGCTAAGAATGCTGCTAAGAATTCTGCTAAGGCTTTGAATGTGGCTAAGAATGCTTTGAATGTGGCTAAGAATGCTTTGAATGTGGCTTTGAATTCTGCTAAGGCTTTGAATTCTGCTGCTAAGAAGGCTACTGCTGCTTTGAATGCTGCTAAGAAGGCAATAGCGAGCGAATGTACTGCTGACAATAGTTGCTTTGACAACATTGTTGAGAGCGCTAACGCTAAAAAAACCTTAGCAAACACCTATCTTGACACAGCGCAACAGGCATTAAACGCATTAAAAGATAATAAAGATACTATGTCTTGTGATGATGCAACTAAAAAAGCGCAGGAAGCAAGAACTGCTGCCGATACTGCAAGAGCCTCCGTTAATGAGGATACGATAGAAGAAGAAGAAGAAGAAGAGGAGGAAGATGATAATGAATAACAATAAAAAAATATTAAAACAAAGTCTGTTAATTTCATGTGCATTGCTGTTATCGATTCAAAGTATTGCTGCGGTATGTACTTACAAAACCCAAGATGCTGCAAAAGTAGCTGCAGACGATATAGAAAAAGCGGCTGAAACTGCTGCAAAAGCTGCTGAAACTGCTGCAAAAGCTGCTGAAGAGTTGGCGGATGAAATATGTACCAAAGCCGCAGCAATACTGGCTGCCGATTCAGATGTCGGATTACGTGCAGCAGTAGCTGCAGGCGCAGTCATCACCATCGGTGGTATTGTTGTTGTTGCAGCCAACAGCGGTAGCTCTGCTGCTGCATCGCCCACAGCATCCACCATTGATACCTTTAATGCTATTGATCAATACTATGTTTATCATCCAGTTGCACCAGACGAACAAACTGGCGACGAAGAACAAAACATTGTTGGGCTTGATAACCTTTCATACCTTCGGGATGTGTTGCATGCTAGCGATAACGTAGAACACATGGGGGAACACACGAACGAAGCTCACTCTTTAGAAGAACGCGGTCACCTATTTAAAGAAGCAGCTTTTGTTAATAAGGATGGTAAAACAACCTATAACATGACGTTTATTGATGCCATCGGAATGAACACAATCACGCCACAAAAAACGTATTTGAATAGCAACGTTAAGATTTCTGGGCTTTATTTGCAAAACACTGATCTAGATGTTAGAGCGAGTAATACTTTAACTGCTGATGCATTAAGTATGAAAAAAGGAACCTTAGCAGTAAATGGGACTGTTACTGTTGGGGCATTCTTATTAGATACCGACTCAACGCTGACAGGCGGAGATAACATCGCATTCAATGCTAGTTCCAACAAGCTGATCATAGACAAGATGAAAGAACAAGTTCCCGACCGATACAAAGAGGTAGATTATGGTAAATTTGACCTTCGCGGAACGGTGGATAAGTTTACAGCTAAAAAAGGGATGAATGTTTATTTGGCCCCCTCTTCTGCTGCAAATGGGACTTTAACCCACAGTGGTGGTACCGTTGTATTGGCTGCATCAACACCTATAAGGGTTAAAAACTATACGGTTACAGAAGCCTCAGTACTTTCAGTTAATTGGGATAACGTCGATCAAACGAATCCTTTAATGACGGTTACTGGAACAAGCGATATAGGCAACAACTTATTAGGTGTGCAGATCAAAACTATTTCCACAACTACCCTTGCTGTAGGTAAAAAACTCACAATTCTGTCAGCAACCACACTTACCGGTACGCGCGCTACGTATACCCAAGATCTAGCTGGAGGAAAGTTTGAATTTAAACTTGACAACAAAGCTTTAACCGTAACCTGTACAAAAGCGACAACTTCTGTTGCTGGGACAACTGGATTATCAGCAAGTTTATCTGCTGATATTTTAGGCAAATCTGATGGGGATGTTAAAGGTCATTTTGCAGCACTGGAAATTCCAACGGCCATGGCGGCGTTAGATGCTGCCGTGTCTGATCACTATTTATCAGATGCACCAGCGCCGATGTCGTATTTCAGTATTCACCAACAGGCGTATACTGCCGGCGGATGGAATAATGTGGATGAATCGTCTGACGCAACCTTAACTAGCATGGGCGTTAATACCGGGGCTGCAAAGCTTGGGTTCAGCGTTTCAACCCCATCTGTTCAAACACAGTCTGCAACGCCCACGGTGGGTGCGCATTTATTAAGCAAAGATCTGTTTATGGATGCATTCTATACCGCGGGTCAAAATGGAGTTGGATCAACGCTTGGCTGGCAACACGATGGATTCCATGTTGGGGTCAGTTACATGTATGATCAACGTCATGGAGTTTCTGAAACAAATCCCATGGGGCGCATCGAAGCAACCAATGTTAATCAGCATCGCATTGTGTTCAATGCAGGGTTGAATAAACGCGTTGAAACAATCGACCTGTCAGCAACAGTCTTTGCAGAAGCCTTACGTGCTGCACATGATTATGACGTATCGATCAACGATGAAAAGTTCCATATAAATGGGCATAGTTTTGATCGTCACTGCGGATTGCAGTTGCAAGCAAAAGCGAATTTAGATACAGGCTATATTTCTGCGGCCTTTGGTCTATCAGGATCAACACATTCCATTGAACCCACAACCAGTGTAAACTTTAGCTTAGCTTACTAAGCCTGACACTAAAGCATCCATCTGAGAAGAAATTCTTAGGTGGGTGCTTTTTTTCTTACAGCGTGCCGCTGCATCCATATTATTCTAACTTTCGCAGGTTCATTTTTTTCGTGATATCCTATAGCTGTAACTTGCACGAAATGAAATATCGGTTGCAAAAGCCATGCATTTTTTGCACAATGCAAACTAATATTAAAACATTTAATAAACTCTTTTAACTTTCGGAGAACGCATGAACACAGTTCATTCTAAATTATTGATCATTGGTGCCGGTCCTGCTGGATATACAGCGGCTATTTATGCAGCACGAGCTAATTTAAACCCCCTATTAGTTACTGGAATGCAACCCGGTGGACAATTAACAATTACCACGGATGTTGAAAATTACCCTGGTTTTTCTGATGTCATTCAAGGTCCCTGGTTAATGGAGCAAATGCGGTTGCAAGCCGAACATATGGGCACAACCATTAATTACGATTATATTTCAAGGGTTGATTTTTCAAAACGTCCATTTACATGTTATGGAGAAACAACAACGTTTACTGCCGATGCCGTGATCATTGCAACGGGTGCTGAAGCTAAGTGGTTGGGTATCCCCTCAGAAACAAAATACAGAGGGTTTGGTGTTTCTGCCTGTGCAACGTGTGATGGATTTTTCTTTAGGAATAAACCCGTTGCAGTTATTGGTGGTGGCAACAGTGCCGTTGAAGAGGCATTGTATCTTTCAAATATTGCAAGCCATGTTACCTTGGTACATAGACGAAATACATTACGCTCTGAAAAAATATTGCAAACCCGTCTGTTTGCAAACCCCAAAATTAGCATTATTTGGGATCATGAAGTAGATGAAATTCTTGGTACTCAAGACTCTGTTGGGGTTAATGGCGTACGATTGAGGTCGACCCAAGATTCAGCATCAACTCAGATTCTTGATGTTGAAGGTGTGTTTATAGCCATTGGGCATTCTCCAAAAACAGATGTATTTAAAGGGCATCTGAATTTGGATGAGAGTGGTTATATTTTAACTGAAAAAGGTGAAACCACAACAAACGTTCCTGGCGTATTTGCAGCGGGAGACGTTCAAGATAAAATTTACCGTCAAGCTGTAACAGCCGCAGGTCAAGGGTGTATGGCGGCATTGGATGCTGAAAAGTTTTTAACACTCAACTAATAAAGTTTTGGGAGACGCATTATGGTTGATATTCGATTATTAAGTACGAAAGTGGACTGGGACAAATTACGAATCTTTAACCATGTTGCATGGTCTGGATCGTTAACCAAAGCCTCTGAAAAACTGGCTTTATCTCAATCAGCGGTCAGTCGTCAAATTTCCGCATTGGAAAGCATGATGGGGTGTCGTTTATTCCGGCGTCACCCCAGAGGATTAATGTTGACCGAACAAGGCGATATTTTATTTGAGACAACCCAAGAAATTTTTGGACGCATTTCAAATACATTATCGATTTTAAAAGATACAAAAGATATGGCAGCGGGGCATTTACGCCTTGCAACGACTCAAACATTTTCAAACTTTTGGTTGGCTCCACGGATTCACAAATTTTTATCTCAATATCCTGAAGTTCGAATTACTCAAATTATTTCTGATGATGATACAAACCTGTTACAAGAAGGTGCTGACCTTGCCATTAAGCCAATGCCATCTGCTCAACTGCGGATGATTCAGCGCCCCTTAATGACGTTCTCAAGAGGCATTTATGCCAGTGAGACCTACCTTGAAAAAAATGGTGAGCCCCACAAATTAGAAGAGCTTAATCATCATAAGTTAATTGTTTTTGGAGAAGATGCGAATTCTTTAGATAACACAAATATCCTGCTGTATCTGGGGTTGACTGAAGACTCTCCGCGAAGAGTTCCTTATTTTTCTGTTAACAGTAATCTTGCGATTGCAACGGCAGTGGCAAGTCATGTTGGAATTGCAATGTTGGATGAGTACATTGCTGCAGACTATCCATTCTTGCGACGCATTTTACCGTCTGTAAAACTGCCTGACATTACGTATTATTTAGTGTATCCAGAAGAATTACGCCGGTCTAAAAAAATTGCAGCCTTGCGTGATTTTATTATGGAGAACGTTTAAGAACAATCATGTCTCATCAATTCTCACAAATAAAGCTTTCGCTAATTACATTCACTTTAATTTTTGGAAGTGTTGTTGTTAATTCATCTATGGATATGCACGCCCCTGTGCTGCCAGAAATCGGGGCATTTTTTAACACGACTGAAATATTAACACAGTGGACTGTCAGTAGCTTTTTTTTAGGCACTGCCATTGCAGCCCTATTTTATGGACCACTGGCTGATTGTTATGGTCGAAAACGGTTGTTATTAATTGGGATTAGTTTCTTTGCCTGCGCATCAATTTGGTGTGCAGTTGCCCATGATATTTACGAACTGATCATTGCCCGATTCTTTCAAGGTGTTGGGGGCGTGTCTTCGTCGGTTATTTGGTTGACGATTATCAAAGATATTTTTAAAGGCAAAGATAGCGTTCGTACCCTAAATGTCTTTAACATTACCATTTCAATCTCGTTATCAGCGGCGCCTATTGTGGGCAGCATTGTCGCCGACTATTTTGGCTGGCGCGGTATTTTTGCGGTTTTGAGTATTCTTGGTATTCTTCAAGTTATATTAATCATGCTGATCATTCCAGAAACCTTAAAACACAAAGAACAGCAAGCAGTTTCGGTGTTTCGTGCATTTACGCATTATAAAGTCTTATTTTCTAATCGCGTATTTTTAATATTTGCGTTGTTAAATGGTATGATTCATGGGTTGCATGTTGCCCAAATCCCTTTGTTTTCTATTCATTTTCAAGAAGTCATGAATATGAGCCGAGAAAGCTTTGCCCTGTATCAATTCATTCCAACGTTTTTCTATGCCATTGCTGCGGCATTTGTGCGCCAATATGTTAAAGATAATGGATTGTATTCTACAATCCGAATTGGGATGTGCTTGATTTTAGGCTATGTAGTAAGCCTATTAATCGTTCAAGGTTTGTTTTCAGATTCTGTCAATTGGATGGTGTTAACTTATTGTATTTATACGGTATGTTGTCCTTTTATCGCAACAGTTGTGACCACTAAAGCGATGGAAATATTTCATACGATGGGAGGAACCTCGTCATCCGCGGTTACCTCTATTCGCCAGCTAATGGCATCGTTTATCACCTTTTCAGCTGCGGCTTTTTATAATCAAACATTTCAATCCATTGCGATCGTATTGATCGCATATGTAGCATTGATTATCGTAGCATTTCTGACCCATCGAAAAGAAATTGAAGCGCAGTAACTGACCTTGCAACATGGCAACGTGACGCTGGATTCTTTTGGAATTTTTTGAAAAAATAAAATTTTCTAACTGCTGGTCTCGCGCCCCCGATGGGCACAACTGTTGAAAGTGATCATAAAAAGAAGCTATTGTTGAGAAAACAGTAGAAAGGCTAGGATTTTCAATGGAAACGATTGAAGGCATAATGGAGCTCGTAACGAAAGACGACTTAGAAGACTTGGCAACAAGTTACGGGGTGAATCGATATAATACAAAACTAACAGGAGAGTTGATATTTAAAGGATTAATGCGGCTGATATTATTAGGAAAGAAAACAAGCTTGCGAATGTTGGAGACCTTAATCAACGAAGGGATCGATCATTTTGAACCCACTCCGTCCGTTAGCTATAGTGGGATATCAAAACGTTTAAAGGACATAAAGTGGAGTTATTTTGAAGCCATTTACCGGACACTAGTAAATAAGCTGTCATCTGATCTTGGAACCATCAATGAACGAACGTTGCATCGGTTTGACTCAACCATCATTAATTTGTCTGGTCGTTTAATTAAAGATGGCTTAAAAATAGGTGGGAAAGCCTCCGACAGTCAAATTAAAGTCAGTGTAGGATTACGGCAACAACTCCCAACAAGTATTCGCTTTTGTACGTTACAAGAAGAGTCCAGCGAAGATTTGGCTCTTGTTAGAGCCATTAATGAGGCTCGAGTTGATAGTGAAGACATCTTACTCTTCGATCGAGGGATTAGTAAAGCTGGAACGTTTGGAGAGTTTGAAGCCAAAGACTACAAATTTATAACGCGGCTGAATGTCGGAAGACGGTATCACATAGTTAAAACACACTCAGTATCCAGCCCTATTATGGAGGATTTAACCGTTGCCCTATATGCAAAAGGAAACAAAGCCCCACTTCCCACATCTCTTCGCTTAATTAAGATGCTCAATAAAGAAGGAAACGAACTATGGTTTTTAACAAACCTATTCGATATGAGTGCTTTAGAAATTGCGGAGCTCTATCGCAGACGATGGGATATCGAGGTGTTTTTTAAGTTTATTAAACAAAACCTAGGATATAAGCATTTTTTAAGCCACTCGATGAATGGTATGAGAGTTTATATTTATATGGTATTAATTACAGCGCTTGTGTTTTTAGCGTATAAAATAAAAACAAAACTCCAAGGTTTTAAAATCCCTCTGTTTCGTTTTAATCTTGCTCTTGAAAAATCCTTTGTTAAGTCGATGATACTATTATCCGGGGGCAACTTTGATGCTGTTAAACACCTCTTCTGATCACTTTCAACAGTTGTGCCCCGATGGGGCCCTCCCATCATCATTACTCAGTGCGTGTCCTCCCCCCGCCACCACAACGTAATACTATTGGTATCTTTCAAAAAAATCGTTTTTGAAAAGTTACACGTCTTCCCAGGGATTCCATCCCTGTTCATACTAGAACATAGTTCACGCAGCGCTGCGCTACTGTATATTCAGAATCGTCATTACGTATCAGATGCACTCACCGAAGTGAGATCTGAGTTTACTATAATCCGTCCATCTTCAAACTATCAGACAAACGTTAACAATAGATTGACGGAATAAACTTTTTTGGCAGCGTGACGCTGCACCCAGTAAGTTAGATCTGATGTGGTCTGACACGGATTATAAAAACACCCACATCTCTCAGAAATATATTGACAATCCAAACTTTTTATGTATACTAATAGTTAGAACTGCGAAGAGGCTACCCAAAATCTGGGTAGCCTTTTTTCGTTCTACGTCTTTGAAACTTTCAGCCAAAGGATCCCTAACCAGATCCATGACGAAGCTTTGGTTGAAACACTCAAGGACAAAACGCCGAATCGAATCCCCAGTACAGATGCTCAACTACCCGATCAGTAGTCACAGCTCCTGTAAACAACCCCTAGAGCCGACGGGCTCGTAAAACACCGACTTTGTATAGTATACTAAAGTCCGCCTTTCCCCATTCGTGTAAGAAATGGGGTTCTTTTTGCACGTGCGGGTTACTGGGGATTCTCTCGGTTTTAAACAACGCCAGCGTGACGCTGGCAACGTGACGTTGCATCCGATAGTTAGATCGGTTGTGATTGGACACGGATTCTATATAACTTAACTCTAAAAGCTTCGCAAACACAACGCTTTCAAACAACAACAAGGAACTAAAACACCACTCTCAACCAAAAATCATCAAAATCATTTTTCACCCTTACCCCTCCTGCGCCCGAAATGGGTTAAAGCTGGGTTCAATCTCTCATATCTCCAACCACACCCAATCTAACCTAACGGATGCAACCTCAGGTTGCCAGCGTCATGCTGCCCTGCGCCGAAGGTAGAGCAAAAATCTCTCTCCTCCTCAACTGTCTTCAACAGCCCCTCATTTATTACCTATGTCCACAAATCACGCTCAGTCTACCCAACGGGTCCAGGGATCATCCCTGGTGAAACGGCACGTTGCCTAATGGGTCCAGCGTCACGCTGCCAGGTTGCCTAGTTTAAAACTAGTATCTCTGTTAGAATCCACGTTGGATTTTCGCTTTCTAAATCTCTAGAAAATACCCAGTCTTCCAATCGTTGACTATCTTTTACAGTCGATTTGAATTGCACGGTAATTGATGCATTGGGGATATCAACCTCTGCCCCAACGATATCGGCAGCGATAACTTTAATACGAAAACGCTCAAGATGTGGCAATTGATTTAAGTATGTCTTTACTTTTGGACTTATATAGTCTTGAACTTTATCTATATCACCTTGCAATGCATGGGTTAATATCAGCTCATATGCACCTTCTGCGCCCTCTAAGAAATCGTTAAAATCAAACGTTGGATCTTTTAATAAGATGGCTGAAAAAGCGGGTTTTAAGAATAAAGGAATATTATACCGACGCAGCAATTGATCCAATTTATCGCGTGGATTTATTTTTTCAACCGTTGGTCTTGGATCAGCAGGCACAACTTTTTGAGAGATCGGACCTTCATCACGCCCTAAAACAGTATACAATCGATAACACAACACAATCGCAACGATTGCAAAAATAATAATATCCATAGTCGCTCCAGGGTGGTGGGCCTGGCAGGAATCGAACCCGCGACATCACCGTTATGAGCGGCGTGTTCTAACCATCTGAACTACAGGCCCACACATAAATTACGTTTTTTTATAAAAAAGTCAAGTAGTTACTGTACATTTAACTCTCTATTTTAAAAGAATTAAATTTGACATTTTTATTCATTCTTTAATTTTGCTATTCGTTCAGCCGCTTGTTTCTCTGTCAAGGTACCGTCTTTTACAAGTTCACGAACTATTGCGATTTTCCCCGCCAGCATCCCTTCTGCTCTTCCTTTTTCTATTCCAGCCATCTCCCCCTCGGCTCTTCCTTCTGCTCGTCCTTCTGCTCTTCCTTCTGCTTTTCCTTCTGAGCGTTCAACTGCATATTCTGTTGCAAATAATTCTCGATCTGCTACTTGCAAATTATATTCACGTTTCATTTCCGCATTCCAAAGACGATACGACAATCTATCGAATCCTTTCTTAATAACATCCGGCATATTCACCCCCTGTTTTGAGAGCGTTTCAATATATTCATGAGTATACTCTTTTGAATGTCGCAAGACGCTTAGCCACCACTCTAGAGGCGTAAAATCTTTTTTGGGAGGAAACAAAGCTCTCTTTATGTATCGTGGCAATTCTACTTGTACCATTTGGATATGACGAATCTCTTGTCCAGACTTTTCATCAACTAAACGATAGTGTTTCATAAACTCTCCCTCGGGTAATTTATGATCTTTTACTCGGTTTACCATTGCATCTTCAAGTTCTTCGTCAGCAATACCTCGAATACGGTTAGTATCATAATCTAATACTTGAATTGCAATTGTTGGATTCAGAAAACGAAACCATGATTTATGTGACAATTCAGTTTGGGATAATTGACGCCCATACGTATTGCATAAATAAAATAAGGCACGCTCATCAAACTGAATGTGACGACGTGCTTGCATTTCAATGATATATCGTGTACCAGACGATGCGACAACATGCATATCCATAAAGGTAGATTTTTCATCTTCGGCTTTTGGAAGCGCTGGAATAGTTGTTGGAGCCCCTCGTACATCTTTGACGGGATCATGTGCAAACACAGGAACAAAGGTATTTAAAAATGAAATTATTACCTCTTTATCCTCGGCAGGATCTAAAAGTTGCTTAAACGCTATGTCAGTTGTTGCAACCGCATATTCTTTAGGAGATTCTGGTGTTTTAACCGTCGTGCTTGCCCAACGAATCTGTGATAAATATGAACTGGGCATCCACTTCATAGTTTGCGTTGCAGAACGGTACACCGGAACACATGACGCCACGCGCGCAGCCTGTGCCGCACGTTGCCTCAATATCCCCGCAGCGTTTGTTTCGAAACACAGACTAAAGACTAAACCAAGGCTAAAATATAACGATACTCTCTTCATTCTGCTTCTCCTATAATGACGCAATCTCAAATGCTGATTTCACTATAAAACGATCGAAACCTTTTGCAACTGTTTTCCGTGATACTGATTGCTTTTTAGACACATTTTTAGTATAATTCTTTTAATTTTATGGAACATCCCATGCGTATAAAACTACCCTTTATAATTATCGCAATCCTTGTTGGAGTTTACTTTTTTGGAAACGGCGTCGATGCATCCGTTGTAACGTTTTTTTATACGATTAGCTCTTTGATTAAAGAAGCTCTCGTTCTTGTTCTACCCATCGTTATTTTTATTTTTATGACAGCGTTTTTGGTTGAGTTTAACTCAGGTGTTATCTTATTTGTTACTGGGCTTATTGGCTGCATTATTGCGTCAAATACTCTAGTTACATTTTATTCCTATGGTATGTTTAGCCTGTTACACCCCCTGGTTATTGATACCACTCACCACACGTTAAACTTAACAGCAACCACTGTGATTAAACCCATGTTTGGGTTACCCATCAAAATGATCGTCGATAACAACATCGCATTGTTATCAGGCCTCGCTATGGGACTTTTGTTAACATTTTTCCAAAATCAACGAATGATCCTGGGCTTTAAGAAGGCGCGCGAAACCTCCGTTCGCATTCTCAGAAAAACACTTACCCCCATCATTCCATTGTTCATTTTTGGATTTATGCTGAAATTGCAAAAGGAAGATTTGCTGGAACAAATGATCGTTGTATACAGCAAAGTGTTTATCGTCATACTGATCACGATGATTCTGTACATTACCGCAATGTATACCCTTCTTGCTAAAGGCAACATCGTCAAAGCATTTAAAACAATGCAGGCTTTTTTCCCCGCTGCAATTACGGCATTTTCAACCATGTCCAGCATGGCGGCATATCCAGTAACTTTAGAATGTGCACAAAAGATATCCAAAAACTTTCGTCTCACTCAGGGGATATTAACGTCCACTGTTAACATCCATTTAATGGGCGTTGGCATCGCAATTCCCATTATGGCAATGACAGTGATGATGTACTTTGGACATCCCTTCCCGTCCCTGTGGACATACTCTGTATTTGCATTCTTTTTAATCTTTGCAAAATTTACAGTGGCGGCAATTCCAGGTGGTAGCGTGGTGATTGCAATCCCCATTTTACACGATCATTTAGGGTTTACCCCTGAAATGTCAGCACTCATGATGTCATTGTACGTGTTGGTTGATCCCTTTAGCACCACAACAAACGTATTAGGTAACGGTGCTTTTTCATTAATGATGACAAAGCTATTCTCTCCCTTAGTTAAGCCTAAGAGTTAACCCCCTCCTCTTTCGGGAGGTTTGTTACATTAAAAGTTCGTTAACAGATTGGTGTTATTCTGTGGATATAATTTAACATATGAATATAGATCATGAAACACACTGTAACGTTAATTCCTGGAGATGGTATTGGTCCAGAAGTTGTCTTTTCTGCTAAAAAAGTGATTGAAGCTGCTGGAGTATCCGTTCGCTGGGAAATCTGCGAGGCGGGTGCTGAAACCTTCAAAAAAGGAATTATTACAGGAGTTCCTGTTGAAACTATTGAATCCATCAAGCGTAATAAAATCGCTTTAAAAGGTCCATTAGAAACACCCGTTGGATTTGGTGAAAAAAGTGCAAACGTTACACTGCGAAAACTATTTGATACATACGGCAACATTCGCCCTGTAAAAAACATCCCTGGCATCAAAGGTCCCTATGAACATTATAACATTGACATGGTTATTGTGCGTGAAAATGTAGAGGACTTGTATACGGGAATTGAACACATGCAAACGCCAGATGTGGCTCAAACCTTAAAACTGATTAGCCGGTGGGGCTGTGAGAAAATTGTGCGACTGGCTTTTGCAATTGCAGAATCTGAAGGGCGCCATAAAGTAACATGTGCCACAAAAGCCAACATAATGAAAATGACCGAAGGCATGATGAAGCGTGTATTTGAGGACGTTGCAGCAGAGTTTCCTCACTTGAAATCAGAACACATGATTGTGGACAATTGTGCACATCAAATGGTCATGAATCCAGAACAATTCGATGTTGTTGTAATGACAAACTTGAATGGTGATATTCTCAGCGATTTAGGTTCTGCCTTAGTAGGTGGACTTGGAATTGCCCCAGGTGCAAACTACGGAGATCAAGTGGCTATTTTTGAAGCCGTCCATGGATCGGCTCCCAATATTGCAAATCAAAATCGAGCAAATCCAACCGCAGTCATCGCATCATCGATTATGATGTTACGCCACTTAGGGGAGTTTGATGCTGCGGACGCAATTGAAAATGCACTACATGTAACCATTGCAAATGGTCGTCACTTAACTGAAGATATTTCAAGATCTACTGATTTAGGGTCAACTACAGAGTTTACAGATACAGTGATTAATAACCTTGGAAAAACGCATTCAGATTGGACAAAACGCGCCTATAATCCACTAACATTTAAACCTGTTAAAATGATTGAGAAAACCACTGATCAACGTACCATTGGCGTGGATGTTTTTATTCATTCTAGTGAACATTCTCTGACATTAGGTTCCTTATTAGAAGCGCTTGTTAAAGATTCAGAGTTCACATTAAAAATGATCGCCAATCGTGGAGTGCAAGTATATCCTGATATTGGTGGGCTTGATGGAGAAGTCTCCCCTCATCATCAATGTCGATTTTTGAGCACGTCAAACGAGGCATTATCTGAAGGAAACCTTATCAAATTAATTCAAGATATTTCCACCAATTATAAATGGGTACATATCGAACGCTTATATTTGATCGACAACACCCCCTCCTATACAAAGATTCAAGGTGAAGAATAGTCAAATATATTTCCTTAAATTAATTCATTATTAATACGTTATAGCGACAATCTAAAAAAGCGATACTTTTGAGGAGTCTTTTCATGATGTTACGTATAATGTTAGTGTTATTAACGGTGAGTAATATGTTTCCGGCGCATGGTGCAACTGCTGAGCCATTTGAAGATGACTCAGCGTCTATGCGCACAGCTGTAGATGATGCTGGATATTCAGACAGTGGGGAGGATCTGGCCGCGTTTCCCCAACTTCAATCAACTAGGAAAAGTCGCAGTTTGCATTCACAGCATCGGATCATTGATATGGAAGCCCTTGCCGATGCAGGATTAGCAGCAAATCCAGCACGATCAACAGCAGCATCCGCATCAAGCATGGAATCATTTTCACGAGTTAATCCAACGCAACTTTTTGATAGAGATAAATATTTAAGAGAGCATGTAGCAGAAATGATCTCAGATGAAAAACGATACAAGACTGCATCAAAAGTGTGTAGGTGGTGTAACATTTCGTGGTTAGCAGCCGGAGGTATGTCTACAGTGGCTTCACTTGTTGTCTCCGCATTTGGAACGGCGGAATATTTAGACCCTCGATTGTCAAATGTTCTAAATATGGTACTTTCGGTTGCTTCAGGTGGATTTCTTTGGGGTGCTATTCAATCTAAAAAAGCATCTCATGAGTATCATGAAGAGATGACTGGCATACAAAAAGCATTGGGTGTTCCTGAACGATTGACAGACCCAGAGATAGATCTTAATTTAGAAGCGTTTAAAGCTAATGCAACAGGTCGTCAATCTGAAGCTCCGGCAGCGGCTGCCACACGTTAATACGGATTGTGAATGGGGAATGAAAAATGTACGCGTTTTAATTCCTCGTTCAACCATAAGCTGCCTTTGATTTCAATATTCATCATTTGACGCTGTATATCAACGTTTAAGATGGTGATTTTGGGGCGCACTAATCGTGGTTCGAAATATCGCAAGGTACGCTCCAAAGCAGTTTTCCATTCTTTTTGCTTTTCTGGGTGCATCATATCGTCAGGTTCGTGCATACCAAACGCATAAGGCAATCCATAATTTAAGGGTAAATGGGTGCGTCGTTTTGATTTGGGTAAAATGCATCGAGTGTTTAACAGTTCGCCAATATCATGAATGATGTTGGCAATGTAGGCTTTTTCATTCAAATAAATCGATGACTTTTCTTCCGTCAAATCATTTCGAATCAAATCAAATAAGTTTTTTTTAGCGACATACATCTTGCACCTCTATCCCCAGAATAAGGGGTGGAAGCTTAAGATTTAGTTAATGCAACAATGAGGCTTAAACTTATCCATACATGAAAAGGTTGACTTTGTCAAAAATGCTCAGCTTAATCAGCCATAATCTATCAGCCCCAGCACCACCAATCGCAGAAGAACAGACAACTTCGGAAAAGCAAACTTTATTACTACGTGAATATGAATCAGCACTAACAACATCAGATTCGGAACATGTTACCACTCTTCGAAACAGAATGATTACAATAAAAGCAGCCGTTGAAAAAAGCGACATCACTGTTCTAACTAACATCCAATCTCACAACCTTATATACGATTCTAGCGGCTGCATATTATTCGCTAATATAGATACTTTGGCGAACCAGTCTTCACATATGGACCAGGTCTAGGTGGTTTGAATAGACTGATCGAAGATGTTAAAGCGAATCAGGCTAAATAACCTCAGTTAAAATACACAAGCTTCCAAATGGGGGTTTGTTGTTGATTTTGCTTAGATTACACAGATGTTAAAGCGAATCAGGCTAAATAACCTCAGTTAAAATACACAAGCTTCCAAATGGGGGTTTGTTGTTGATTTTGCTTAGATTACACAAACCATCAGTATGGTGGGGTCTGAAAATATAAGTAAATTATGATTTTGGAGTAGTTTGAAAAACAAAATCAACGACGAACTTCTCTACATTGCCATCTTCCCAGTAATGAATGGCTCCATCATACGTTGTGATACACCCTCTGGCAGATTCATCTTCGCAAATCTCTGCTTTATTTGAACCACCCCCTTTTCCACGTCCTATATTCCATTTTAATACCATTGGTGCACGGCTTGAATTATTCCATTCAATATATAATAAAGGAGGAATCACATCTTCGGTGGGCAATCCAAAATCCACAAAATTTAATCTTGAATTGTTATTTGTTGTAAATATCAAAGGCGCCTCATCAAAGGATTGTCCTTCTGTGGTGTTGCGTTTTACGACAGCACCTTCAACACTTAAATTAACTGATATTGTATGTCGCTTATGCTCATCGTCCAAATCGCTTGCAACATGCTTAAATAAAAGATTCAGCTGATGAAGCTCTCCATTCACGTAAAAACCATGCTGTGCTACCAAAGGGGTATCCTTAAGTCTATAAACAGAAAAATTAATGACAGATGCTATTTCAAGCGTTGTCCGAACAGTCTCAGACATGGGGATCATCGTCACATGCGAAACCGTTGGTTTACCTTTTAATACATCGAGATGATTCACCTCATAATAACCCCGCTCCTTTTCTTCGAGAGCGGTTTCTCCAGTTTCGAATGCCCCCCACATAGGCGATAACAATACTCCAAATAACGTAATATACTTTAACATTTTAACACCTTTTCTACTAACTGACTTCAGTATACAAAACAAAATCTTTAAAAAAACTTAAGGATTCGGACGAATATAAAAACTTGCTATATATTTTGCATAAGGAATAATAATTCAACCAGATGCAAGGTCTGAACTACCAAAAGTTGAATCTGTTCACCCAGCCTTACGAGACATAACCATACAGTAGAACGTCCCCTCTTTTCTCAGTGTTTGTATGACATGTTTAACTCAGAGCAGATGTCGGTTTATAGGGTATACTCCGTGGAGGTAAAAACTTGATCTCATGAATCCAATAGATCTTCTATAGAAAAAATTGAATAGGCTTGAAGAGTTGCTAGCGCTCCATCAGATCGCGGCCAACCTCCCTTTTGAACATATTCAAGCTTAAACCCCAGATTTAATGGGATTTTTATGCTTGCTGTGTTTTCAACATCGCAAAATATTTCTATTTTTCGAGCGCTTAAATTATTAAACGCTAACGTTGCCATGGCTCGCACTGCTTCGGTTGCAAAGCCATGCTTGCGCTTACTTTTTCGAACAAAATACGAAATACCGAATTGAGGAATATTCCAATTAGCTTGAGCAGGTGGGAAGGCACACCGCCCAATCACCTCTCCAGTATATTTATCTAAAATAAGATATCGAATACAAGAACGTAGAATAAAATCAGCTTGATGTTTTCTACACTCTAATTCAACTGTAGAAATATCTGGACAAGTGGATGGCCACGCCAACCATTTTACATAATCTTCATAACCATCCACCATGGTCTCATAAAGCTTTTGTCCTAATCCTGCTTTAGGGGCTAGTAATACTAAACGCGCAGTTTCAATACTTTCTGGTAAATCAATTAAAATGGGATTCATAACGTTTCCTACAATAACACTGATTCTCTCCAAGAGACGGTTGCAAAAACCCCCTCCGTTAATGATGGAGGGGGTTTTTGTATTAAGCTTGTTTAGCTTTAAACTTTGGGTTGGTTTTGTTGATGACGAATAGTCTGCCTTTACGGCGGACGAGTTTGCAATCTTTGTGGCGATTGCGAGCAGATTTAAGAGAGCTAATAACTTTCATCATCGTAACCTTAATATAATCTGAGTTAAATTGAGTTTAAGAACAGAGCAGATGAATTTGAAACGATGTTAGTAGGCTTGGCGGCGACCGACTTTCCCACGTCTTAAGACGGAGTATCATAGGCGCTGAGGACTTTCACGGAGGAGTTCGAGATGGGATCCGGTGCTTTATTCCTCGCCATAGCGACCAAGCCGACTAACATCGTTTACAACAAACAGTCTAATTTAACTTCGCTTTTTAGTTCAATCTAACCGACGCTCCGAGACTAATTCTGGGGGGCGTCGAGATTATAATATCAAGCCAATGAGGCGATTAGGATTCGTTAGCTTCACCCCTTACAGGGCTTCCACACCGAACCTATTTACGTGGTGGTCTTCCACGGCCTTCATAGAGATGACTGGTATTGAGGGGAGCTTCCCGCTTAGATGCATTCAGCGGTTATCTCGTCCGTTGTTTAGCTACCCGGCACTGCCCTTGGCAGGACAACCGGTACACCAGAGCAACGTTCACCCCGGTCCTCTCGTACTAGGGGCAAGTCCTCTCAATCATCTAGTCTCCCACGGCAGATAGGAGCCGAACTGTCTCACGACGTTCTGAACCCAACTCACGTACCACTTTAATCGGCGAACAGCCGAACCCTTGGGACCTTCTTCAGCCCCAGGATGTGATGAGTCGACATCGAGGTGCCAAACCTTGCCGTCGATATGAACTCTTGGGCAAGATCAGCCTGTTATCCCCAGCGTACCTTTTATCCGTTGAGCGATGGCCCTTCCACTTGGAACCACCGGATCACTATGGCCGACTTTCGTCTCTGCTCGACATGTACGTCTTGCAGTCAGGCAGGCTTATGCCATTGCACGCTTCAGTTGATTTCCGACCAACTTGAGCCTACCATCGCGCGCCTCCGTTACGCTTTAGGAGGCGACCGCCCCAGTCAAACTACCCACCATGCAGGGTCCGGATCCCGGATCACGGGATTCCGTTAGACGTCAAAAGCAACAAGGGCGGTATTTCAAGGATGCCTCCATCCGGACTGGCGTCCAAACTTCAAAGGCTCCCGCCTATCCTACACATGTTGCCCCTAACGCCACTGCAAAGCTGTAGTAAAGGTGCATGGGGTCTTTCCGTCTAACCGCGGGTACCCCGCATCTTCACGGGGAATTCAATTTCACTGAGTCTATGTTGGAGACAGTGGGGAAGTCGTTACGCCATTCGTGCAGGTCGGAACTTACCCGACAAGGAATTTCGCTACCTTAGGACCGTTATGGTTACGGCCGCCGTTTACTGGGGCTTCAATTCAGTGCTTGCACACCTCCTCTTAACCTTCCAGCACCGGGCAGGCGTCAGACCCTATACGTCGACTTTCGTCTTTGCAGAGTCCTGTGTTTTTGGTAAACAGTCGCTACCCCCTAGTTTGTGCCACCTGCCTCTGGTTGCCCAAAGACAGGCACTCCTTCTCCCGAAGTTACAGAGTCAATTTGCCGAGTTCCTTCAACATAGTTCTCTCAAGCGCCTTCGTATACTCTACGTGTCCACCAGTGTCGGTTTAGGGTACGGTCACAATAAAGGATGAGTTATTTCCTGGAAGTCATTAGCTGCATGATCAATCCATTCAGATCATACAACGGGCTGCCTTCGTCACTCATCCGTGGCCTGGGAATATTCACCCAGTTCCCATCGACTACACCTTTCGGTCTCGCCTTAGGGGCCGGCTTACCCTGCGCGGATTAACCTAGCACAGGAACCCTTGGACTTTCGGCGGCAGTGTCTCTCACACTGCTTTACGTTACTTATGTCAGCATTCGCACTTCTGATACCTCCAGAGCCCCTCACAGGTACTCCTTCACAGGCTTACAGAACGCTCCGCTACCGCATTATCTTGCGATAACACCCGCAGCTTCGGTTCATGGCTTTAGCCCCGGTACATCTTCGGCGCGGGGTGGCTTAACTAGACCAGTGAGCTGTTACGCTTTCTTTAAAGGATGGCTGCTTCTAAGCCAACCTCCTGGCTGTCTTGGCCTCCCCACTTCCTTTTCCACTTAGCCATGAATTGGGGACCTTAGCTGGCGGTCAGGGCTGTTTCCCTCTCGTCCATGGACCTTATCACCCACAGACTGTCTGCCGTGTTAAACTCACGGGTATTCGGAGTTTGATTAGGGTTGGTAAGGCTCGCGCCCCCCTAGCCTATTCAGTGCTCTACCCCCCGTGGTCATCACACGACGCTCTACCTCAATAGATTTCGCGGAGAACCAGCTATATCCGAGTTTGATTAGCCTTTCACCCCTAGACACAGGTCATCCCCGCCTTTTGCAACAGGCGTGGGTTCGGTCCTCCAACACCGGTTAAGGTGTCTTCAACCTGCCCATATCTAGATCACTCGGTTTCGGGTCTTATCCGCGGAACTCATCGCCCTATTCAGACTTGGTTTCCCTTCGCCTACACCTATCGGCTTAAGCTTGCTCCACAGATAAACTCGCTGACCCATTATACAAAAGGTACGCCGTCACACCTTAAAGGTGCTCCGACTGTTTGTAGGCATCCGGTTTCAGGAACTGTTTCACTCCCCTTATCGGGGTACTTTTCACCTTTCCCTCACGGTACTTGTACGCTATCGGTCACAAAGGAGTACTTAGGCTTGGAGGGTGGTCCCCCCATGTTCAGACAGGATTTCACGTGTCCCGCCCTACTCGTACATTGCATATTTGATTTCGACTACAGGGCTATCACCTACTTTAGCGTGGCTTTCCATCCACTTCGTCTGTCGCTTACACAATGATTGGCCTGGTCCGATTTCGCTCGCCACTACTTTCGGAGTCTCGGTTGATGTCCTTTCCTCCAGCTACTGAGATGTTTCAGTTCGCCGGGTTTGCCTCTATCTCCCTATGTGTTCAGGAGTAGATACCGCTCATGCGGTGGGTTTTCCCATTCGGAGATCTATGGATCAATGCCTATTGGCGGCTCCCCATAGCTTTTCGCAGCCTTACACGTCCTTCATCGCCTCTTTGTGCCTAGGCATCCACCAGATGCCCTTTTGACGCTTGATATCCTTGTTTTGGTCTCTTGAGTCATTTACGTCGTTGAGTTCTTCGTTCGGCTCCTCATGTATTATTCATACATTGCGTCGCCTCTCTTGAACTCGCCTAGTTCTAACTCAACATCCCTAAAACAACTTTCGTTGTTTTATTTTAAAAACAAGTTTTACTCGACGCTCCCAAGAATTACTCTTAAGAGCCTCAGTTAGATTGAACTATTTTTTCGCGTTTTGCATTAAATTGCATCAGTTAAAACTGATCCAACTTAACACTATAATGTTAAACTAGATTGTTTATTGTATTCATCTTTACTCTGTCATCCATCTAATGCACTTGGATCTTCCGATCACCCGTACATTCAAATCTTTTATCCATACTCACACTCTTCACAGATCACACATATATTGGTGGAGGTGAACGGGATCGAACCGATGACCTCCTGCGTGCAAGGCAGGCGCTCTCCCAGCTGAGCTACACCCCCAAATTCTGTTGACCTTTTTGATCCATCGACGTCGTCGTTGCCTTCGATCTACTCCTCACGTACTTAACGTACGCTACGTCGTAGCTCTTGACATCTCCTAGTTCTGAATCAAAAATCTTCAACATTACTTTACACATCCTTAAGTCTTTCAACTTAAACACATCTAAATTTTGTAATGGTGGGCCAGGGAGGACTCGAACCTCCGACCCCACGCTTATCAAGCGTGTGCTCTAACCAGCTGAGCTACTAGCCCCTAGGTTTGAAGTCCGAAGACTCCTCCCATAGCCTGTGATGTTGTGTGCGAAACAGATACTAAGACAACAGCGTTTTTCCTTAGAAAGGAGGTGATCCAACCGCAGGTTCCCCTACGGTTACCTTGTTACGACTTAACCCCAGTCATTCATCCTACCGTGGGCGGCTGCCTCTCTTGCGAGTTAGCTGACCGACTTCGGGTAAAATCAACTCCCATGGTTTGACGGGCAGTGTGTACAAGGCCCGAGAACGTATTCACCGTAGCATGCTGATCTACGATTACTAGCGATTCCAACTTCATGCCCTCGAGTTGCAGAGGACAATCCGAACTGAGGTGGCTTTTGGGGATTCGCTCCATCTTGCGATATTGCTTCCCATTGTCACCACCATTGTAGCACGTGTGTAGCCCAGCCCATAAGGGCCATGAGGACTTGACGTCATCCCCACCTTCCTCCGGTTTATCACCGGCAGTTTCTCCAGAGTCCTCGGCATTACCCGTTAGTAACTGAAGATGAGGGTTGCGCTCGTTGCGGGACTTAACCCAACATCTCACGACACGAGCTGACGACAGCCATGCAGCACCTGTTATACCCCACCCGAAGTGAAATCTACGTCTCCGTAAATCGTAGGTATAATGTCAAGAGCTGGTAAGGTTCTGCGCGTTGCGTCGAATTAAACCACATGCTCCACCGCTTGTGCGGGCCCCCGTCAATTCCTTTGAGTTTTAATCTTGCGACCGTACTCCCCAGGCGGAGTGCTTAATGCGTTAGCTGCGACACCGAATCCGAAAATCCGACATCTAGCACTCATCGTTTAGGGCGTGGACTACCAGGGTATCTAATCCTGTTTGCTCCCCACGCTTTCGCGCCTGAGCGTCAGGTCCGAGCCAGAAAGCCGCCTTCGCCTCTGGTGTTCCGACGAATATCTACGAATTTCACCTCTACACTCGTCATTCCGCTTTCCTCTCTCGGCCTCTAGTTCCCCAGTATCGAATGCAGTTCCCAGGTTAAGCCCGGGGATTTCACATCCAACTTAAGAAACCGCCTGCGCGCGCTTTACGCCCAGTCATTCCGGACAACGCTTGCCCTCTCTGTATTACCGCGGCTGCTGGCACAGAGTTAGCCAGGGCTTATTCGTCCGCTACCGTCATTATCGTCACGAACAAAAGAATTTTACAACCCTAAGGCCTTCTTCATTCACGCGGCATTGCTGGATCAGGGTTTCCCCCATTGTCCAATATTCCCCACTGCTGCCTCCCGTAGGAGTCTGGGCCGTGTCTCAGTCCCAGTGTGGCTGATCATCCTCTCAAACCAGCTACAGATCACAGGCTTGGTAGGCCTTTACCCCACCAACTACCTAATCTGCCGCGGGCCTCTCTCTTAGCGCATTTCTGCTTTCCCCCTCAGGGCGTATCCGGTATTAGCCACCGTTTCCAGTGGTTGTCCCAGTCTAAAAGGCAAGTTCCCACGTGTTACTCACCCGTCTGCCACTCAGCCATCAGAGCAAGCTCCGATGCTGCGTTCGACTTGCATGTGTTAAGCATGCCGCCAGCGTTCGTCCTGAGCCAGGATCAAACTCTCAAGTTTAATCCTCGCTTTTTTACAGTCCTGATCTCTTTCAATCTCAGCACTGCGTCATCTAGCGATTAAAATTTTTCTCAAAGTCATTGCTCTTGTCTCATGTTATTCACACAAGACTGAGTCCAATAACCCGCTGTTGTCTTAGTATCTGTTTCATGTTTACCATTTTATCCATCCGTAGCAATCACCCCGGTTTCCCTGGCTCTTCCTACCCTGCCACCCACTCGTTCGCGGCTGACTTGTCCTTTATACGCTATCACCTACCCCCAGTCAATACCTTTTTTATAAAAATTTCATAAATGTTTGCTTTATCTATCTATGCTCCTATTTATACCCCGATTTTAGGCCTTCTAATATCGTCACTGTAAATGCAGAATTGACCATGTATTGCAGCATTCTTGCTTCCCATCCGACATAGAATCCCCGAATACCATACTTACTATATATGTGTTTAAACATCCCTCTTATATTATCGTAATTTGAAGCTTTGGTTTTCTGTTGATTCGTTTTGATGCAATCTAAGGGTAGCACTACAGCTGTATTGATGGCTCCCTCTATTAAACTGACGCCCAGCAACATTACAAATGACATACTTAGTACGTTTCCATTACATGCTTTAACCCACACTATTAATTGATCATGTACAACCAAGAATGTGACCCAGGATGCAACTTGTCGAATTGCTGTGATTTTTAGCCCTCTATATAAAGAGTGTATCGCGTCATTTCTAAGCGCCCTTATAAAAGCTCTGATGCCCCCTGATGAGTGTTGATATGTCACCAACCATACTTTAAACCGTTCCAGAGGCGTAATCACCCATACCTCTAATAATGCGATGCTTAGTCCAGTGGCAATACTTATATATGTAACTGATGGGGTAAGCGCTCCAAACACGACAGGTAATGCTATCATCAATGGATATCGATAGGTTTGTTTCAACATCACGCGCATAACATTAGGGATTGCCCCCGAATAAAACCCAAGCCATCCCTTGAGCGCACGAACTTCCCTTGCAACAGAAAAAAGATTTCGCCCAGAAGGATAGGCTTGCCAATAGGTCTTAATGACATCTAGAGGATGTTCAACGATCAAACTGCTGGCACCTCTCAATGCCCCTATCAGACCCGCAACCATTAAATATAAAGTGGACTCCACAAAAAGCTCCCTTGTTTAGGACAAAGGAATAAGAAGGGTTCAACCCAGAACAGACCGAACACGCATCACAATCCCTTCGTCGGTGTTAACCGTATCAGGTTCAAAGGGTTGGACATTCGTCCTCTCAGCCAATGGCACCCCTTTGTGATGTTTGGAGTATACCATATGATTGGAGTTGAGAAGGATAGAAAAAAAGAAACCACAACGTATTGCTCTGTTGTGGCTGTTGTTTGCAAGTTCCAGATTAAGAAACTATGGAAGCCGATTTTCAACCAAGAACACAAGAAAGCTGTGCCCATAATTTGTAATTTGATAATACCCCCCTTTTTCCTCAATCAAACCTGAATCGCACAACCAATCAATAAAAGAGCCAAAGGGATACTGCGTTTCTGTAGCTTGATATCTTTGCAATACTTCAACAGAATGATAATTCTTAACGTAGCCCACTGTTAACGATCCTTTATTTAAAGTTTTGAGAAACTCAAGCTGTTCCGGAACAATTAAGCATTTCAATTTAAAGAAATCTATATCAACATAGGCCTTAGCTAAATTTTCAATAATAAAACTAGTGGATTTAGCTCCATCGACGTCAGATTTTTGATACTTTCTCTCAAGAAACTCCCTTATATGTTGATCTTTATTTTTGACTATCCAATTGACACCATCGTAATATTCCTCAGGTTTAACAAATTGAGAATCTAAATTTTCTATCGGGGTTACCTCTGATTCTTGAGAAACTTCACCTCCTTTATCATGAAATTGCTCTGACGCAGTTGAATTAGATTTCATTCCTTTTTCTAAACCATCTTCTTCTTCAAAAATGTTATCTTTAGAAGCATTCAGCCCTGGTTCAAGTAATTTGAATTCTGGAGGTTTCTGTTGGTCTGGTAATAATGTTGCATGGGCATCCTTGTAAGACAGACCTATAATCCGTCCGACAAGGCTCGCAAAAGGCTTTTTGAAAACTAAAATAACCCACGACACAATTGTTAGTATCATAAGATTATTTGAGAATCCCCCTAAAATCTTTTCACTACCTCCTAATCCTACTAATGTTATAGCCATTTTTATGATAGCCGACGCTGACAAGTATTTATAAATTTTTTGAATCATTTGACAGATCCAGCCCCATTTTTTCTCCATGAAATACTTTCTTATTTAAATAAACTACCAAACATTACCACACTTCCAACACCCATCTCAACTCACCCTCACTCAAACGCCTCAGAAATCCTAGGCTTTCACAATCAATTCAAAATCGCATACCCATAACCGTCAACTAAAAAACATTTTTTCATCCCATCCCTTGAAACTAAAAAAACTGTCCCCATATTAGTTTCATGAAACACACAACAGGTTAAGGAGACGTCATGAAACTAGGATTTACAGCATTAGCATTTTTAGCCTTTACAAGTAATGTATCAGCAGCTGAGATTATTCCGTTCTCAAACATAAACTTAAACACCGCAAAAAATACGGTTAAAGTTAAACCTGCACACAAAGATTGCAGCACAGCGATGCACGCATATAGCGAAGATACATTCTCAAGCTTGTTAAAAAATACTAACATTGATCCAAAAGCTGCAACCTCTGAAGCTGCCCTATATGCAATAAAAAATCACCATTTATTTAGCGGAGGTCAGCTGTATCGTTTTGCTAATAAGTTGTCAAAGGCTAATGAACGTTTTGCGGCCAACTTTTTGCTTGAGCGAATTGTTGAGCGAGATACCAACAATAGCACTCCCGATTTATTAATTAAAGTGGCAGGTAAACTAAAACAAAACACCCCAATCCTTGCTGCAAAGGCATATTTATATGCGCAGCAGCACTCACAAGCAACCGAGGAAGAGAAAGCAGTGGCTGAAAGAGAATATACAGCGTTAAAAAACTTAGCACTTATGCTAAGCTCACTATAACTATTTGCAGTAAATAGAGGTGGGTAATCCCGCCTCTCTCTAAATCATCTTCATGATTTTGGATCGAAGTACGCAGAGCCTAGGAACAATATTATATATTCATTGCAAAGAGTTATTATTTCTTCCAAGCTCTTGACTTTTGATTGACTCGTACCTATATATTCAATCAAAGACATCTGCATAACAAAAAAACTCAGGTATTCACACCGTCTTATATTGTAACGTAGTATTATTTATAAGTAAGGAGACCACACATGAGAAAATTTAATGTAACAACTGCAGCATTGCTTCTGTCAATCGCAGCTAACTGTGTCAGCGCTGCAACTGTTCATGACATGCCACGCGGCAGCCACCACCATCATGGCGACAGAACATTAGTTGATCACTTTCACCGTGTAGTCCTTCCACAAAATGCAGCTCTTGCAGAGGATCCTAGTTTTCAAGGCATCGACGCTTTTGCAAAAGTACGCGGATTACAAACATGCCGCACAGCTAAAATATTTTCAACAACTCGGGTATCTGTAGAAAACACAGACACTGTCACTTGCGTATTACGTATGGTTCAAGCTGGATTGACATCACCCGCGTTGTTAAACCTAGCAAATAAAACCATCCCTGGGGGCGGCGTTCTTAAGGGTGCGAAAGCCCAAGAAGAAGACCTTTGCCGGAAAACAACTCTGTATGCCAGTATAAAGGCTGCACAGGCCTCCGGGGAATATCCACTGGCGCCATTTGAAGCCATTTATTCCCCAAAAGTATGGGCGTATGAATCTCTAACTGTAGAAGATAGCTTTGCAAGTATTTCCATGGCAGGCTATCGCATGACAGATGGTCGAAGGGATAGAGCCGACCACCCTGGTGATCGCCGTCAGTTCATCGCAGGCATGCACACGAAAATTGAAGTTATCTTAAGCTCGGCAATTGCCAACGGACATTCCAACTTAGTATTGGGTGCCCTTGGGTGTGGTGCCTTTGCAAAAGATAGAACGGGTCAACCAGACCCCCAAATTCCAGTAGACGTAGCAGACACATTTGATGCCGTTCTAAATGCGCGTTATATCGATGGAATTCCGTTTGTGAATCACTTTGAACATATCGTGTTCGCGATTCTAGAAGATCCAAGAAGAGAATCCCTTAACCCAACCTTTAAACGCGCGTTAGGTATTTCAATTGGAGATTCAAAGACGGTTACATTATCAAGGGCACGTCACACACCTATTGCTCACACAATGATGCCGGCGACAGCAGCAACACCTGCCCCTGCATATCCATCGTCTTATGGGCATGCTGCAGCAGCTGAATTTACTCCAGCACCTACGTTTGATATTAGGGTCTCTAATGTGGGCACTCTGTTGAAAAAGGCATCAGGTCTTACCTCCATATTTACCGGCAGCAATGTTGAAACAAAATTGCTTAGCAAAAAACCCTGGTCTCATTCAAAGAAACCTTGGTCTACAATGGTAAAACGTTATGAAGAAAAAACTGGAAAAGATGCCGGACAATGGGAAATCATATGCTCATTCGCACATAATGATTCCATCTTTGAAGTAAGCATAAACGGTCACTGGAAATCGCTCAATCCGGAAGCTCGCGCTTGGCTGAAAAAAGTCACAAAAAAAATAAACAATTGTTCTTATACAAACAGGGCGGATATTCTCCGCCTTGTTTTATATATAGAATCAGCTGGCAGCATGATGCTGCACCAGGGATGATCCCTGGACCCTATATATTAGATCTTGTGTGATTAGAGATTTGGTGAAATGGGACACGGATTATTGCCGTGGAGATGGTGGGGATTCTGATTCTTTGAGTTGGATCGATGTGGTTTGAGGTGTAATAAGATACAAGTGGGGGAATGGGGCGGATTTTAAACCCACTTTCGGCGCAAGGCAGCGTGACGCTGGCAACCTGAGGTTGCATCCGTTAGGTTAGATTGATTGTGGTTTGAGATGTGGGGGGAATGGGGCGGATTTTAAAACCACCTTCGGCGCAAGGCAGCGTGACGCTGGCAACCTGAGGTTGCATCCGTTAGGTTAGATTGAGTGTGGTTTGAGATGTGAGAGAATTTTTGACCTACCTTCGGCGCAGGGCAGCGTGACGCTGGCAACCTGAGGTTGCATCCGTTAGGTTAGATTGAGTGTGGTTTGAGATGTGAGAGAATTTTTGACCTACCTTCGGCGCAGGGCAGCGTGACGCTGGCAACCTGAGGTTGCATCCGTTAGGTTAGATTGAGTGTGGTTTGAGATATGAGAGAATTTTTGACCTACCTTCGGCGCAGGAGGGGTAAGGGTGAAAAATGAATTTGAGATATTGTTGAAGAGTGTGTTTTAATTCCTTTGTTTTGTTTGAAAACGCTGTGTTTTCAGTTTTCAAATTAAGTTATATAAAATCCGTGTCAGACCACATCGGATCTAACCTATCGGATACAGCGTCACGCTGTTTAAAACCGAGTGAATCCCCAGTAACCCGCACGTGCAAAAAGAACCCCATTTCTTACACGAATGGGGAAAGGCGGACTTTAGTATACTATACAAAGTAGGTGTTTTACGAGCCCGTCGGCTCTAGGGGTTGTTTACAAGGCTGTGTCTACTGATCGGGTAGTTAAGCACCTGTACTGGGGATTCGATTCGGCGTTTTGTCCTTTGGTGTTTCAATCAAATCTCGTCAAGGATCTTTTTAGGGATCATTTGGCTGAAATACTTTTAGGACGTAGAACGAAAAAAGGCTACCCAGATTTTTGGGTAGCCTTTTCGCAATTCTACTTATTAGTATACATAAGAAATTTGGATTGTCAAGAGCAAACTGAGTTTGCATCCGTTAGGTTAGATCTGATGCGCACGGGCACGGACTGTGAAAAACAACCTGAAGACTGTTTAAAAATATCAAGGCTATGAAACGGTCAAAAACCCAATGGGTGCAGCCTCAGGTTGGCATAAATGAGAGAGTTGATACAGCAGTGGTATGCCGGGAGAGATTCGAGAGGCACAATGTGTTAGTTGCTTATAATCCGTGTCTGTGCGAGTTGGATATAAAGTCAGCATAGCGCTATGTGCTGACTTTATCCATGATCAGCTATAACATTAAACTTTCAGCTCTATCATCTTCATATTTTTGGAGCGGACTGCCCTGCCCTGCACCACTAAAAATACGATAGCAGACAAGACTAACCCCAGAACTTCTTTTGGCATAAAATCTGGCAGCTCTGGATTCAATAACGTCGCCAATACAAATACCGTTGTTCCCATAATTGTGGAGGCTAACCCTGCAAACCATGACAAACGTTTGTAAATTAGCGCCATGACGATGGGGACGAAAAACGCTGTTACGGTCAGTCCATAGGCTTCCAACATAATCGGAATCACATCGCTGCCTAAGTATGAACCGGCTACTGCTGCCATGCCAACGACAAAGGTTACTGCTCTGGATACCCATTTTGCTGATGTTTCAGGCATATTGCGAATGAACGGAATATCCATCGCGATGTTCAAACTGATGGAACACAACAGCGAATTTGCAGTTGACGTAATCGCCATTAAAACACCCGCAGCAAACAAGCTGCTCATCACTGGATTTGTGACCATCTGAATGACGCGCATAATGATGCCTTCTTCACCTTTTATGATGCCAGCCTCTGCCCCCATGATTCCCAAATACACGGGAAACAACGATGCAATAACCATCAACACACCGGCTCCAAACGTTGCAAGAAAAACGGCTCGCGGAGATTCTGCAGCAAAACATCGTTGCCCCATGTCTTGACCGATGATGGTGAATAAGCACGGCATCAATATCCAGCTGATGACAGGAATGCTGCTCGCATTCGGAGTTAATGCTGTATTTAACGTTAACGAGCTTGCATCCATTGTAAAGTACACCAACAAGAACAAACTCAACACTAAGATAATTTGCAATGTATCCGCCATAATCACGGCGCTTAATCCACCGGACATGGTATAGATAATTACTACACCCCAAAATCCAACATACAGCGCATCGCTCGTAAATCCGATGCTATAAAAAAACTTACGCATCGCAATGCATACCGCCAATAAGATTAAGAACATTGATACGATATAAACCAATCCCGCAAATCGACGAAGACCCGAACTGCCATAGGCGACTTCGAAGACTTCGGGAATAGTGCTGATATTCAACGTTCGGAATCGTCCCCCAATACCCAGGGACAAGATTATAAACCCAATAGCAATCCCTAGTGAATAACACATTGCTAACCATCCGGATGTATATGCGGCTTCTGAGCTTCCAATAATGGCACCACCACCAAATTGAGTGGCAAGTAGCGTCATCATCAAGCTAAAGAATTTTACACTGCGCCCGCTTAGATAAAAGTCGGAATAGGTTGCAGAGGCTTTTTTTGCAGTAAGCTTACCAAATATAAGTGTCACAACAACAATAGTTGCTAGAAATGAAAGAAATACATAATAGTTCATCGTTTTAATCCTTAATAAAAATTTGAGATACAACGTGCCGTTGCATCCGTTAAGTTAGATCCGATTCGTTCTGACACGGATTTTATTCAGGAATTACAGAAATAATCCCAATCTTTAAGATTCATTTTATCTCTGATTAGCCATGTATGAGATAAAGTAACCGTTTAGGAAAAACGATGTCGAGCCAGCGTTGCGCCGATATAACAGACTATTAGTGTGCGATTACGCATTTAAAAATCTTTCTGATTACCATGACAGTAAAACAAAAAAAAGCTTCAGTTTCAAGATAATTTCTTTTAAAGTGGTTCTACATCAAAATTACTTACTTTCAAAAAGGATAACGACAGTGAACAAAACAAAGGTGCTAATCCTATTCGGTGGGCGTTCAACAGAACATGAAGTATCAATTAATTCAGCACGCAATGTGGCTAAGGCGATTGATACAAAAACTTACGATCCCGTTTTAGTTGGTATCAGTAAAGAGTCCGGAACTTGGTATTACTTTCCAGGTAACGACATCCCCAATTCCATCACTGTTATATCCGACATCAGTGCCGATTCTGCAACGATTGTGAATTTATATAAAGTAGGCTCATCAACAGATCTTACGAATGCAGAGGGTACCATTGATATCCCCATTCAGTTTGTATTACCCATCACCCATGGAAAATATGGAGAAGATGGCTGTTTGCAAGGATTATGCCGCATGTTCAACTTGCCATTTGCAGGCTCTGCTGTTGCATCTTCTGCTGTGTGCATGGATAAAGACTTTACAAAACGTATCCTTGAAAGTGCTGGAATTCCGATTGGATCATATATAACCCTTTATGCTAATGAACGCATTAGCTATGAGGAAATCACTGGAAAGTTGGGAGTTCCGTTCTTTTTAAAACCTGCAAATACGGGGTCTTCTGTTGGAGTATATAAAGTAAAATCAAAGGCTGAATTTGATACATATATGCCGATTGTATTTCAATATGACGATAAGATTGTGATTGAAAAATATATACCAGGGCGTGAAATAGAGTGCGCCGTATTGGGCAACCATACCCCCATCGCCTCTGTTTTAGGTGAAATAAAACCCAGCCATGACTTTTATAGTTATGAGGCAAAATACCTTGATCCGAATGGGGCAGACTTAATCATTCCAGCCGTATTAGATGAAAACATTACGCAAAAAGTTCAACAGTATGCGTTGCATGCATATAAAGCCATGGGGTGTAAAGGATTTGCCAGGGTTGATTTTTTTGTAACTGAATCAAATGAAATTTACCTGAATGAAATCAATACACTTCCAGGGTTTACAAATATCAGTATGTATCCCAAACTATTCGAAGCCTCTGGCATCACATATGCTGACCTGATTGACCGAATAATAAAGCATGGGATGGAAGACTATAAAGCGTGGGGCGATCTTTCCACTGAACATCATTTGCAATAATGACGCTGCTTCAACGATCATTTTTTGAGCAAGGGACATTAACAGTTGCTCAAGAACTTATCGGCACACGGCTTCATTTTAATAATTATTCCGGTATTATTACGGAAACAGAAGCTTATATTGGCAAAGATGATCCTGCGTGTCATGCTGCAAAAGGATTAACACCCAGAACTAAAGTCATGTTTGGTGCTGCAGGATACAGTTATGTCTATTTGATTTATGGCATGTACCATTGCTTAAATATCGTGACAGAAGCCGAAGGATTCCCCGCCGCAGTTTTGATTCGCGGGATAATCTGCGATACGACACATCGTCATTTAGATGGCCCTGGAAAACTGTGTAAAGCATGGGGTATTACAAAGGAACATAACGCTATCTACATATGCAGCAACCTAAGCTTTTATGTCGCAGAGGACTCCCCAGTCACTCATATTCTAACAACGCCCCGAATTGGGATTAAGGTGGGCACAGATCACTTGTGGCGATTTATAATGTCACCTTCTGATATTAATGAAAGATTACACAATGTCGTTACTAAAATTTGAACTAATTCGCAAAGGGACAACGCAGTCTTCTCTCATTTTCTTTCCTGGCGGTCCCGGACTATCCTGGCATTGTTTTGAGGCTCTGATTAATTCTTTAGAGACTGACTGCAGCATTTATGGGATTACTTACAATCAAGTTTCATGCAATGAATCTACCTATTTTAATGAGCAAGCATTTGAATTAACCTTATTATTACAAACAATCCCAAACCCTATATTGGTAACTCATTCATTTTCAAGCATGTTTGTGTTGTCACTGCGACGACTTCCTTCCCTTAAAGGACTTGTATTAATTAGCCCAGCTGTGGATAATTCTTATCTGTTCGAATTGCCTCAACGATTAAAAACATATACAAAATTCGATGGCACACAAATCGCTGCTAACTTTTGGATAAACCCATCGGATACCAGTTACGCTGAATACTTTAAAGGACTTTTGCCTTTTTATTTTAGACCTGACTACATTGAAGATGGACTAATAATGTTAGATCAATGCGACTTCACACACCTGCCTTATGTTCTATGTACTCAACACTTTTATCCAACATTTACGCAAAGCTACACCCCAGAGATTCCAACCCTTATTATTTCTGGAGATGACGATTACATTTGCCCGCCTAGCTTATTTAAGGATTCCTTAATATTTAAAGGAAATAATATTCAAATGGCGATCATCCCAGATGCAGGACATTTTCCATGGGTTGACAGTCTGGATTCAACCTTAACAGCATTTAGCGTGTGGCATGAGACTATCATTCGAAGCCTTACAACACCTTCACAATAGTCGAAAAACTCAAATTTCCGACTATGATCCAAATTGGATACACCTCTTCGAAACTGAGGCACGTTTATTACAATCCATTTTTGATGAAATCGCGTTAACCATTCACCACATTGGCAGCACGGCAATTCCTGGAATAAAAGCAAAGCCCATTATTGATATTTTGATTACGACCCATGACATGGAAAAGATCGATAGTTTCGATGATCAATTGGAACTATTTAACTATGTTATCGGTGGAGAATTTGGGTTGCCAGGACGTAGGTTTTATTGCAAAGGTGATGCCCAACACTGCCATTTTCATGTGCATATTTATGAGGCAAAAAATCCATCCGTTGAAAAGTATCTAGTGTTTCGCGATTACATGATTGCTCATCCACGCGATGCAGACGAATATGAATCCCTAAAAACAGACTTAGCAATAAAGTATCCTAATAACCGCACTTTGTATACTCAAAGCAAAGATGAATTTATCAATAACATCTTTAAAAAAGCTACTGCACGGTCTATTAAAACATGATATCGTTCTCTTGAATTAGGGAGTTTTATCATGAAAATGATTTATTCAATTTTTGCGTCAATTCTTGCGATTTATGCCTATTCAACTCACTGTACGGCACGACAATCTCCACTTGTTTACAACTCTTGGGATTACTGTTGATCCTACGTATGAAGCAATGAATGCTTATGCTCAAGCGCACTGGCTGCGCAAACCCGGTCAAGAACGTTGGCATATGAACCCTTCAATGCACCAAGCTAAAGCTAATCAAATTATTGCAAGCCTTAAACTGCTGGGCATGATTGATCGTATTGATCCTTCTATACCAACACCCGACTATGCCATGATCTTAGGTGCTACTGTTTACCGCATGCGCACCCGCATGCAACATATGATTGAATTGATCGATGCTGGAACGTTTACTCCCCGACAAATTGTGGTTCTGACAGGTGATCGACCCCTAGATCCAGTTCAAGAACCAGAGTCATTATTACTGGATAAAGCTTTCATTCGCAGCGATTGGCAATGTCCAGAATCTCTGCCCACGAATGAATCTGAGGCCGCTAAATTTGTGTGGGGTCAATTGCAAAAATCTGATCGAGTTAACCGTATTTCTATTGTATTTTTGCCAACCTCGATGTTAGAAAAAAATGGAAAAATTGTCCGACCGGCAACAGAAGATAGTCTTAAGACATGGCTAAAACTACTCCCACTCCCTGGATCTATTGTTGCCTTTTCTAATCAACCTTTTGCTCCGTATCAAAACGAAACAATGAAACCGACGTTGATCAAAGCCGGCTGGTTTAAACATAAGGGCACGTTAGAAACTGTTGGATTAGCATTTACACCTAAAGACGATGATGAACACGTCGCCAGATTATTGGATAACCTTGCCCGATATATGTATTCAATCCTGCACGTTAAAAAAGCTTTAGCTGCTGCAAAATAAACTAGCGATAGCAAATCACATGTAATTTGGTTACTAGAACATGTGTCAGGTCACATCGGATCTAACCTAACGGATGCAACCGCAGGTTGCGAATTAATAAAGGTTAAGATTTAGTTAACGCGATTTTTTTACCACCCCCCGCCCTAGTCACCCTCAGTGACCTTCGGGTGGGGGGACAAAACCCACTCCCTAAATCGAGACTAAATAGACGAAGCAATCCGTCATTCCTTCACGAAACGGTGGGTTAAAATAAACTATGTAAGTGCACTAAATATACGATATCCTACAAGCGTTAACAAAAGATTGACGAAGTGGATATTTTTATCTTTAAGAACATTTTCCGTAAAGTAAAAATACTCTCTCAGCTCTGTGTCAGAATTAAAGGTATTTTGATATATAACAACAGGGTCATTAAGACCCTGTTGTATTTTCCAAAATTTACTTTGACTTAGCTACTTTTTCTTTTCTAGCCACCTCTGCTGTCAGTGCTGCTATCGCTGCTTTACGCTCTGCCGTTACTCTATCTTCTTTTACTCTGCGTTTCTTTTCTTTTTTTGATTGAGTTCGGTCATAACAATCTTCATATTCATCTGCAGTAGCTCTAATTCTATCTATGTGCGTGGCTGCATCCCCAGACGCACTCTCAGCCTCATAATCTGATGCTGTTGAGGCGTATTCTGCGCTATCAAGATCTGATGCAGTTACGAGTGTATTCGATATAAAAAACCCGGCAAGTATTGCTAAAATATAGTTTGATTTCATTTATTATTATTCCTTTTATTATCGTGGTTGATGAATAGGTTTGCTCTCCGGTTTGAATGATTGAGTCACCTGACGCAACGCTCTACGTTTAGCCCTTTGCTGTGAAATACGCTCAGCCTTTTGAGCCCCTTGATTATTTTCCTCTGTGACGTGGTTCATGGAATCAGGTTCAACTTTGGAATCATCAGATTTAACCATAGCCTTATTTGTCGTATGAGCTAAAGTATCTGTTAACCAACCACTCAAGCGTTCATTAGGTATTTCGAATGAACCCGCAAGTCCTATCGACTCTAGCATTATATAATTTATTGGATCATTTTCTTTTGTATTACCTCTAAGTATGTCTTGGTCAGCCGCGCCAACTATAGCGGATGATCCAATAGAAGCAAAAATAATGGCTGCTCCTAATACCAGTTTACGCAAAAGCATTTATTATTATTCCTTTTATTATCTTTCGTAAAAATAGTCTAAACACGTTCTATAGCGATTGCAACTCCTTCTCCACCACCAATACACAACGCAGCAATTCCTCTTTTAAGATTATGACGTTCCAACGCATGTAATAAGGTTACCACCACGCGGGCTCCTGAAGCACCTAGTGGATGACCTAAAACTAAGGCGCCACCATGGATATTTACCTTTTCAGCGGGGATTTTCAAATCACGCATGACCGCCATTGGCACCACTGCAAACGCTTCATTAATTTCAAATAAGTCAACATCGTCAATTGACCAACCGGTATCATTCAATACGGTTTTAATGGCATTAATCGGCGCCGTGGTAAACCACTGAGGTTCATGAGAATAACTTGCATAGGATTTAATTACTGCTCGTGGCTTTAAGCCTAACGAACCCGCAGCATCTTCTGATCCCAACAATAACGCTGCTGCACCATCTGAAATGGGGCTAGCGCTTGCCGCAGTAATCGTCCCCTCTTTTTTAAAAGCAGGTTTTAGTTGAGGCACCTTTTCGGGTTTTGCCTTACGTGGACCTTCGTCTTGTTCCATGGTATACGGCGTTCTGCCTTCAATCGTAATTGCGGCTATCTCATTAGCAAACGCACCACTCTCCGTTGCAATTTGTGCTTTAGTGGTTGAAGAGATTGCATAAGCATCTTGTGCTTCACGACTAAACGCATATGTTTCAGCCAATCGTTCAGCCAGCACGCCCATAGAAACGCCCGGCTCATAGGCATCCTCAAGACCGTCCAATGCCATATGATCCAACAGTTGTGTATGACCATATTTATATCCCTGACGTACCTTGGGTAACAGATAGGGCGCACTGCTCATGCTTTCCATGCCTCCAGCGATTCCAACATTAATTCGCCCCAATTGAATACTGTCTGACAGCATCATCACGGCCTTTAGCCCAGATCCACACACTTTATTCACCGTGCTTGCAATTGTATGTTCAGACAATCCTGATTTAATTGCAACCTGACGCGCCGGCGCTTGCCCTAAACCTGCTGGCAAAACACAGCCCATCACTATTTCTTGTACGGATTTTGGGTCAGCAGTATGCAACACTGCTTTCACTGCTGCAACACCTAAATCCACCGCATTTTTTGTACTTAATTCACCCATGAATGAACCCATGGGTGTTCGTTTCGCGCTATATATAAATACCTGTTTCATTTTACTTTTCTCAACCAATTGATTAATCCTACTGAAAAAACTCTTAATATAATCTTAATCAGCTTTTACTTTTGTTGATTTGGTCGGCTTTTCAACAGCCTGATTTCCCGTAATAATCGCATTTCTCATTTGATCAAATAAATCATTCATGCTGGATGGAGAATGTGGAATTAAAATTGTATTTTGATTACTGTGCAATCCTAAATCTTTCAATGTATCAAAATACTGCGACATCATGATTAATGTCATTGCATCGCGTGGACTGCTATCCCCAATTTGCCTTTGGAATTCACCTAACGATTCTTTTAATCCCTCCATGATTGCACGACGCTGACCCGCAATACCTTTACCTTGTAAAATTTTGCTTTCAGATTCTGCTTCGGCTTGTTTGACTTTTAGAATCTTTTCAGCCTCACCCCGTTCCATTGCCGCCACACGCAAACGTTGAGCTTCGTTAATTTCATTCATTGCTGTCTTTACGCGGTTGTCTGGATTAATATCCGTCACTAAAGCTTTGATGATGTCATATCCAAAATCATTCATGACTTCTTGCAATTCTTCTTTTACAGAATTTGCAATTTCATCCTTTTTAGAAAACACATCATCTAAATTAATCAACGGCACGCGTGCACGAATTACGTCAAAGACATAAGCTTGAATTTGCGCATCGGCATTATCCAAGATATAAAATGCTTTATATACTTTGTCAGGAAGCACACGATATTGTACGGATGCAACGATATCCACGAACACGTTGTCCAACGTTTTGGTTTCAACAGCAACATCCAACTGTTTTAATCGCAACGTCACACGACCTTGAATACGATCAACAAACGGTATCTTAATATTTAACCCCGCTTGAGAGATTCTTAAAAATCGACCAAATCGTTCAATAATTGCTGCCGACTGCTGATCAACGATGAACAACGACGATAACACTAGAATAAGTACTAACACGCCAACAGCAACGAATCCCACAATAAAAAATTCCATAATAACTCTCCATTTATATTGGGTGTATTGTATCATATTTTTAGTCAAAAGCTTCCCAATAAAGGTTTTAACAGGCTCGACGGTAAGTAGCAAAACCATCAAGTGTAATAGCTACATTAATTAATTGTATACAGATTGAGCTTGTATCAAAAGATGGAAGAACTAAACTCACGTTCAGTCCTATAAAACTTAACAAATAAAGTCTCCCCCCAGATTAATGTATCTGGGGGATTTTCGTGTCGAATTACATGCGATTATAAAGGATTAATGGCTAAATCAAACGCCAAACAAAGGATTAATTGCTATACAATTTCCAAACCCCATTTCTTTAACAAACTCTTCAAATCGTTGATCCATTAATGCTTGTCTAAGACTTTCGCTAAGTATGCTACGTCCGTTAGATGCAAACTCATCATAATTGTACATGGTTGGATTTCCAACAGTTATCCATCTGAAATTTTTTAGGTCTGCAGGAAGTCTTGAAAATAAGCGTTCTTCGTTGTCACTGTCACTGTTAAACATTATGATTTCCATCGCATACCTTAAGAATGGAGTTCGGAAATTTTTAAGCAGCAAGCTTAGACAGCTTGCTGTTACTCTACGCGTTTCATCATCTGGAGCCGACGATTGGTTAAGGATTGCTTTGATTAATTCTTGGTGCAACCTATATATAAATTCTTGGGTAAATGGCGTTTGTTGAGCTGCTAATTTTGGCAATAACAACAACAGACGCCCTCTAAAGCCTAACAAAATAGACTCAAAATTATCTAGAATATACTTTTGAAGTTTTGTAACATGATCAGGCTCAGTTGCCTCATAAAATAATGGAGCAATTAACCTGCCAAAAACTTCCATAGATGAATAACACTTTTTTATTATATCCAAAGATATATCTGACATTAAAATTTCAAATCTTTCTGGGGTTAGCTCCACAACTGTTGAAAGTGATTAGAAAAAGAATATTTTTGACAACAAATCAATAGAACAGGGAAAATCATTGATAAACCGATTAATTGTGTCAATCATACAGATATGTATGAATTAAGTAATAGATATGCGACTATTTTACACAATATGAAGTTTTTTATAACATTCATAGCTTGGTGTTTAAGTGGGTGATTTTAATATCGTTAAACACTTCTTCTGATCACTTTCAACAGTTGTGGGGTTAGCTCCTGAGAAAGTATCACTGAAAAAAAGTTTAGGATAAACCCTTTAGATGGCTTAAATTCAGGATCGCTAAATAACGATAATGCTACCCGTAATAGGTGTATTGGTCGTTCTTGAAAAAAAATCTCTATTTCTTTAGGCTCAAATTCAATTGTATTCGTCAGTTTAAAGTCATTATCTCCACCACCAACCTCTCTAAATTGAATATTAACATCTTTCATTAAATCAGCGATTTCTTCCATAGACTTTGCCATCTCTGATAGAGGAGTGTTCTGAGTAAATAACTTTAAGCGCAGGTTCGATACGGCAGAAGATATTGCTTGTGAATCTACAACATCTGTGGCTAAGCCTTGTTGGATATCATCTCTGGTTGTATCTTCAGGGATCATCGGAGAATTCGCGCCGTAAGTAATAGACAGAAGACTGGTAGCGAGTAATAATTGTTTTAACATAAACAAACACCTTTTTTTTTACCACTAGTTATCATAAGCTGGAAAACTTAACAAGCGATTAGCAGGCAGTCTTCAGTTTTATTCAACTTTATAAGCTTGAATCTTCAACGATTCTGCATATAATAAGGCAATTAATTATGGTAAATAGATGTCGGATACACCCTTAATTTCCCTGCGCAGCATTCATGTTCAATTTGGACTTAAAGTATTATTCCACGATGTCACGTTGAACGTATATCCAAAGGATCGAATCGCCTTGGTTGGGCGCAATGGTTCTGGAAAAACGACGCTGTTTAAAACGTTGATGAATCAGCTTGAATTGGATGAAGGCGAAATCTTTATTCAACCGGGAACTCGTATTGGATATCTTCCTCAAAACATCGCTTGGAAACCCGAACAAACGGCGTTGGAACTAGTTCTATCCGGCGTTGATCGTTCCACAGATCCTGAAAAAGACATGACTTATTATGCACAGGCAATGCTAGATAAGTTTCAAGCAAAAGCCGATTGGCTGGTGGATTCAACATCCGGAGGTGAACGCCGCCGTGTTGCCCTTGCTTACGCTTTTGCGTCGAACCCTGACGTCTTGTTGATGGACGAGCCCACAAACCATTTGGATATTCAAATGATTGAGTTTTTGGAAAAAGAGTTTGAATCATTTCCTGGCGCCATCGTTGTCATCAGCCACGATAGAGCTTTTCTAAAACAGGTGTCTAGAAAGACATGGTGGTTGGATCGTCAATCCATAAAAGAATTGAGCCGAGGATACGGTGACTTTGAAACCTGGTCAACAGAGCTGTTGGAAAATGAAGAAAAAGCGTTAGAGCGCATGGATAAGAAACTGGATCAAGAATTGTATTGGTTACATCGCGGTGTTACAGCCCGACGTAAACGTAACCAAGGACGTCTATCCCGATTACATCAATTACGTTCAGATCGCGCTGCCGTGCTTTCAGGTGGAAAGAAAATTAATGTAACGGCAAGCCAGGATGAAACCAGCGGTCGCTTAGTGATTGAAGCCAAACAAGCCACAAAAACCTATATCGATGCAAATGGCAATGAGAATCAAATTGTAAAACCATTTTCCACAAAAATACTGCGCGGTGATCGCATTGGAATTTTTGGCCCCAATGGCAGTGGTAAATCGACGTTGGTGCAATTGTTGCTTAAAAAATTAGATCCAACAAAAGGTACCATCCGATTGGGGACAAACCTATCCATTGGGTACTTTGAACAGAATCATCATGATTTAAACGACAAAGACACTTTATGGAACACTTTATGCCCAGGCGGGGGTGACCACCTTACGGTCGGCGGAAGTCATCGCCATGTGGTTGCGTATTTAAAAGACTTTTTGTTTGATGTTGATCAAATTAAATCCCCTGTGAGTAGCTTATCGGGTGGAGAAAAGAACCGCCTTGCGCTATCCAAAATCTTGGCTCAAAACACGAACATTTTAGTTCTTGACGAACCGACCAACGACTTAGATTCTGACACGCTTGATCTATTGGTCGATATCCTTAGCGACTACGAAGGTACATTAATTGTGGTCAGTCATGACCGTGACTTTTTGGATCGTTTAGTCACCAGCACTATATCCATATTGCCGAGTGGAGAATTTGCTGAATTTGCGGGTGGATACTCAGACTTTATATGGCAACTGCACAATGGTGAAAAAGATTTCTCACGCATATTAAATCCTGCAAAAAAACCAGCTTCTAAGCCTAAATCTCAACCTCAATCAGAAACGATTGCTCGTAAATTTGGATTTAAACAACAACATCAGTTGAAAGAATTAAGTGCGAAAATCACAACCCTAAAATCTAAAATAGAAACCTATGAAGATAAATTGGCGGATTCAACGCTGTTTCAATCTAACCCTGATCGTTTTAATCAAGTATCCGCAGAATTGGATCATGCTCAAACCCAACTTATGGAAACCGAAGAACAATGGTTAGAATTGGAACTCCTCAAAGAGGAATCAGAAGAATGATCGCAAAAACCGTCTCGCTATCTGAATTAGAATCATTAGCCTCTGACTTTGTTAGAACGTTAAACAAAGGCGCCGTTGTATATATGATGGGTGACCTTGGCGCCGGTAAAACAACGTTTGTGCGTGCTGCCATTCAGTCAATATTGGGACACGATGAAGCTGTCCCAAGCCCCACATTCACGCTTGTGCAAACCTATGACTCAATCCCACCCATTTGGCATTACGACTTATATCGCATCAATGATCCAGAAGAAGTCCTAGAATTAGGAATGGATGAAGCGTTCGATCAGGGTATTACCTTTATCGAATGGCCTCAAAACATGAGGAATGTGTACACTCCAAAACATTACCGTGTAATGTTAGAAACAACCACGAATCCAGAGCACAGATCGATTACCATCAGCGCCCCTTAAGCAATTACAAATAAGTTAAATAAGGCCAAATTAATTCATTTTCTTGTGCCCATTTTATAAAACTCTCAGCATCAGGATATGCCGTTAAAAACGTATCAAGATCGATACGATGTTTAGCTAAGCTTTTCGCAATACGTTCCACGGGAGCAGTCGCCGTATCGCTCTCCTGTGCTAAGCCTTTTTGCAACTTGCTTAAATGGTGATAGACATACTCATGGTATAATGGAATATATCCTGTACATAAATATGCATGTAACGGCAAACCTAACTCTTGTGCCACAGTTTGCACATTCCGAACAAAGGGTGGAAAATTATCGATAAAGACTGCAAAATCATAGGTCTTCGAAGACTCTGCAACATGTCGTCTTAATAAATCCCCTTTTGCCGTCATAACATCTCCCGTCATTTCACACGACAGAATTCCATCAAAGAATGTTTCATCAAGCCCTACTTTTGATAGCTTCATGCGAATTTCTGCTGCTTTATTGTATGTTAGAATATATACGCTGTGCCCTGTATGTCGAATTGCGGAAAACAAACCTTCTAAATCATCATGCAACCGCACTAATATTGGCGCCCCATCGGCAACGGTTGTCGTAAACAACACCTCATCCGCGTCGATTAAAAAAACCCCTTTTTTTGATTCGGGGGCATGGGCAGCGATGGCTGATATATTATGAACTTCTGTCCAGTCTGCATGGGATGCAATTTCAGGGAACGCACCAGTACACGACGTTGACAGCCACACGAATACAAAAAATAAGTAATTTAATAGTTTCATCTGCAATCTCCTAATTACATACATATCTACTTTATAAGTGGTATCCTGTATGAAACTTAGAATCAAGAACTATTTAATCGCGTTGTACAGCGTGACGCTGTACTCTTGAGATAGATCCGATGTGATCTGACACGGGTTTTAAGCAGAAAACACAGGAATGCCCCCAGTTTTAGCACGTTCATTTTATCCATGATTGGCTATATCTTTTCGATATGCCGTTAAGCTAAAGAAAAATGCACAGCGTGACGCTGTACTCTTGAGGTAGATCCGATGTGGTCTGACACGGATTTTACGCAGAAAACACAGTAATGTTTCTAATTTTAGCACGTTCATTTTATCCATGATTGGCTATATCTTTTCGGTATGCTGTTAAGCTAAAGAAAAATGCACAGCGTGACGCTGTACTCTTGAGATAGATCCGATGTGATCTGACACGGGTTTTAAGCAGAAAACACAGGAATGCCCCCAGTTTTAGCACGTTCATTTTATCCATGATTGGCTATATCTTTTCGATATGCCGTTAAGCTAAAGAAAAATGCACAGCGTGACGCTGTACTCTTGAGATAGATCCGATGTGATCTGACACGGGTTTTAAGCAGAAAACACAGGAATGCCTCCAATTTTAGCAAGTTCATTTTATCCATGATTGGCTATATCTTTTCGGTATGCTGTTAAGCTAAAGAAAAATGCACAGCGTGACGCTGTACTCTTGAGATAGATCCGATGTGATCTGACACGGGTTTTAAGCAGAAAACACAGGAATGCCCCCAGTTTTAGCACGTTCATTTTATCCATGATTGGCTATATCTTTTCGATATGCCGTTAAGCTAAAGAAAAATGCACAGCGTGACGCTGTACTCTTGAGATAGATCCGATGTGATCTGACACGGGTTTTAAGCAGAAAACACAGGAATGCCCCCAGTTTTAGCACGTTCATTTTATCCATGATTGGCTATATCTTTTCGATATGCCGTTAAGCTAAAGAAAAATGAAATGAGGTATACTAACCCAACAATGGGTAATGTTAACCATGGGCGCGTCATAATACCAATAACAAAGACGCCGATAATTCCTAACAAAAAAATAATTTGATGGGGTTGAATTTTCATTCCTTTGAATGCAAAGGTTGGTATTTTACTGACCATCAATAAACCCACACCTATTCCAAACACAGCATAGATTAAACTATGGATACCATAACCCGTATCTACCTCAACCATGATTGGAACCAGCATTAACAATCCTGCCGCTGGCATAGGAACGCCGGAAAAGTATTTCTTTTGCAACTTAATTAAGGTCGGATCTTCTTCTACATCAAGGCTCATGATATTAAACCTGGCTAATCGTAAACCTGCGCAGATACAAAAGAATAAGACAACGCCCCAACCTAGTCTGCCTAAGCCATGAAGAGAATAAAAATACGCAACTAACGCAGGCGAAACACCGAATGTTACGAAATCGGATAAGGAATCTAATTCAGCACCAAATCTGGACGATGCATTAAAAAATCGGGCAAGCCTTCCGTCCATACCGTCAAACACAGTGGCGACAACAACATACCACAGTGCCCTTTCCCAATCTGAATGCAAGGCATGGTATACGGCTGTTAAGCCTATGCATAACCCTAACAGAGTTGTCATATTGGGAATGAATCGCGTAACGGGATATCCTTTAAAAGGTATCTTCATTAACCGTTTTTTTAGTTTATCGGATTTGACCTTCACGTGCTTCACCTTTGATCATTAAGTCTGCAAGAATGGTTTCACCGGCAATCATTTTTTGTCCTTTGATAACCAGGGGAGCAACACCTTTGGGCAGGTAAACATCCATACGGCTACCGAAACGAATAAGACCGAACCGTTGTCCTGTTTGCATAGAATCACCTTCTTTTACAAAGCTAACAATGCGTCGTGCAATTAATCCGGCGATTTGGACAAATCCTACTTCTTTACCATCTGGGGTTACAATTTTAAAGGCTTGACGTTCATTGAATTCGCTGGCTTTATCTAGGCTTGCATTTAAGAATGATCCTGGGTAATACCAGATTTTTTTAATGGTGCCAGCACACGGCACACGATTAATGTGCACATCAAAGACACTTAAAAAGATTGAGATGCGAGTACACGTTTTTTCTTTCATTTCCAATTCGTCTGGAATGCTAACCGTTTCAATAGCGGTTACAACACCATCAGCTGGGCTAATAACCCAGTTATCTCCGATAGGCGTAATGCGTTCGGGATCGCGGAAAAAGGCATAGCACCACACGGTTAAGATAGCACCCACAAAGCCAAGGAAGGTGGACATTAATGCTAAGATAAACGTAACACCTGCAAAGATTGCAACAAACGGCCAACCTTCGCGGTGAATTGGAACTAGAAATCGATCAAACATAGTTGTACTCCATTAAATTATTCATTATTGCTATAGGACCCTTCCGTTGGTCGGGTGACATATATAACCCACCCGCCCGATCTGGATAGCGTATAGAGCCGCTACCAGATCCTAACCCACAGTAATCGCACTATACACTCAGAGCACGGATTGGCGCAAAGCTTTTTCGATGATGGGCGGTAATTCCGTGAGTTTTTAGGGCTTGCTGATGATGCGTTGTTCCATAGCCGGCATTTGTTTCCCAACCATAGTGGGGGTGTTGAATAGATAGCTGTGTCATTAAGTTATCGCGATAAACTTTGGCCAGAACTGACGCTGCAGCGATGGACAGGCTGATACCGTCACCTTTAATAATGGGATAGCACCAGGGTTCTTTAACAGGATTTCGGTTACCATCGACCAGAACAACTTCATCATCCGTTCGCAACATTTGAATGCACCGTCGCATGCCCGTCATGGTGGCTTCAAAAATATTCAGTTGATCAATGGTTGCTACATCAATGGTTTCAATATGGTATGTTAGATACTCACTCGCATCCAGCAATTTCACAAACAAATCGTGTCGTTTTTTCGGGGATAGTTTTTTGGAATCATTTAGCTGAAACACCCAATCCGGCAGATCATCATAAGATTTGAACATAACCCCCGCAACAACGACAGGCCCTGCCCACGGCCCCCGCCCCGCTTCATCAATACCGATGGCGGGACGGTTATGAGATCGCTCTAAATTAAACGTTGGCATGATACACCGATACTAAATATGAATTAGTACTGTACACCAATCTTTGCCCACGCTTCAATATCTGTTGAACCTTTCCAAAGAAACGGAATATGACGTTCGCCATAGAATGTATCGTTATCGTGATATGAAACACCTACCTCTGCAGTGATCAGTTTATTGAACGTTCCACCGATGGACACCGTTCCCCCAACTGCTTTTTGGTTAAAGACAGCCTCTGCATGAACATACATATTCCCCAGATCTGGGAATACTTTTCGGAGTCCTAAGGTTCCTTCAACTTGTTGTTTTCCAGACAAGACAAACTCTGCCCCAGCAATTAAGAATAAATCATTATCCCAACGGTACCCTGTCCGAACATTGTATGTGGGCCCTTTTGTTGTTAAATATAAACTGACATTGGGCAAACGGAATCCTTTCCATTCAGCAGGGTACACCTGTGTTTCACCCTGAGTCCACGTTTGGTAGACTTGATACAGGTTCATATAGGTTTGCGCGCTCAAAAAATAAGATAGTATTGAATATAATTGCAGTTCCGTGCGGCTGACATGAATATCTAAATGTTCATCCCAAACCTTAACCACTCTGTTGTGATCTGAAATTCCTTCAGACGGATTTTCACCCTGCAAATAAGCTATGAAAGATCCTTCAAATACCTGAATAAACGTTGAGGCTTTATCCTTAAAATAATTCGTCGTTAACTGCATGTGCTGACCTTGACCGAACCAAATTGCATCTTCAATTCGTTGCGCCATATACACGTTGTTATTTAATCCACCAGCTACAATAATTCCTGTGGCTTCCGGAGATAAGGGATTGTTTTTACCTATATCGTCCTCAGAAAAAAAGTCGAATGTTTCAATTTCATCATCAGAGAACCGTTTTTTTAAATAGTCTTTTTGTTGATCTTTTAATAGCTTTTGCGATTCTTTGTAATGTTCAAATAGTTTTTTATCATCCTTAATTTTCTTGTTCAGTTCTTTACATTTTTCAGCATAGTGAGTGTATTTCTTTGCCTTATCCAAATCCACATAATTTTTTAAATGATCATAATGTTTTTCAATAGTATCTAAATCTAAATCTGGTCGTGCAGCCGCACCAAAACGTCCAACCATGGGTAACACAAAATATCCATTAAAGGCTAACGCACCCCATTCTGAAAAATAGTTATTACATTCGCCTAGCGCATGAACATATACAGGCTTTTCCCCAAAACTATACATACGGCTGCCATGTCCAAATTCATGAAATGTTACAACCGTCGATGCCGCGATTGGAAACGATGCCAACCAAAATCCACCATAATATAACGCCCGTGTTACAGAATTTTCAGGTTGGAAATACGAATACCCCGCATCATAGGCGGCACCCAAACCCATTAATACTTCCGTATTAAATCCAGCCATTCCACGGTTAGAATTCTGTGCTGGCAAATATCCTGAATCCAAACTGATGGTTCGTTCAGATGTTTTGACAATGGGTTTAAAGGCATTTCCGTATGTTGCTGCGTGGTTTATTGCCATTAATGCAACAACCCCAAGCGCTAGTCTTAATTTCATTGATGATTTCCTGTTTAAAATTTAAAGCAGAACGTACCCGGACTAGGTACGTTTTGTCAAGTTGTTTGTTAGTTATTTGTTTGTATATGGATTCCAGTCAGGCGTCCGCGGTTGCCCACGATGACCTCTGGGGATTGGAACTCCACCATCGCAACAACCAGCACTTCCTCTTGAAACCATTCTTGCTGAAGCTCGAGAAGTATCATACGTTCCCAAGTGAAAGCCTGTGTTTTCGCTTTTTGACCGCTTGAAATACAATGCATAATGATTGCTTTCATTTTTATTGACAACCAGAATAGCTCCCTCATCTAGCTTTTGCATGATTTCAGATTGTGTTAAACGCCCACCAATAATCATATTCAAAGGAATTGTCGCAACTGGCAGTGGTTCATAATACTCATATAAAGTTACATTAACTTCACTGATCCGTACTGTTAAAAATTGCATATTACTTTCTATAAGATGACTGTGTATGAGAGAACCTTGCACTCCGCTAATTCCCACCACAAACATAACCGATAATAATTTTAGAACATTTGAAACACTCATTAGAATCTCCTTTCAAATAATAAGCTTCAAATGTCAAAATACCCCCCCCCCTGTTTGACTTTGTCAAGGAGAATATTTACTCAAATAATTAAACAGTTTCTGACCTCAATCTCACACTTAATATATCACGCCAGAACAAACGTTTTTGACTGGGTGAACGCAACAGAAATGCGGGATGAAAGATTGGCAGAGTATCTACGGTAAAGCCTTTATGGCTGGTGGTGTACGGCATCCATTTTCCGCGTAGGGTTACGATCCCCTCTTTTGGATTATGGAGCGTTTTTAAGGCGGTTGAACCCAACATAACGATCATCTTGGGTTGCACCAATTCGATATGACGTTCTAAAAACGGCATGCAGATATAATTTTCTTCAGGAGTCGGCTGGCGATTCCCTGGCGGGCGCCACGGTATCGTATTCGTGATATAGACATTCTTTGATCGACTAAACCCCGCTGCCGCTAAAAACTTATCCAACAGCTGACCACTTTGTCCCACGAATGGTTTCCCAAGTCGATCCTCATCTGCACCAGGGGCTTCACCCACAAACATGACGTCACTTGTTGAAACACCATCAGAAAACACAGTGTTAATCGCCGTTGTTTTTAATGAACATCCTTCAAACGACAGCAGTGCTTTGTACAATTCGTCTAATGTATTGGCATTATACGCAAGTTCTTCCGCTTTACGGCGAGCCTCAGTTTTCGATACTTTTTCTAATAATTTAATATCTTGCAATTCTTCCACGGACGGTGCAACTGGTGCGGGTTTCGATTCTTTAATTGCATTTAAACGGTTGACAGGTGATGCATCCAGCACATCCACCTCACCCGAATCATATAAGAACTGCAACGTTTCCAATAATGATTTAAGATCAGAATTTGTTTTCATCACTAATTACTATTACCGGACAACATATATTTCATAACTTCTTGTGTCAATTGATCCGCCACACATTTATTCATGCCAGCACCCGCATTCTTACAGGTCTCTCTAGCATTTTTTAAATTCTCTGGACTACGTTGAATCCCTGTAAACGTTGCTTGCTCCGTTGATACCATGCTAGGCCCCGCCATGGTGATATCAGTAATTGTAGGCTTGCCATTTTCTTCACCAACAAACCATTCAATTTTTGTAGGCGATCCACCCGAATTGCGCAATTCAGACGTTACCACAATTTGCGGTTGAGGTTCTGGCGAATCAACACCAATCGGAAACGTTTTTACAGAGGGGCTCGCATCCATCACTATGATGTTTTGACCGCCATAGTTGCTAAACTTTTTCGAATATCGATTCAGTAACATTTGGCGAAACGCTGCAACATAGTGGGATCGTTGCTTTGTATCCATATATCCCCACAACTTTTCACCAATCGTACGTTTAGCAATGCCATCTAAATCGAATTTAGTTTCCATCACTTCTCTAAATTTAACAACTTGCTCATCATAGGGTTTATCTTTCCAAAACAGAATGCCCTCAGAAATCAATTTTGAAATAAACTCTTTAGCTTGTGCTGGATTAACTGCAGCTGTGGATGATGTCATCAACATAACAGCCGCAAATATACTTAAAATTGCTTTTTTCATTCGTTTTCCTTTAATTCTGATGCTCGTTTTTGATCAACAATACTTTTAATCGTTACATAGGGATCATACGATTCTTTTCGTAAACTTTCAAGTTGTCCTAAATATCCCGATCGACTATGTACATACCCCAGCCCCGTTATACCGTAATTAGCCCAGCGATAGTCATTATAATTCGCAGCGATACTTACAGGATCTATTACCAATCCTACGATACTGCCAACAGCATCTCTAAAACAAGTTGGTCCTAAGAATGGCAATGTAACCTCAAATCCTGGACCCGCCCCCCAGGTATGTAATGTCATTCCAAAATCATTCGGTTTTGCATACACATCAAAATATCCTGCGCCATTAACAACACCAACGCCTGTAAATGTATTGACCGTCATTACCCAGAAATTTTGAGCAAAACGATCGATTTTCCATTGCAAGATATCATTGACCATATAAAAAGGAAGTTTAACATATTGAGTAAAATTACCAACGCCTGTTTGAACAAAGTCTGGCGTTAAAGCCTTATACGCAGTCGCGGCAGGCTGCAATAGATAATCGTCCAAAAAGAAGTTCAGTTCCATCATGGCTCGGCTAAATCCATCCAGTGGATCCGCATGTTCTTCCGCTCCGAAATCATCGGTCGAAATAGATGCAGCCTCTTCTGAAACAATTGGCGATTCACAGGCAGATATCCCCAACATTAGGAAACCACATGCCCAGCCTTTGATATGCTTATTTTCTATCATCAACACAACACTTAATCCTAGATCAGTTGTACCAAAAAAAAATTAAGAAACCTATAATAAAAGAGGATATACGTCAAAGTGTTTATGTTTAGCCGGTATTACAATAGCTGCCGAAGGGTGTGTTGGCTATCAGCTACTACCACTAGCAACGACTATATCGATAACGCATAATTCACAGCTGCGCTAACTTGCAAACATATTGGATTCACAATAGGTAAAACTGAATTAGTTGAATCCACTACCAATGGATATTCTGTACACCCCCAAATTACCACTCCTGATGATTGGTATTTTTTAATTAGACTTGCAAAGTAATCTCTAGATTTCTGGGTCACCGTATTCTGCATCAACTCTGCATGAATTTGATCCATTCTCTCGCGCTCACCCTGATCTGGCAACGTCACACTAATATTATGTTGTTGTAACGTCTCCGCAAAAAATCCATCTTCCATCGTAAACTTTGTGGCCAGCAACAGTTCTGATCTCTGATCAATACTATTCAAATGCTTTGCTACAAGCTCAACGGCATGCATAACGGGTATCGAGGTGTTTAACTCTACCTTAATCATATCGTAATATTTGTGTAAGCTATTGCAACATATGATTATACAATCTGGCTCTAATGCGATTAGTTCAGAAAGCTCATTTTTTAATAAGGTTGAAACGACATCGTGGTGAATTCCATAGTTAATCATAATATCGTGATAATCGATACTTTTTAATAAGATTTTAGCGCTATGATATCCCCCCAAACGTTCTCCAACCAACTGATTTAATGATGTATAGCTGACTACTTATAATCTGGGTATGCGTCACTCGGTTTCTAATGTACATTTTAGTACATGTCGCCCCTCGTTCCTGTACCCAAATTAAATTACTCTAGCTATATAATATCCGATTGTAGACGTCCACCCAGTTCCTCCAAGCAGTCCTATTGTTTTCATAACACGTTTACCCCTTAATTTCTATGAACACTATAACAAAAAAAAGGGAGCCATAAGCCCCCTTTTTTTCGAAAGATATAAATCCAATTAACGCTTAGAGAACTGGAAGCTACGACGTGCTTTTGGCTTACCGTATTTCTTACGTTCAACCACACGACTATCACGAGTTAGGAAACCTTCCTTCTTCAAGACTGGACGAAGATCAGGTTCAAACCCAACCAAAGCCTTACTGATACCATGCTTTAACGCACCGGCTTGACCTGATAAACCACCACCTTTAATAGTGCACATCACGTCAAAGTTGTTCTCACGGTTTGTAACTTGGAAAGGTTGGTTCAACATCATGCGCAATACAGCACGTTTGAAATATACTTCCTGAGTTTGACCGTTAATAACGACCTTACCAGATCCAGCTTTAATCCAAACGCGAGCAACCGCATCTTTACGCTTACCCGTTGCATAGGCACGGCCTAATTTATCAACGGTGCGAACATACTCACGCTTTTTTTCAACCGTTGCAACTGATGCAACAACAGGCGTGCTTAAAGCGCCTTTTAATTCGTTTAAAGAAACTTTTTCAGACATTATGCGCTCCTTGTATTCTTAGAGTTCATGGATGCAATATCCAACTTTTGAGGTTGTTGTCCCCCATGAGGATGATCCGCACCTTTGTATACATGCAATGCACGCATACAATCGCGACCCAATGGGTTACGTGTAATCATACGTTCAACCGCTTTTTCAACAACGCGCTCTGGAAAACGGCTATCCAAAATTTGACCTGCAGTACGTTGTCTAATTCCGCCCATATATCCAGTATGTCTGTAATATATTTTATCTTCGCGTTTGTTGCCCGTTAATGCAATTTTCTCTGCATTGATAATCACAACATGATCACCACAATCCATATGAGGAGTGTAATTTGGTTTGTGCTTACCTTTTAAAATTCGTGCCACGATTGATGCCATACGTCCTAATACTAGGTTTTCTGCATCAATAATAATCCAATTCTTTTGGATTTCGCTGGCCTTCATTGAATATGTCTTCATGATTCGCCTATTAATGTTAATACTGTATTGAGTTACTTTTAACGAATATCCGCCACCATGTCAATAAAATAGAGCTATTTTGAGTGAGGTATAATAATACCACCAGCGTGACCCTGGACTCATTAGGTCAGATCCGATGTGATCAAACACGGATTTTAAGGCGTAAATTATGATGGTGACATCTGTTTTATGAATTAAATCTCTCATCGATGCCGACCTCTGCAGCTATGCGGCTCAAGGCGCTTTATGCGCAAAGCGGCTATTGCCGCTACAAATCGCTATGCGATTTGCTTGAGCCGCCAGAGAACATCCACTAATTGGATTACATCCGATCTAATCTAACCTATTGGATGCAACGGCACGTTGCCTCCCGAAGGAGGCCTTTGATTGTTAAAGATACTTATCTTGATACGTTCGCATTTAATCCAACCGTTGATCCCTCAACGGTTCCCAATGTCAGATCCGTCTTGAAACTAACCCCACTGTTTAGGTTTAATGATGCTGACCATTCCAAGCTACCTGTAAACTCTGCCTTTGAATTAACTCCAGTCTTTGCAGTTAAATGTGTATCCAGCGAATATGTATCAGCTTTTAATCTATCAATATTCAGCTCTGCCCCAACATACCCTACACTATCCGTTTGAGTTCCAAAGTCTCTGTATGCAACTTGCACAAACGGTGAAACATACTCTGTATCAAACCCAACACTCAACTGATATCGATGTCCTGTCATGTCTGCAGTATGCACCTGATGCGTTCCAATGTACCCTACTTGACCTTCAATAAAGGCATTACCCATTGATTGAGACACAGCGACGGATGTTTCAGCTTGATGGCTATCGACCTCAAATCCTTCGCCTTTATTGGCATAGGCATGTACAACTCCCAACACAGTGCTGCCCATCTTATAGGCAATTGTTCCGCTGGTGCCAGCCGTCGATTTAGATCCATCGATCTTACCTTTTAAGTTGATCGATATTGGCAATGCCATTTCAACCTTGCCTGCAGACACACCATTGACCTGTAATTGAGCTGCATCAATACCAGTTACTCCTTGACGAGCAAATCGCCCCATTGTCGAAGGTGTTATATCAGCCGCTAATGATTGAGAAACTGCTGCAACTAACGCATCAAACTCCGCTGCTGAAAATGCTATCCAATCGCCACTAGGAAATGATTTCACTTTATCGCGCAAATAATTGAATAAGCCCCCAAACCTTCCACTCTTAATCATTTCAGCAACAACCAACTTTTCGGTAAATAAAATCTCCTCTACATAAAAATCATTTTTATCAAAGGGTATATTAGAGCTAACTAACTTTATTCTATCCTCAGTAGTTAAAAAGTTTTGTCTAATACATCCATCGTATGCAAGCCTTTTAACAACTGCAACAATTCCTTCATTAGAAATTTTATCTATCTTATATCTTGATCCATCAGGAGTTACACGAGTATCAAAAACACGTTTAATGCTTGCTATAAGTGTTGGATAATTCAAATCCTTGTTAAATCTCTGCTCAACATAATTATTTGCTATCGTATCTCTTTCATAAGCCTCCACCCCAAAAGGCTGCGTATATAAATCAAACCTATAAACTACTCCACTCCCTTTAAAGTTAAATAAAATACCTTCAATAGACGAATTAATAACCTTATCCTCAAAAGTTACGGGGGGATAAACACCCAATTCAGTTATGATTTTATTTTGTGTTGGTAAATCAAACCGGCCTAACTTACTATTTTGCTCTAGTAGTTTTTTTGACAGTTGACTTCGAAACTCAACATAATCTGACAACTCTGACCAACTTTTATCTGGAGTTGGTCTCTCTAAAAATCGCCCACCTGATGCTGCATTAATCATTATTTGCATTGCAGCCTCTCTTTCAAGTTCTTTTGCGTAATATACCTCTCTAAAACTATCGATATATTTCAGTTTTTTTTCATAAGTATCTAAATCTGAATGCGTCTTATTATTAATCTCATCCCAATATGGCTTCATCCAAGCTTCTAACTTTTTAAACTCTGGCAAAATCTCCAGCTGCTCTAAAGTTGTTACTTTAGCTGCCAACGCAACGGGATCAAATCTAGGCATAGCATCAGTCTGTTCGGCAGAACCCTGTTGAGTTAAATTACCATTATTTCCTCCGGCACCACCATCATCAGGTGCTCCGCCGGTATCTTTGCCCCCACATCCAATTAAAAAGGTTGTCGTTAACAACAGCATCACATATGATTTCTTTTTCATTATTATTCCTTTATTTAACCATATAATATTAAACCACAAAAAAACCTCCCGAAGGAGGCTTTTCTAAAAACGTGTCTAATTAAAACAAATTTTTAATCCAATTCTTAAAATCAGTAAACCAACCTTCTGGCCAGTGCTTATCTACTTGTTTTAACGTCTCTGGATCAAACGTTAATCCTAACATTTTTGCTTTTTGATCATTCAATACACGATTGGGTTCGCTAACCGTTACCATGGGAATATTTGCCACAGATTCTCCCTTTAACAAGCGAATCACCATTAATGCGGTAACACGCCCAACTTCATGTTGATTAACACCATATGCAGCCAATGCACCATATTTGATTAAGGCAGTATCACTTGTAAATACGGGGATCTTCCGCTTATCCCCTTCACGAATTAAATCGCCAAATTCTGATGCCACCGTATTATCATTGCTTGAGAAAAATGCGTCCACTTTACTCATTTTCTCAGCAACGGCTTCAAGATCTTTAGGAGTGTTAACAACACCATGAACTACTTCCAAACCTAACTTAGCCGCAGCAGATTGAACATCATGCAATACATGTACAGAATTCGACTCTGCTGGGTTATAGAAGAAACCAATCGTTTTCATCTTTGGGTACAGGGTATGAAAAAACTTTAATTGAGGATAAGCCGGCACAGCGTTGGATACGCCTGTAACACGACCTTCTGGTTTTTCAGCGTGCTTAATTAAACCTGCGCCCACTGGATCTGTTACCGAACTAAACACCAAATATGACTCTGGCGACATATTCTTCTTTACGCTTTGAGCAATACTAGTCCCAATAGCTACATGAATTTTATTCAATTTTTTAGCTTTTGAATCTTCAATTTTTTGAACGCTAATTAGGTTGCCGCCATCACTTTCAATGTCGATATCCACTGTTTTACCTGGAACTAGTCCTTGCGCCTTTAATTCCCGAATCATCCCAACGCGCGTTTCATCAATCGCAGGATGAGTCGGCACATTAACCACGTACCAAACTGGACCGTATACAAAGGCGCACAACGTACCTAATAAACCTAAAGTACAGACGCTCGTTGACAAAGCAATTTTTCTTATTCGTTTCATTTTTTTAGTTGCTCCTTATTGACTATCGTGACACTGCATCACGAATTAATTTCACGGATTCTTTCAACCCATACAGGGCAAAAAAGGATCCCATTCTTGGGCCTTGCTCTTGCCCCAGTAACACTTCATATAATACTTTAAACCAAGCCTTCAGATCTTCAAAGGGGTATTTTTTACCAATCTCATACACCTGAAACTGAATATCTTCAGCCGTTGCATCAGCAAGCATAGTTTCCAAGGTGTTTGCTAATTCATTCAATACATCAACCTCAAAATCCGCAGCATTACGATATTGTTTAGCTGGCACAATAAAGTCTTTATAATATTGAATCGCATAGGCCATTAAACGATCTGTAAACGGTGCTTTTTCAGGCGTTAACTCCTTATTATAGCGCGTTAAAAACTGCCATAAAACAGCCTTGTCTTCCGTATTACATACACCCGCTAAGTTTAACAACATGTTAAAACTTGGACCATTTTCTGGTTTTGGTGGATTACCGGCATAAATATGCCACACAGGATTGTCTACACGCTCTTCTGGTGATTGCGTTTGGTACTTCTCAATCCACGTTAAATAATCATCTACCTGACGGGGTATTACGTCAAAGTGTAACTTTTTCGCGCTCTTTGGCGATTGGAACATGTACAACGCCAAGCTTTCATGGGGAGCATAGGTTAACCAATCTTCCATGGTTAATCCATTGCCTTTTGACTTTGAAATCTTTTGACCTTCACCGTCCAAAAACAATTCATAGTTAAATCCTTCAGGCGCTTGACCGCCTAACACGCGTACAATCTTAGAGGCTAATTTTACAGAATCAATCAAGTCCTTACCGGCCATTTCATAATCAACGCCAAGGGCAGCCCAGCGCATTGCCCAGTCAACTTTCCACTGCAGCTTACACGCTCCACCGAATATAGACACTTCGATCTTTTCATTCGTCTCAGGATCTAAATAAACGATTGTCCCTTTGGATGAGTTACGTTCAATCATGGGAACTTGCAACACAACACCTGTACGTGTACACACAGGCAAAAACGGGCTGTATGTTGCTTGACGCTCTGCCCCTAAGGATGGCAGCATAATGTCCATGATTGCATCATAATTATTCAATACGGCTTGTAACTTTTCATCAAACAATCCGTTCGTATAATAATGTGTTGAACTTTGAAATTCGTATTGAAACCCAAAGGAATCCAAAAACGATTGCAACATCGCATTGTTATGTTCACCAAAACTGTTAAATTTTTCAAAGGGGTCTGGTACCTTTGTCAGCGGTTTTCCTAAGTGTTTGGCAACTAACTCTTTATTAGGAATATTATCTGGAACTTTACGTAATCCATCCATATCATCCGAAAATGAGAATAATTTTGTTGGAATATCTGACAGTTGTTCAAACGCATGGCGTACCATGGTTGTCCGCGCAACCTCACCAAATGTTCCAATATGCGGTAATCCTGAAGGTCCATATCCTGTTTCAAACAAGACATATCCTTTTTTAGGTGGTGCCTGACGATAGCGTTCGACTAACTTTTGCGCCTCGATAAACGGCCATGACCGACCTATAATTTGACTCATTATATTTCCTTTCCAAATCTCATTAAGTTATTGCCAACTGCATTAAGGTATGTTTATAAACAAATTGCAATATTTTTTTGATAATAACGATGAATTACGAATCTTTTTTAGTTTGGAAACGAATAATACTCTTAAGTTTGCTTGTTATTGTTGGAATTACCACACTCATTCTGTATGCATGTAAATATGAATTCTTTAAAAGATTAAAAGGATTACTCTATAAATCTCCCTCTTCTGAAAAAGCTGCAGAGCCAGTTGATACAACTATTCTAAAAGATAGCCTTTATCACTACCAAGAGTTTAAACGAGATAAAAGCTTAGTTAATTGGATTCACAGCTACTTCACACTCTATAAAGAAAATGAATGTGTAGAACTGAATGAACTTAAACAACACCTTGAAGATGCAAAATATCGCGCTAATCGTCTATATCGACCCGACATAGCAACCGTAATTTTTAACTTTGAAAATGATCTTATCGAATTAGAATACGATTCTAATGGAATCTTACCTAAGGATCGTCTAAACACACTTATTGCTGATTTAGAATTTAACCTAAACATTCAACTGTATAAACCTGATCAATTTTTGAATCGGATAAAACAAACATTCCCAAATTTTTTAGACGTTGCAAAATCAAGCCCACTATATCAACCATCACGTCACGAAACGTTAGCTTTTGCTGTCTTTATTGTTGAAAGTTTTCATCAACGCAAACGTGTTCAACTGCAACGCGCATTTGAATTGATTGAATCAATTTTAACAGAACAGCAAACGCTTGCAAAACGGGCTTTGATTATAGATTTTTTAATTGAGCTTATACGACTAGCCGACGCAGGAGTCTTTCACTATCTCCCCAGCTATATCCAACCTCAAACAAAAATTATTTTCGATAACTTACGAGAAGATTGGTATTATAAATATGATGAAGAAAATTACGATTAATCTACATACTCCACATAATCTCTACCATCTCGATACGCTTCCAAGGCCACTCGGGTGAACGTTAACGTATTTTCTGGCAACTCATTTAACGACACCCATTTAATATGACCATGTTTATGGGGTTCTGCATTAATGACCTCACCTTCATATCGACTTGCCTTAAAGAAAAAACCAACATCTTCAATGTTGTCCCCAGCTTCATTGTTATACTTAGCCCATAACGTAACTGCCAACGACACATCGTCAGGATGCAAGGTAATGCCAATTTCTTCTTTAGCTTCGCGAATAATATTGTGCTTTAACGACTCGCCTTTTTCGACCTTACCAGCCGGCAATGCATAGGCGTGTTGATATACTTTTGTATGTTCACGGTAAATCATTACGATTTTACCCTCACGTTCTAAAATCAAATTCACTATTAATGGATACATGTCTAATGTCATTGATAGTCTCTCTTGCTGTATTAATGTGTTTCAGATATAACATTAGTTATTTTAAACTCACAACTAAAATGAGCACTAAAATATTAGAGCAATATCCTTGGAGACGTTTCATGAAAATTACGCTATTTTTTACGTTTTTAATCATTAATATAGCAAACGCGACACTACCAACAGAGAGTGGTAATGCTGTGGAGCCCCAGCAAGCTTGCACTTATTTTGAATGGAACCCGTACAATCTGAAAGCACCGCGGACAGTCCACCCAGCTCCATCCCTTATTTTTCCTCCAATAGCAAAAGTTCCCTTACTTGATCATTCCTTGTCGGCACCTGCGCCTATAGGAATGAGAGATCATCTTACCGAACACCCACCATTATCCGAGAATCGGTCAGAAACTCTTTTGATAGACACTCAAAGGTTATGCGACACACGCAACTTAACTTTATCACACGATCAACACTCTTACATTGATCAATTGCTAAAAAACTATATAAAATTCTCTGCGTCAAGCCCTCCATTGCCTCCCAAAAGGATTGCTAAAATTTTTCAACACTTACAAGATTTTTTGAATAGCGAATATGTTCGACTTGGCGCGCGCTCTACAGATCAACAACATTCAGCTTTAATGCAACAATATCAGCAACTCCTAAGATTCCATAAAACGGTTATAAAACTGGCATTATTTTCACCTGATCAAATAAAAAAGCTCCATTGTTTTCACGTATCAACGCTGATTGGAATCTCTAACGTATGCGGCATTAAAAAAGATAACTCAGCCCAATTAAGATACTTAGGCCAGGCGCTATCGCTTACGAAAAGTATTGGTACTGATGTTCAAACTCCTTACAGAACTAAACAAAACTTTTACGTACAAAAGGTGACTGATTTTTGCAGAGAAAAATTATTCCATACGCAGAACTTTCTCCTTCAGAAAAGACCTTCGCAATAATATTGTAAACCCAAGACGCGAAGCTTACTTTTCTCCGCATAGACTCAGTACCCCTACAGTTAGAGCTGCTTGCACGCCGGCATGGGCAGCTCCAAATTTTGCTGAACGCGTAAATACCTGCGCGCCTTGTTTTAGATAAGTGTTCCAGGCAGACGCCAAAAAAGGTAAATCACAGGGATTTATTAGTTTTTGACGGTTAATCATTACGACATATAACGGTGCTACTACACCGCCAACTACCATTTGTGTTCCTGTTGTAAAGGTCCCCTGTAATAACGGACAATCCTTCCAATGCTCTTTCGCATAGTCTTGTGCCTTTAAAAAGGTATACCAGCTTACAAAGGTAATACCGCCTCTTAACGTACCCCCCGCATAAAGTGTTTTGCTAACATGCTGTGCGTTATCTAAAATGCTCTGACGTGAGTGCAACATTAATGCATTTCTAACCCGAAACAGTGGCATTACAGCCATTTCAAATGCAGCTAAATTAGTCGCAACTGATACGCTATTATCATGTTCTATAAATCCTAATTGAGCAGCAAAATAAGAACCGCCTCGTCGTTTGATTTCAGCTTTAATAAACTCCTTTGAAGGATTATCACCTAAATGTAGATTTCTGTAATGTGTAGCTGTATCGCCCAAGTCATTATCACTAATGGTCTGATATACGAATCTGGGGGTCTCAAGTTTTGCACCGAACCAAAAATCCCATACACCATTCTCATCATGCCGATAATACTCCAGCTCACAGAACGGAACAGAAATACGCCATGGATCATTCATAAGTTGGACTCTAAGATACCACAAACCCGATCGTAAAATTTCAATTGAGGCACCACTGTAAAACCCAAGAATTCCTTTTTGTGTTAGAATATGTGCTATGGATTGACGCACAGTTAACCCGTCTGGAACTGTATTCAACGCAACATTGTTAAAGGGAACTTCAACTGCAAAACGCATGGCGGCACGCAATGTCGCCGTATGTGATAAGATGGGGGCTTCGTCTTGTCCGAAACAGATAGAAAGCATTGTAGACATGCATAGCAGGTAACGATTGAATTTCATTATTATTTTTCCCTAAGTGTTGCAAAAATTATAGGGTTTTAGGCGTTAATAAGAAATAAAAAAATATCTCCTCTAACCAACTATGTCATAAATAGCATTGGTATGGTCTTTGTATCTCACATTATCTCTAAATATAGGCAAGGCATAGTCAGCCTCTTCTTCCTCTAGCGTAGAATCTAGCGCCCTAGCTTGCATTACATCGGCATCACAGTGGCGAATCGCTGTTAATAGTCTTACAAACCTTACACCTGCTTCTTCAACATTCGATGAGTCCGATCCTGCGGTTCCAGCATGTTTTGTAAGCTCCGATCTTGCCTCCTTTAATTTCTTCTCTGCTTTGCCAAGATTATCCCCTTGACGTACTCGTTTAGCAGGAACATCTTCTAAACTTTGAGTTTCTGGATACATCAACATGACTCCACCACTAAAAAAGGTTTTAGAGATTTCATCTAAAATTGAAATAAATGTTCCATCTCTCATTCGAACATTTAATCCAAACATAGCAATATTTGTTTGAATTTCAGCACGTGTAGACTCACCTAATTCCCTCTGAACCATTGACAGATGATATTCTTTTAGAACCGGCTCTAATTCTTTGACCCACGCTGTACCTAAGGGGGCTCCTGGTTTTCCCATAGGCTCACAGGGCATTTCTGCCGCCGCCGCAGCTGCTGCTCCAAAACAGCTGACCTGACAGATAATTAATACACTATATAAACAGCTTAATAGCCTACGAATCTTTGCGCTCATCAACTCATCCTCCTCCTATAATACAAGCAAATCTTTATAAAAAAGCTTAACGAGAGAAATAATATCGTCGATGCGCGTCAACAAAAGGCTTAGCTAAGCAGAATCTTTCAACATGATAGTCTTTTTGTAATAACACAACTTTAGCAGCCCATCGATCTCTCAATGCTTGATAAGATGCGTCATCATCTGTAGGACAAGCCCTGTAGGCTTCTCTATCTATTTCTTTCCACAGTGCAGTAAAATCATCAACCATTAGATTATTTATGGATAAATCTAACCATTGAAGATTTTCTGAAGCCAATAACGGAATAAGTGCCTTTACACCGGCAAAGGTTAAGCGATTATTAGAAAGATTAAGCATGGACATTCTCGCCAGAATACCGTGGGATTCTATCATATCCAACACCTTATGAATATCTTCATCTCTAAGCACATTATCAGACAGATTAATGGAAACTATTGATGAACTAGCCGCTGTGAATGTTGAAAGAGCTGGGTTAATCTTTTCTTCCAGATTCCAAAGCCCTATTCGTTGGGCATGCAAATCGACATCCACAGGCTGTTCAAGACATGCAGCTGCGCCATCAACCATTCCTAAAGTACTTATTAAAGCAGCAAACGTTAAAATCTTTGATACATCTCTCATGACACTCTCCTATATGTAAAAACAATACTCCATGTTTTATTTATAGTCTAAATACAGACAAAGTCAACTGTTATGGGCTAATGTAAATTTCCACTTCATTCTCCTTCCAATAAATAAGTACTAGAGAAATAATATCGTCGATGCGCGTCAACAAAAGGTTGGGCTAACAAAGCTCTTTTTGGATCATAGTCTCGCGATAACAGTACAACCTTAGCAGCCCACTGGTCTCTTAATACTTCACAAGACGCTGCTTTACTTATTTCTTCCCACAATTGGCGAAAGTCATCAATCATCATATTGTTTGCAGATACATCCAACCATTGAAATTTATCTGATGCTAACAATGGAATAAGAAGATTTATACCTTCCCATGTTAAACGATTATTAGAAAGGTTAAGCCCTAAAATCTTAGCCATAAGATTGTGCGACTGAAGTATCTCTATTAACGTTAAGATATCTTCATCTCTGATCACATTACTCGACAGATCAATTGAAACACACGATGAGCTAGCCGATGCAAGTATGGAAAGCGCTGAACCCACCTTTTCTTCCAGGTTCCACACCCCAATCCATTGTTTATGTAAATCAACAACCGCTACAGGTTGGTGAAGGCATGTCGTTGCCCCCTCAACCATTCCCACTGCACTGACCAAAGCAATAAGTGATAAAATCCTTGATGCGTGTCTCATAACTGACTCCTAATATTGATGTGCTGGCTAATAATTTATCACCCCATCTATAACTTTCTAATTGCGAATTGTGCGCATCTGCTTTACAAATGAGAAACAATTTTTATTATTCTAAAGGAACTAAAATTAATGGCAAGTTATCAATACGTATATGTAATGAAGGAACTATCTAAAGCCTACCCAGGTGGCAAGAAAGTCCTCAACAATATTTGGCTATCATTTCTACCGGGTGTGAAAATCGGTATTATCGGAACGAACGGTTCAGGTAAAAGTACGCTGATGAAAATCATGGGAGGCATGGACAAAGAATTTAACGGCGAAGCCTGGGCTGCAGAAGGTGCAACGGTTGGGTATTTGGCGCAAGAACCACAATTGGATGAAACGTTAACGGTTGAACAAAACGTTATGCTGGGTCTGGGTGAAGTTGTTACGTGGGTGGATCGTTTCAATGAAATCACAGCAAAGTTTTCTGAACCTATGACCGATGATGAAATGAATGATCTCATCACTGAACAAGGCGACCTGCAGGAAAAGATTGATGCTGCAAATGCATGGGATTTATCTCGCACGGTTGAAATTGCGATGGACGCATTGCGATGCCCTCCAGGTGATAGTGCGGTCTCAACCCTATCTGGGGGTGAACGCCGTCGTGTTGCATTATGTAAATTACTGTTACAAAAACCTGACTTATTGTTACTGGACGAGCCGACAAACCATTTGGACGCTGAATCTGTAGCTTGGTTAGAACGCCATTTACAAGAATATAAAGGAACCGTTGTGCTGGTCACGCACGATCGTTATTTCTTGGATAACGTTGTCAGCTGGATTTTGGAATTAGACCGTGGTGAAGGCATTCCGTTTGAGGGTAACTACTCAGCATGGTTAGAAGCAAAACAAAAACGATTGGGACAAGAACAGAAAGAAGAATCTGACCGCCAGAAACAATTGGCCGATGAATTGGAATGGATTCGACAATCCCCCAAAGCACGACAATCAAAAAGCAAAGCTCGTATTACGGCTTATGAAAACTTATTGGCTGAAAGTCAAAATGTAAATTTAAGCATGAACCAAATCACGATTCCGGCAGGCCCTCGTCTAGGTAATGTGGTGATTGAGGCTGATAATGTATCAAAAGGATTTTCTGATCGTATGCTGTTTGAAAAACTTGCGTTTCGATTACCTCCTGGTGGTATCGTTGGTGTAATTGGTCCAAACGGTGCCGGAAAAACAACAACCTTCCGAATGATGACAGGACAAGAAACACCAGATACTGGAACGATGCGCATTGGTGATAGCGTACAGTTATCGTATGTGGATCAAAGCCGTGATGCGCTTAACCCCAACAAAACGGTATGGGAAGAAATCTCCGATGGTCAGGAAGACGTCTATATTGGAAAGAAAGCCATAAAATCACGGGCGTATGCGTCTTGGTTTAACTTTAAGGGAACAGATCAACAAAAGAAAGTTGGAATGTTATCGGGCGGAGAACGCAATCGTGTGCATCTTGCAAAAGTCTTAAAGACCGGTGGTAACGTATTGTTATTAGACGAACCGACAAACGACTTAGACGTTGAAACTCTGCGTTCACTGGAAGAAGCATTGCTTAATTTCGCAGGCTGTGCCGTTATCATCAGCCACGATCGTTTCTTCTTAGACCGTATTGCGACGCATATTTTAGCCTTTGAAGGTGACAGCCAGGTTGTATGGTTTGAAGGAAACTATGCTGACTATGAAGCTGACTTGAAACGCCGCATGGGTGATGCTTATGCTGGACCAAGCCGTATAAAATACAAACCTCTCGTTCGCGCCTAAAGAAGCTTAACGCTATAGACACCCTTCCCTTCGGTCGGGTGACATATATAGCCCGCCCACCCGACCTGGATAGCGCAAAGAAGCGCTACCAGGTCTTAACCCTAAGGGATCAAATTTTACCTTCAAAAAATTTAAATACTTTTTGGATAAGCATACCGAATCCGATTAGGGCTAAGCCGTCGCTACTCCACTTAAAAACAAATGTTAATATCGTTCTTGTTTCTTCGCCACCCAGAATACAGTACATCAAGGTTGGGGCACCTAGCACCAGAATGACAAGCGCAATGATCATACATATCAATATGTGTTTCCAATTGGTCGATCGTCGATCTGGAACTATCGCACTTTTGTTTTTGATTTTTGAGGGCATATATATAACACTATAAAAAACACCTTAAATGATAGCCTTAGATAATAGAAAGGCTTGGATATAACGTTTGCAACCGAATCGTCATTGCGGATGGTGACACATAAAACAGGTCTGCCATTTCTTCTGGACTTAGTTCTTGTTTTAATAACTCCGCAACTTTTTCTTTAGGCATTAATAATTCAGCAGCAATCATATTTGCTTCTGTTTCTGCATCAGAATAAGCGCCGTCTTTTCTAAACGTCACGGCTTTGTCTTCAAAACGACCTTCTTTTTCAAGTTCATCTTTTGAAAAACTATTCATTAAGTAGGATACATAATGACCAATCTCGTGGGCTATGGTAAATCGTTGGCGTGAAAATGCATGATTGTTATTCACATAAATGCTGTAACTTTCACCTTCTTTAAGAAGCAACCCACTTAACCCATCGTCTAAGTCAGCCTCAAAACATGCTAGGTTCAATTCTTTACATATTTTTTCAAGGGACAGCTCATATCCGCTATAGCTATCAACTTGCAGCTCACTAATACGTTTTTGAATTTTGGGACTTAACTTCATGTTTAACCTTTTACACTTTAAACAGTTTACACCATTTTGCAAAAATGTCAATTTTCATACCTGGATTTTAAGGCGCAAACCCTATACACTTAATAATACACATGAGAAATTTACATAGACTGCTACACATGCATTTTCGTTACGACATATTATTACCTTTACCCCAAGATCAACTCTATACGTATCTTTCCGATCATCCGTTAGAGATTGGAACTCTTGTGGATGTTCCTTTTGGTAAACGTAATGTGCCTGGTGTCATTTGGAATGAAACCGATCCAAATTACCATCCTGAATTTCAGATAAAGCCAATCAACCAAGCGTGGGATTTACCCCCCTTATCGAATGCTACGCGTAAGCTCATTGATTGGTCAGCACCGTATTATATGACGCCCAGGGGCAATTGTCTAAAAATGACGTTAACGGGATTACCCGACGTTGGATATGCACCGCGAAAAAAATATGGGAATTTTATTGATCCAAAAGACTGCCCCAGGGATTTCCCCCTCACGCCAGATCAAACAATTGCCGCAGAATCAATCCAGACTGCAATTCGTTCAAACACATATAAAACCTTCTTGCTGGATGGAGTGACGGGCTCTGGAAAAACTGAGGTGTATTATGAAGCCTTATTAGAAGCTATTCGTCAAGAACGACAGGTATTAATTTTACTGCCAGAAATCACCCTCACCCAACAATGGTTAGATCGCTTTAAACACCGATTTGGTGTTCTGCCTGCCCGATGGCATTCATCCTTAAAACAAACGGAACGGCTGCATACATGGCAGCAGATCATCAATGGACATGCATCGGTCGTTGTTGGCGCACGATCCGCTTTATTTTTACCCTTTAAACGCTTAGGCTTAATTGTGGTCGACGAAGAACACGATGGATCATATAAACAAGACGAAGGCGTACATTATCATGCCCGAGATTTGGCGGTTGTACGGGCTCGATTTGAATCCTGTCCGTTGGTACTCGCCTCTGCAACCCCATCCATTGAAAGCTATCATAATGCTAATGAAGGCAAATATGCGCTTTTAACCCTGAGTGAACGGTTTGGAAGTGCTGGCACTCCGACGGCTCATGTCATTGATTTACGACAGAAAACCGAACAGGTGGGACGCGGTCATTATGTATCCACCAGTTTAATCAAAGCCGTACACGAAACCGTAAAACGTAACGAACAAGCCATTTTATTTTTAAACCGCAGAGGTTTTGCCCCACTGACCTTATGTACAGAATGCGGTCACAAAGTCGCCTGTCCAGATTGCAGCGCGCATATGGTACATCACAGAACTCATGCATCGTATGCAACATTACAGTGTCATCATTGCGGTTTATCCATCAAAGCACACTCCGATTGCCACGACTGCGGCAGCGTTGGGACACTCAGCGAATGGGGAGTTGGAATCGACCGACTGACCGATGAAATCAAACAAAAATGTCCCGATGCCCGAATTATGACTGTCAGCAGTGATCATATCACCCATGAAACGCATCTTGAAGAACTCTATCACGCATTAAACAATCACACAGTTGACATTGTCATCGGAACACAACTAATGGCAAAAGGACACGACTTTTCAAACGTTACACTGGTTGGAATTGTTGATGCTGATTCTGGATTAATGGCTCAAGACGTTCGCGCTGCAGAACATACCTATCAGCTATTGCATCAAGTCGCTGGACGTTGTGGTCGAGGCGATAAACCAGGTCACGTTTATATTCAAACGTTTGCTCCACACCACCCCGTCATTCAAGCCCTTAAAACCTTTGATAGGGATACCTTTTTATACTTAGAGCTGCATAACAGAGAAACCGGACATCTCCCCCCGTTCAGTCGTCAAGCAGGCCTTGTCATTACAGCAGATACCGAAGATCTCGTAAAACAGGTGTGCGGACACTTATTACAAACAGCACCCCAAAAACCCGATGTTATGGTCTTTGGTCCTGCCCCTGCACCGCTAATGAAACTTCGTGGAAAATACCGCTATCGTTTTTTAATTCAAAGCTCAAAACAAACGTTGTTGCAACCCTATTTGCACACTTGGCTAAACGCCGTGAATATCCCACGCAACATCAAATTAACCCTCGATATCGACCCCATTAGTTTTTACTAAGCAACCAGCCGGCAGCGTGACGCTGCACCAGGGATGATCCCTGGACCCAATAGATTAGATCCGATTCGCGCAGACACGGATTCTATATAACTTAACCCTGAAAGCTTCGCAAACACAAGGAACTAAAACACTACTTTTCAACAAAATCATCACCATTCACATCAAACCCTTACCCCTCCTGCGCCCGAAATGGGTCAAAGGTGGATTCAACAACCTAATGGGTGCAGCGGTACGTTGCCAGGTTGCCTATACCTTTAGCATCCCCATTTTTTGATGAACTTCCTTCAACGTTTCTGCGGCTATGGATAATGCTTTATCCTTACCTTGGGCTAAAATCTTATCCAGATAATGCGGCTCATTCATTAAGCGCACCATCTCCGTCCGTATGGGTGTTAATGCTGTAACTAAGACATCTGCTAACGCTTCTTTCAAGGCACTAAAATTAGCCCCCTCAAACTCCAAACAGCACTGCAACAATGGTTTATCCGCAAACACACTATATATATTCAACAGGTTTTTTGCTTCGGGTCGATCCGCCAGATCATCACTATTCCCAGGCAACGGAAAGGCATCCGACTTTGCTTTTTTAATTTTTTTAATAATCGTATCCGCATCATCCATTAAATTAATCCTCGATAAATCAGATGGATCCGATTTACTCATTTTAGCCGTACCATCACGCAAACTCATTACACGTGTGGCTTGCCCTAAAATCATAGGTTCGGGCAATATAAACGTTTCACCAAACGTCTGGTTAAACGCACCGGCAATATCGCGTGTTAACTCTAAATGTTGCTTTTGATCATCACCTACTGGCACATGCGTTGCCTTATACAACAAAATATCGGCTGCCATTAATACAGGATATGCATACAACCCAAGGTTTGCTTTTTCCTTATCCTTACCCGCTTTATCCTTAAACTGAGTCATACGGTTCAACCACCCCAGCGGAGTAATACAGTTTAATAACCATGCAAGCTCACTATGCCCCGCGACATGGCTCTGCATAAAAATACTCGATACTGTGGGGTCAATGCCGCTTGCAATATAGGCTGCGGCAACCAATCGACATTGCTCAGCTAATTTAGCTGGATCTTGCAATACAGTCCACGAATGCAAGTCTGCCATAAAAAATAGGCATTCATGTGTATGCAGAAAGGCGATCCAATTTCGAATCGCCCCTAAATAATTTCCTAATGTTAAACTGCCAGTGGGTTGAATCCCCGACACTACTCGTTTCATCGTTTTGTTCCTAATAATTTCTTATAATAGATATCTGTTATAAAATATGATGACGCCGCAATAATTGCAATAAGGCACAACGAAATCCATCGATACACTACGTTTGTATCAAACGCCAAACCATATATCCAGGGGTAAATAACATAAGATACTGCCACAAGCAATCCTGCAATCACTGTAATACGAATAACTGTCTGGATAAATAAGGCGTTTAATTTGAAATACCCTTTTGCATAAGACCATCCGGCTAACACCAACGTATTAACCCAGCCGGAAATTGACAAGGCTATCGCAATTCCAACATGATTTGGTAACTCTTGCCATATCAGATCATTTACAATTAAATAACACAATACAGCATTAATAATCATGGCAATTCCACCAACGATGGATGGGCGCAATGTATCTTTCAACGCAAAGAATGTTGATGAAAATACTTTCAACAATACATAGGCGGGCAACCCAGAAATGAACGCAACTAAACAAGGTGCCGCAGCTAATACATTCGCTTCTGTAAATTTTCCATGCATAAACAACGTTGAAATAATCGGCGCAGAAAACATCGTCACAATAACACAAATGGGCAACGATAACGCCAACGACAATTCAATCGCCTTGTTTTGCGTCTCCAAGGCTTTGTCCATGCTATGTTGCTGCAATTGAGTTGTCAGCATTGGAATCAACACAGTTCCCAACGACACGCCGATAATGCTTAATGGAAATTGATTCACACGTTCCGTAATTTGTAAGTATGAAACACCACCATCCCCAAGATATGATCCAAAGAAAATACTGATCATCACGTTAATTTGAACCATTCCTGTTCCAAAAATTCCCGGTAACAGTCGTTTCATAAATTCTTTTACGGGTGTCGTAAGTTGTGGCCATCTTGGGACGATAACTATGCCCATTCTAACCGCCACCACATACAACCATATAAATTGAACAAAGGCAGATCCTAGAATCGCCCACGCAGCCGCATGTGCCTTTGTTTCAGCAACATCTTGTAATGCCAAAAACAACAGGATAATCGCCGAATTTCCAACGGTTTGACTGGCTGCCGTCTGAACGAAATTATGCATCGCGTTTAATACAGACCCCAATACCGCCGTTAAACAAATCAATAAAATAAATGGAAATACAATCCTCGTAAACTCAACGGTCCATTGCAGCTTTTCAGGGTCATCTTTAAACCCTGTTGCAATCAATCCAACGAATGATTCCGTAAATCCCATAACGTATAACGTCATCGCTCCCACAAACAGCACCATCCACACCATGGATTGTTCTGCAAAATATGTTGCTTTCTGTACTCCGTCTTTTTCCTTTAATGACCCAAATATTGGAATAAAGGAGGCATTAAATGCCCCCTCTACAAACAGCCGTCGAAACAACGACGCTATCTTGGTCGCTATAAACAAAGCATCCGTAATCGCGGTTGCGCCCAGGGCTCCAACCACAAGGGTATCTCTCAGATACCCCAGAAATCGCCCTAATGTTGTATGAAATCCAATTACACTAATATGTCGACCTAAACTCATTGTGATCCCCTTCCCAATGCATGTACTTTAATGTCTTGAATTTTCAATATACCCATAAAATAGGCAGGAATAAAGAACGTAATTATTCCAATTAAAATCAACCCAATTAACGTTGCAATCTTTATATAAATGGGCTCATAAAACATGTACGATTGAAAGAACGGTTCAATCACATAAATCACAATTCCCATAATTGCACAGGCAATTAATCCCAGAAATGTTGTTCGATAAAATCCTCTATCCAATTTCAACATGTTTCTGCGATAGGCAATCCACCCTAATGCAAATACGTTAACCCATGATGATATCGATAATGATGCTGCAATCCCCACATGCCCCATCTCAATATGATTGAACATCAAAATTGCAAAGGCAGATAATACAGCATTTAAGAAAAAACATACTCCTGCAACATACATGGGGGTCTTCGTATCTTTATGGGCAAAGAAACTCGCACTCACAACCTTTAAGAATACATATGCCGGTAACCCCGTTGAGTATGCAACTAATGCAGGGGCTGTCTTCAAGACATCCGCCAACTCAAAGTTTTTATCCATAAACAAAGTTGCTATAAATGAATCAGCATAAATCATAAGTGTAACAGCTGCTGGAAACGTTAACAGCAATGTCAATTCCAATGCTCGATTTTGAGTATTGATCGCTTCCTTTACTTCACCTGCTTTTAATTGGCGATACAGTAACGGTAACAATGCCGTTCCCATGGCAACACCAATTAAACTTAACGGCAATTGATTCACACGATCCGCAATGTGTAATGCAGCCAATCCACCCGTATGTAACCTTGAGCCAATCGCCATGTTCATAAACAAGTTCAACTGCACAATTCCAGATCCAATTAATCCTGGAATGAACAACTTAAACATCTGCAGCATCTCTGGAGTGATCGTGGGCTTACGAAATCCAATCTTTAAACCAGATTGACGCCCACACACCCAATGCAACCAAATTAATTGTATAAGACCAGATAAAACAGATCCCCATGCAGCTGCATGTCCTGGAGTCTCAAAACTGTTTTGAAAAAAAACGAAATAAGAAATCACGACGACATTTGCAATAATTTGTGTTGCTGCAGCTGCACCGAATCGATCCATAGAATTCAATACAGCACCTAATAATGCCGTCAATGAAATAAACAAAATATAGGGGAAAGTTATACGAGTATACTCAATGGCATACTGCAATGTTTCCGGCTTTGATTTAAAGCCACCGGCAACCAAACCAATAAATTGAGGCATAAATAATTCCACCAGAATAACCAACCCAAGCAACCCAACAAATAATAACGTAAAGGCTTGTTCTGCAAATACCTTGGCATCATTCACGCCTTTATCTGAATACACACCAGAAAATGTTGGAACAAATGCAGCGTTAAATGCACCCTCTGCAAACAATCGCCGAAACAATGCAGGCGCTTTAACCGATACTGAAAACGCATCTGCCATGGGGCTTAAACCTAAGACTGAATAGACCAATCGGTCACGCATAAATCCTAAAATACGGCTGATGACCGTGTTCCCGCTAATAGTAATCAGGGAACGTATTAACCCCATTTATTTATCTCCATTGTTGATAAGTTGTTTTAGTTTATAGACAACGTCTAATGCGTCTTTTGGACTTAATTGATCAGGGTTCAATCCCATTACAAATTTATCCAATTCCGAAATTCGTTTAACAGGTTTTGGAACAGAAACTATCGTCTGCCCTTCTGTTGACTGTGCTTTGGCTTCTAAATGTTCCAAAATGCTCTCCGCACGGTGCAATGCATCCCGTGGAAACCCTGCAATCTCTGCCACATGAATTCCATAAGAACGATCTGCACATCCCCGAATAACTTGATGTTTAAACAGTATCGTATTATTCCACTCTTGAACTGCCATGGTATAACACGCTGTGTTTGCAAGTTCTTTTTCTAAATGAGTCAATTCATGATAATGCGTTGCAAATAACGTACGGCACTGATTCGTATTGTGTAAATGTTCGACTGTTGCATGAGCAATGGACATCCCATCATAGGTTGCAGTCCCTCGACCAATTTCATCTAAAATCACAAATGATGATTCAGTGGCTTGGTTCAGAATTGCCGCCGTTTCAATCATTTCAACCATAAACGTTGATTTACCGCTGGCCAAATCATCGGATGCTCCAATGCGACTAAACAAACGATCAACCACACCAATATGCGCAGTCGCTGCAGGAACAAAACATCCAATGTGAGACATAACAATCATTAAAGCATTTTGACGCAAGAATGTACTTTTCCCCGCCATGTTCGGCCCTGTCATTAACCACAATGATTGCCCCTTGCTTAAATCACAGCTATTCGGCACAAACGTTTGATGCTCAAATATAAGTGCTTCTTCCACAATTGGATGACGCCCTGAATCTATTTGGAATGCTTTGGAATCATCAACGACGGGTCGAACCAATTTAAAATGCTTCGATAGTTCTGCATGAGATGCCGCAACATCCAACCATGCCAATGCTTTTGCCATCAGTGATAACGTATCGGCATCCACTAATACCTTTTGAACCAGTTCCTCAAACAATTGTTGTTCTCGCTCCAAGGCTTTTGCAGATGCCGACAGAATCTTTTCCTGCAATTCTGCCAATTCATGAGTCACATATCGTTGACCATTCACCAACGTCTGTCGCAAAATAAACCAATCAGGGACTTTATCTTTATGAGTCTGAGTAATTTCAATGTAATACCCAATCACTTGATTGTATTTTATCTTTAATGTTGAAATTCCCGTCTCTTGAACATAGCGTGCTTGCATCTGTTCCAGCAACTCTTTCCCATGATCTCTCAACTGAATATATTCATCCAACTGTGGAGAATATCCAAGACGAATAAATCCACCGTCTCTGGTTAACACTGGTAATCCAGATTCAACAATCGCCTTATCCAGTTCGTCTTTCAACTCATCTAAATTTTTCAGCAAATGAAGCGACCGCGTCAATATGATTGGCAAATCTTCATGGCGCAAATGCAAGGTTTTAATCTCAGGAATTAACCCCAATACATTCCGAATAGCATCTAAATCTCGGGGGGATCCCCGCCCCACGCTCAACCTAGACAAACACCGTTCAATATCAGGAACCTGCTTCAATAAATCTCTAAGGCTTCTTCGAACATCTGTATGATGTGCATAAAATGCAACGCCATCTAAACGTTCATTAATTTTTTGAACGTTTGATAATGGATGGGATACCTGTTCATACAACATCCGTTTTCCAAGATTATTTGTCGTATGGTCTAGGAACGATAAAATGCTCCCCTTATACTCGCCCTTCAACGTCATCGTCAGTTCTAAACTGCGACGTGTTTGAGCATCAATAAATAAAAATCCGTCTGACCTAATTTTCTTAGGCGGACTCAATCTTGGCATATGCTGCTTCTGAGTCAACGAAACATAATCAACCAACGCACCGGCAACAGAAATTTCGTCATCAGAAAAATGTCCAAACGATTCCAGCGTCGATACCTGATACATCTGGCACAAACGTTTATGTCCCGTATAGCTATCAAATCGGCTGGCTGGCTGCCATGTCACTTTTTTCCGGTGTGTTACAATATAACTTGCTCTTTCAACACTAGAACGTGCTGATTCAGAAATCAAAACTTCAGATGGAGAGTACTTTTCCAGAACAGTATCCAAGGTCAATGGATCACTTGTCTCTAATAAAAACACTCCAGTTGAAATATCCACAAACCCGCAAATTACCTGATCATCGCTAGTATTAATCGCGCATAAATAATTGGGCAATCCAGCATTTAACAAGGTATCTTCGGTTAACGTTCCAGGTGTTACAACTCGCACAACGTCTCGCTGTACGACTGATTTCCCGCCTCGTTTTTTAGCTTCTTCTGGCGTTTCCATCTGCTCGCAAATGGCAACTGAATATCCCTGACGAATCAACCTGCTTAAATAATTTTCATAGGCATGAAACGGGATGCCGCACATGGGAATCGCTTCACCTTGGTTTTGTCCACGTTTTGTAAGGGTAATATCAAGTGCTTTGGATGCGGTGATGGCGTCTTCATAAAAAAGCTCATAAAAATCGCCCAATCTATAGAACAACAACGCATTCTTGTGTTGCTCTTTGATGGCAAAATACTGTGCCATCATCGGGGTTGTACTCACAGAGTTACTCACCGACCAACCTATATTTCTGAATGATAATATGCAGAATCAACTGCACCCTATTTGTACGGAATACCCCCACAAAATGCAAGGATAAAATGAAGTTTAAAAAAATAAACACCAGGGATGATCCCTGGCAGCGTGACGCTGCACCCCATAAGTTAGATCCGATTCGCACAGATACGGATTATAATAAACAACGTTGCGACAATTCAGGGTTTTTACTTTTACAAACCGTATTATCTAACGGATCCAACGGCACGTTGGCAACGTGACGCTGCACCCATTAGAAGAAAATCTGGAGCAAAGGGCGCCGCGTAATTGTTTTATGTGCGTTTAGCTATAAATACGGTTGAAAAATTTATACTCCGTCTCCAACCACATCGGATCTAACCTAATGGATGCAACCGCAGGTTGTCGTTAATCCGGGGTTAATAAAGGTTAAGATTTAGTTAACGCGATTTTTTTACCCCCCCCCCGCCCCAGACACCCTCAGTGACCTTCGGGTGGGGGGACAAAACCCACTCCCTAAATCGAGACTAAATAGACGAAACGATCCGTCATTTTTTCTCGAAACGGTGGGCAAAAATAATAATGTATGAGCGCTCTAAACTTACAATACCTCACAAACGTTAACAAAAGATTGACGGAATTCACTTTTTTGGCAGCGTGACGCTGCACCCCATAAGTTATATCCGATTCGCACAAACACGGATTACAAAAACACCATCATCCTTCAAAAATATATTGACAATCCGAATTCACTGTGTATACTAATAAGTAGAATTGCGAAGAGGCTACCCAAAAACCTGGGTAGCCTTTTTTCGTTCTACGTCTTTGAATCTTTCAGCCAAAGGATCTCTAACCAGATCCATGACGAAGCTTTGATTGAAACACCAAAGGACAAAACGCTGAATTGAATCCCCAGTACAGGTGCTCAACTACCCGATCAGTAGACACAGCCCTGTAAACAACCCCTAGAGTCGACGGGCTCGTAAAACACGACTTTGTATATTATACTAAAGTCCGCCTTTCCCCATTCGTGTAAGAAATGGGGTTCTTTTTGCACGTGCGGGTTACTGGGGATTCTCTCGGTTTTAAACAACGCCAGCGTGACGCTGGCAACGTGACGTTGCATCCGAGAGTTAGATCGGTTGTGATTGGACACGGATTTTATATAACTTAACTTTGAAAGCTGCAAACACAGCACTTTCAAACAAAACAAGGAACTAAAACACTACTTTTCAACAAAATATCTCAAATTCATTTTTCACCCTTACCCCTCCTGCGCCGAAGGTGGGTCAAAATTCTCATATCTCAAATCATACTCAATCTAATCTAACGGATGCAGCATCATGCTGCCACACTCAATCTAACCCAATGGATGCAGCAACGGCACGTTGCCTGCATCGAAGGTAGGTTCAAAACCAGCCTAATTAACGGGTGCAGCATCATGCTGCCACACCCAACCTAACCTAATGGATCCAACCGCAGGTTGGCGTCACGCTGGCGGCACGTTGCCAGATTGCTCAGTTATTCTTAGATGACGATTGAACTAAACTCAACGTTTTAACAGTATCAACAGCACGCAAGAATTGATAGTCTTCCTCGTACATTTCAGTTAAGCGCTCTTGATCCAATTGTTTCTTAACAGCCATTGGTTTGCGCGCTGCATCTTTTTTATCTGATTTTTTCTTTTCTTCATTAAAGAAACTGTTCTTTCGACGCTCCGTTTCTGACACATCTAACGCATTTTTAAAATCACTCTCTCGTAACATTTCATGACGTTGAAGCTTTTCAATCTTTGCAGGCTCTACAACCAAATCTGGGGCAACCCCTTTACCTTGAATAGACCGACCACTTGGCGCATAATATCGCGCAATTGTCAGTCGAATAGCCCGCTCTTCACGTAATGGGGCAAACACATCGCCTTCGGGGATGCTTTTCTTTCCTCCAAACGGTACAACCACTTGTACAGTTCCTTTACCATAAGACTGTGTTCCTATCACTAACCCACGTTTATGGTCTTGAACAGCCGCCGCTAAAATCTCAGATGCCGAAGCCGATCCTTCGTCTATCAATACAACCAAGGGTATTCCTTTTGTAAGCCCGGTGGGTTCAACGTTAAACACCATATTTTGACTTTCATCGCGACCTTTAGACGACACCACTACTCCGCCATCCAGCAATTGATTACACATTTGAACACATTCGTTTAACAATCCACCTGGATTTGATCGAACATCAATCACTAATCCTTTAAGACTTTTACCCAGCTTGTTTTTTATATCTTTGATCGCAGTAATAAAATCTTTGGGAGCAACTTCATCAAATGTGCTGACACGGATGTAGCCTACATCTTGCAACATACCCCACTTAACAGAATTGATTTTGATCTCTTCACGCTTCATGGTTTTTTCAAGCATTTCACCATTACGGAACAGGCTAACTTTCACTTCCGTCCCTGCCTTCGTTCCGCGCAATTTGCGGATTGCATCATCGATGGATAAACCAAAGACATATTCGCCATCTACTTTAATAATATAGTCACCCGCTTTAATATCTGCACGATATGCAGGCGTATCTTCTATGGGGGCTATCACACGAATGGCACCACGATCAGGAACAATCTGAATACCAACTCCTAACATTGATCCCTGAGTATGCTCTCTAAATTCCTTATATTCCTTAGGTCCCATATAACTTGAATGGGGATCCAATGCAGATAACATGCCATTGATAGCGCCTTGAATCATTAATTCTTGATCAGGCTCTTCTACGTAATATTGCTTGATCACACTATAAATTTGTGGAAACAAGACATCTCTCAACACATCCAGTTTTTGCTGCTGTTCAGGAGTAGACGCCTGCTCTGGTTTTGGAACATCTTGTTTTGGAATATCTACAGTTTTATTTTCAGACGATGAAGACATTGCTCCACATGACGATAATAAAATAGCAATCAAACTAACACTGTACGACAACCGCATAATAAACTTACTCTTCATTTACATTTCCTGACACTAAAATCTGTTGGGGATCTATGGGCACTCCAGCGTTGCGAAACTCTACATAGACCCATTTTCCTTTTACCACTGCACCTATTTTTTGTCCACGGTACACTTTATCTCCTTGCTTGATATCAGCATTGCTAATACCCGCAACCAAGATAATATTCTCAAAATCTTTCTCAATCATTACTACATGTTCAAATTCTTTCATTAATCCTGAGAAAATAACAACTCCCCCAACGGGTGCATGGACATTTTGGCTTGCTTTAATATTATACACAACACCTTGTGATAATTTCTTATCCCCTTCACCAAACTTTCTAGACACTCCCCCTTTAACGGGTGGCATCATCGTCCAATTAAGTTTAAGTTTAGGACTATTGTCCGGCATTTCAGCATATAGATTATATTTTTTCTTTTCCTCTGGCAATCGTGGTTCTGCTAATTGTTCCACAGTTATGACTTTAACTTTTGCAATCTGCTCTCGCACCTTTATATTAGATTTAGACGCTCCCAACCTTCCCAATATAAACCGATGACGATCACTTTTTATCACCTCGGGCGTTGCACTTAATGATGACTGAGTTAATCGATGCCTATTAACTTCTTCTGTTAAGACACCATTGCAATTCACCACTGCAGTCGCAGGTTTTAAACCTCCATACACACATGCATTTATCAACGAACACCCAATCACAATAGGCATTATTCTATTAAACATTTCCCTGTCATCTCCGCTGGTTTTTCTTGTTTCATTATGCGTAAGACGGTAGGAGCCACATCACATAAGGCTCCTGCTGTTAATTTAAATGTAACATCTTTTTGAACCACAATAAACGGTACTGGATTCATTGTATGCGCAGTATGAGGCTGTCCTGATTTATCATCCCACAGCGTTTCAACATTTCCATGATCTGCCGTAATAATCATCGCACCACCGTTCTGCAAGATGGCTGCTTCCACCCCACCCAATTGTAAATCGATTGACTCCACCGCTTTCACACTGGCCTCCACCATCCCCGTATGCCCAACCATATCTGGATTAGCATAGTTGACCACGATCAAATCGTACGTTCCTATTCCTGAAAGCACAGCTTCAGTTATTTGATCTGCTGACATTGTCGGCTGTAAATCATAGGTCGCAACGTTAGGTGAAGGAATCAACATTCGATCTTCTCCTTCAAAAGGTACTTCTCGTCCCCCGTTTAGAAAGAATGTCACATGAGCATATTTCTCGGTTTCAGCCACTCGTAATTGTCGCAATCCTTTTGATGCAACGTATTCCCCCAATGTGTTAACTAACGCCTCTGGTGCAAAGCAAACATCCATCCATCCATCCAGCGTTTCAGAATATGAAACCATTCCAACTGCTTTTGAAATATTGGGCACTACCCCTCTATCAAATTCTTTAAACTCAGGATCCAGGATTGATGTTAACAGTTGCCGTGCTCGGTCTGCTCTAAAGTTAACCATAAACACAGCATCGCCGTCTTTGAATCCTTCATACCCCATCTTAATAGCCGGAACTATAAACTCATCAGTTATTCCATCTACATATGAAGCTTGAATATATTCGATAGGGTCTGGAAATGATACTCCGTTGCCATGTACAATTGTATCATAGGCTTTCCGAACTCGATCCCAACGCTTATCTCGATCCATTCCATAATAACGCCCCCCGATGGTATGAATCGTTCGCTTACCCTGCTGACAGAACTGTTGTATAAAGTCGATGGCTGATGATGGTGGAGTATCTCGACCATCTGTAAATGCATGAACGATGACTTCGATCCCTTCGGACACCATCACATCGTAAATTGCCTCCAAATGAGACTGATGGCTGTGAATCCCACCATCAGAAAGTAAGCACATCAAGTGTAATTTGCTTTTCTTGAATTGCAGATCACGTATTAAGTTTTGCAGCGCAGGAATTGCTTTTATGTATTCTGGAGTTTCAAATACTTCAGAGATTCTGGGCAATAGCTGTTTCACTAATCGTCCAGCTCCAATGTTAAGGTGACCGACTTCCGAATTCCCCATCTGCCCCTTCGGCAGTCCAACGAATTCTTCAGACGCTTGTAATTCAGTCCACGGATACGCCGCCAAGATTCTGTCATAATTAGGCGTTTTACTTAATAAAACTCCATTATGAGCACTTTCCCTAGAAAGCCCCCATCCGTCTAATATCGCCAATACAGTTGTTGTAATCACCGTTTACCCATTCGTTTTATTGCTAATTGTAAATGATTGCATCTCAAAAATCGAGATCTATGAAAAGAATATGCAAATTTACTCTTTATTAATCATTACTTAAGATAATAATACATTATCAAGTTAAGGTATCAGAATGCTGGCATTAAACATTACCCCCATCAATAAAGAAAAGACATTTGGCGAAAACGAGTTAATCGTCAGCCGGACAGATACCCGTGGGATGATTACCTACTGCAATCGTACATTCATAAACATTTCTGGATATTCAGAATTAGAATTACTTAGAAAACCTCATTCCATCATTCGACACCCCGACATGCCAAAAGCAGTCTTTAAATTACTTTGGGAGACCATTTCAAAAAATCAGGAAATTTTTGCATATGTAAAAAACATGAGCAAAGGCGGAGAATATTATTGGGTTTTAGCTCATGTAACCCCAACTCACGATCAAAGTGGTACTATCATTGGATACCACTCCAATCGCAGACGTCCTAAACGTAATGCCATAGATACCATAAGCAAAATTTATGCATCTCTATTAGATATCGAACTTAAAGCTTCTTCTACAACTACAGGACTTCAAAAATCATACGCGGAATTAAACAATATTATTAGTAGCAGCGGAAAAGACTACAATGAACTTATCTTATCCCTCTAGACAAATATTACAAACTTTAATCACGAGCACTTTGGCTATAGTGCTCATGGTTTATGGATTTCTCCATGAATCAATCGTTGAAATCATCTTAAGTGGCAGCTTAGGTTTTTTAACATTGCTGTTATACGTTGATGCCAAAGGCAATAAATATTTTTACGAAAATGCTGCGTTAGCTTTAAGCAAAATTAATAAAGGAGAGCTAGACTTACGTTTAGAAGTTAATAAATTCCCTTTGCGTTTTCATGAGTTATGTCAACAACTCAATGACGTTTCTGATATTATTGATGTAATGCACAGAGAGTCTCAAATGTCCATGAAAGCAATTGCCGAAGGAAAGCTCTACAGAAAAATTATGTTAACTGGACTATCTGGAGACTATAAAGCTAGCGCAACAGCGATTAACCAAACTATTGATAATTTTTATAATAAAAATCAAAAACTTCTTCAAAACACTCTAGAGTTTGAAACAACAATTAGCACACTTGTAAACGGCATAATTGATGCATCAGAAAAATTAATCCAAAACTTTCAAGAATTAAGCAAATCTTCATTAGCAAGTAAAAACAAAAGCTCTCAAGTCTTACTTGAGTCTGAAAATGCTGGGGAAATGATGAGCAACCTATCTCGTGCAAGTAACGAACTTTCAGAAGCGATTAATGATGTTAGAACTCAAGTCAATGACTCGAACAATGTTACAACAATCGCAGCAACAGAAATAAATGCTGCGGCCAACAACATATATCGACTAAAGGAATCATCGCAAGAAATTAACGACGTCATCGCCTTAATTACCGAAATTGCAGAGCAAACAAACTTATTAGCTTTAAATGCAACTATTGAAGCCGTTCGAGCCGGCGAATATGGAAAAAGCTTTTCTGTAGTAGCCGCTGAAGTAAAAAACCTAGCTAGTAAAACAATGATATCCAGCAACAAAATTGTTAATCAAGTCACCTTGACCCAAAACTATATTGATACAACAACAGAATCTATCGATAAAGTTTTAGATACTCTCAACCAACTCAAAGACATTTCAAACGATGTAGCACACTCTATTGAGATTCAAAGTAACACCACCCATCAAATGAGTCATAACATGTCAGGAGGCATGACCAATATTTTAAATGTAAATGAAACCATTCAAGATATGTCTAAGATTGCTACAGCCACATTTGATTCATCAAATCAAATGAGTAACAGTTTATCTGATTTAGCCATTAAGATAAAATTCGTAAAAGAGAATATGGATCAATTTAGCAACTTCATTCGTCAACCCTATTTATAACTTGTGGAGAATATGTATGCAGCTTCGACCGAAAATCACTAATGTGGAAAGGACGTTTGGAAAAAACTAATTAATCGTTAGTCGCACCGATTCGAAAGGATTATTAGAATACTGCAATCGATTGTTTTTAAATATATCAGGATATACAGAAGCAGAACTATTAGGGAAACCACACTCTATTATCCGTCATCCAGATATGCCAAAAGCCGTATTTAAATTATTATGGGAATATATTCAACAAGG